>NZ_AUPJ01000399.1:0-9498 GCF_000427315.1 Arthrobacter sp. TB 26
GGCGCGGCAGCAGGCCAGAGCGCGGCCGCCGACCCGATCAAGAAGCTCAGCATCATCGTTCCCGCGAACCCGGGCGGCGGCTGGGACCAGACCGGCCGTGCCATCCAGGCCGACCTGCAGTCCAACAAGCTCGTCACCTCCGCCCAGGTCAGCAACATCGGCGGCGGCGGCGGAACCAACGGCCTCGCCAAGCTGGCCACCGAAAAGGACGCCAATACGCTGATGGTGATGGGCTACGTCATGGTCGGTGCCGTGGAAACCAACGCCGCCAAGACCCGGCTGGAAGACACCACCCCCATTGCGCGCCTGACCGAAGAGCCGCTGGTCCTGGTGGTCCCGGCGTCGTCCACGTACCAGTCGGTCCAGGACCTCGTGGATGACATCAAGGCCAACGGCAAGGGTGTCGCGATCACCGGCGGCTCAGCGGGCGGCGCGGACCACATCCTGGCCGGCCAAATCCTGAAGTCCCAGGGCATCGCCTCCGACAAGCTCAACTACATCGGCTACTCCGGCGGCGGCGAATCGATCGCTGCACTGCTCGGCAACAAGGTCCAGGCCGGCATCTCCGGCGTGGGGGAGTACGCCGAGCAGGTCAAGGCCGGCAAGGTCCGGGCGCTCGCCGTCTCCGGCACGTCCGAGGCCCCGGCCCTGCCGGGCGTCAAGCCGCTCAAGGACCAGGGCATCGACGTCGTGCTGACCAACTGGCGCGGCGTCGTCGCACCGGGTTCCATTGATGACGCGCAGAAGGCGAAGCTGACCGAGGTTGTCACCAAGCTGCACAGCTCCGAAGCCTGGAAAGCAACCCTGGCCAAGAACAACTGGGATGATGCCTTCCTCGCCGGCGACGGGTTCAAGACCTTCCTCACGGAGGACATCGCCAAGGTCAAGACCACGCTGACCGAGATCGGACTGGTCAAGTAACAATGTCCGTCCAAGTCAGCACGCCCGCCAAGCGGCCCACGGGGGAGATCCTTTTCGCCCTGGTGTTCGTGAGCGTGGGCGCAGCAGGCCTCCTGGCGGCGGGGTCCATCCCGATCCCGCCGTCGGAGACCGGCATCGGCCCGCGGGCCTTCCCCTACATCGTGTGCGCCATGCTGGTGCTCGTCGGCACGGGCATCGTGGCCCAGGTGTTCCGCGGCAAGGTGGGCGAGGCCGAGGAAAGCGAAGACCTCGACGTCACCGCCAAGACCGACTGGTTGGCCCTGGCGAAACTCGTGGGCTTCGTGGTCCTCCACATCTTCCTGATCGAACCGGCCGGCTGGCCCGTTGCCGCGGCCGTGCTGTTCAGCGGGGCGGCGTGGTCCCTCGAGGCGAAGCCGCTCTGGAAGGCAGTCATCATTTCCGTGGTGCTGGCGCTCGTGCTGCAGTACGTCTTCGGCGGGCTGCTGGGCGTGTCCCTGCCGCCGGGACCCCTGCTTGAGGGGGTGCCGTTCTTCCATGGATAGCTTCATGATGCTCCTGGAGGGCTTCTCGACGGCGCTCCAGCCGGTCTACCTGCTCTACGCCCTGGGCGGCGTGTTCGTCGGCACCGCCGTCGGCGTGCTGCCCGGCATCGGCCCGGCGATGACCGTGGCGCTGCTGATGCCCATCACTTATGCGCTGGATCCCGCGGCAGCCCTGATCGTGTTTGCCGGCATCTACTACGGCGGCATGTACGGCGGTTCCACCACCTCCATCCTGCTCAACACACCGGGCGAGTCGTCCTCGATCGTCACGGCGCTCGAGGGCAACAAGATGGCCAAGGCGGGCCGGGGCGCGGCGGCACTGGCGACGGCGGCGATCGGCTCGTTCGTCGCCGGCACCATTGCGACCGTGCTGCTGTCCTTCCTGGCGCCCGTGGTCGCGGAACTGGCCGTGGGCCTGGGCCCCGTGGACTATGTGGCCCTGATGGTGGTGGCATTCCTCACCGTCGGTGCCCTGCTGGGCGCCTCCGTGCTGCGCGGCCTCGCCTCCCTGGCACTGGGGCTGTTCATCGGGATGATCGGCATCGATGACAGCACCGCGCAACAGCGTTTCACCTTCGACAACCCCACGCTGGTGGACGGGATCGACATGGTCCTCGTCGCCGTGGGCCTTTTCGCCCTCGGTGAGGCCCTGTACGTGGCGTCGAAGCTGCGGCACGGCCCGGTCGAGGTCATCCCGGTCAGCAAGGGCAAAAACGCCTGGCTGTCCAAGGAGGACTGGAAGCGGTCGTGGAAGCCGTGGCTGCGGGGCACCTTCATCGGGTTCCCCATCGGCACGGTACCGGCCGGCGGCGCGGACGTCTCCACCTTCCTGTCCTACGCCGCGGAACGGAAACTGGCCAAGGGCGCGAACAAGGCACAGTTCGGCAAGGGCGCCATCGAGGGTGTCGCAGGTCCGGAAGCGGCGAACAACGCCGCTGCGGCCGGCGTCCTGGTCCCGCTGCTGACGCTCGGAATTCCGACGACGGCGACCGCGGCCATGATGCTCACTGCCTTCCAGCGCTACCAGATCCAGCCCGGGCCCCTGCTCTTCGAGAACCAGGGCGCATTGGTGTGGACCCTGATCGCCTCGCTGTACGTGGGCAACCTGATGCTGCTCGTGCTGAACCTGCCCCTGGTCGGGCTCTGGGTGAAGATCCTGCAGATCCCGCGGCCCTACCTGTACGCGGGCATCCTGGTCTTCGCGGCCCTGGGCGCTTTCTCGGTGAACTTCGCCGCAGCCGACGTCGGTATCCTCCTGGTGGTCGGCATCCTGGGCTACTTCATGCGCCGCTACGGCTACCCCGTGGCGCCCATGGTGGTGGCGATGATCCTCGGGCCGATGTTCGAAGTGCAGCTGCGGCGTTCGCTGCAGCTCTCCCAGAACGACCCCACGGCGCTGTTCTCTTCGCCGTTCGCCGTGGTGGTCTACGTCTCCATGGCGCTGATCTTCGTGGGCTCCTGGTGGCTCCGCCGCCGCCAGGCCTCGTTGGAGGCCCTGCCGGTGAAGGACGAGGTGTCCGTCTAGGCAGGGTGGAGGGGTGCCCGGGCGAGTGCCCGGGCACCTCAGTCCCCAGACACCTCAGTTCCCGGGCGGCAGGGACAGCGGCGGAATGGACTCGTCCAGCAGCATCCGGATCCAGCGCTGGCCGGTGGCACGGAACTCCGCCCGGGTGGCAAAGCGGTACAGGTAGCTGCTGGCCCGCACCCAGCGGGGCCGGGCGCCGTCGAACGGATCATGCCGCAGCAGGCGCAGGGTGGGCCGGTCGGCCTCCAGCAGTTTGGCCAGGAAGGCGTAGAACCATTGCTCGTGCACGGTGCGCAGCGGCAGGAACCACATCAGCCAGTCGAGGCGCAGGTGGTAGGGCGCCCACTGGCGCGGGATCCGGCGGACCTCGCCGGGCTTTCCGCGGAAACCGTATTCCCGCCAGTCCGCCGTGTCGTCGGGCTCCGCGGCGAGGGTTCCTTCCACCACGATTTCGATCCGCTGCTTCGTGACCGTGCCGAAGGCGCCATAGGTGTTCCCCAGCTGCCAGCGGTTGAAGGCGGCGTTCATCAGCTGGTAGTGGGAGAACAGGTTCTCGATCGGGCGGTAGCTGAGCACCACAAGCAGCACGGTGGCGACCAGGACCACCACAAGCCACGCGACGGGCGCCTGGCTGCCCGCTGACACAGCGTCAGCGTCAGCTGCACCTGCCGCCCCGGTGCCGGCCGCCGCCGGGTGCCAGTCGAGCGGGATCGCCGGGATGACGGCATGCGCCACGGGATCACTGACCGCGGCAAAGGCGAGCAGGATCGCCATCCAGTTCAGCCAGGCGAAGTTCCCGCTCGCCACCAGCCAGAGCTGCGTAAAGATGATGATGCCCGCCGCCACACTGGCCAGCGGCTGCGGGGCAAAGAGGAAGAAGGGCACCACCAGCTGCGCAAAATGGTTGCCCAGGACCTCCGCCCGGTGCCACGGCTTCGGCAGCAAGTGGGCCTGCCGGCTGAGCGGCCCGGGCATCGGCTGGGTCTCGTGGTGGTAGTCGAGGGCGGTCAGGTCACGCCACTCCCGGCCGCCGCGGATCTTGATCATGCCGGCGCCAAATTCCAGCCGGAACACCAGCCAGGCCAGCAGGATCAGGATGGTCCGCGGCGGGGGAGTCTGGTCCGAGCCGAGGAACGCCACAATGAACCCGGCCTCGAGCAGCAGCATCTCCCAGCCGAAGCCGTAGAAGGTTTGCCCCACATTCACGATCGACATGTACAACAGCCACAGTGCCAGGAACGCCAGCAGGGGAACCCATGGCGGGCCAATCTGGGGCAGGCCGAGGACGACCGCGGCGGCAATTGCCATCCCGGCCCAGCACACCGTGCGCAGCAGCCGGTCCGTGTAGCGCCAGCTGAACAGGGTGGGCCTGCGCAGCCGGCTGGAGCGTGCCAGGAACTCCGGCACCGGCAACAGCCCGCGCTCGCCGAGGAGGGCGGGAAACTGGTTGAGTGAGGACAGGAAGGCCACAAAATAGAGCATGGCGATGCCGCGCTGCAGCACCTGCCGGGCGAACTCGTACTCCGGCGCGTCAAACCAGGCCGTCCACTCCACGATCCCCACGTTACGCCTCGGGACGCAGCACCATGCAGACGCCGAGTGGGCACTTCGCGGCAGTGTTTCGCGCAAACACTGCCGTGACATGCCACCTCGACGGGAGATCCGAGCACCGAACCCGGTACGGGATACTTAAACCATGCAGCCGCGCAAGATCGTCCTCCTCGGGTCCACCGGTTCCATCGGCACACAGGCGCTTGACGTCGTCGACGGCGCCCCGCACCTTTTCGAGGTCGTCGCGCTCAGCGCGGGCGGCGGCAACCTCGAACTCCTGGCCCGGCAGGCCGTCCACACCCGTGCCCGGGCCGTCGGCGCCGCCACCGGCGACGCGAAGGCCCTGCAGACGCTGATCGACGACGCCGCCGGCGCGGNGGCGTGACGGGCTACCGCCCCGAGATCATCACCGGACCGGACGCCTCCACCCGGATCGCGGAGATCGAAGCCGACGTGGTGCTCAACGGGATCACCGGATCCATCGGCCTGGCCCCCACCCTCGCCGCACTCAAATCCGGCGCCACCCTGGCCCTGGCCAACAAGGAATCCCTGATCGTCGGCGGCGCCCTGGTCAAGGCCGCGGCACGCGCGGGCCAGATCGTCCCGGTCGACTCCGAACACTCCGCCATCGCCCAGTGCCTGCGCTCCGGCACCACGGCCGAGGTGGACCGGCTGATCCTGACGGCATCCGGCGGGCCGTTCCGCGGCAAGACCCGCGAGGAGCTGCACGATGTGTCCCCGCAGGACGCCCTCGCCCACCCCACCTGGGACATGGGCCTCATGGTCACCACCAACTCCGCCAGCCTGGTCAACAAGGGCCTGGAAGTGATCGAGGCGCACCTGCTCTTCGACATCCCGCTCGACCGGATCGACGTCGTGGTCCACCCGCAGTCCGTGGTCCACTCCATGGTCCAGTTCATCGACGGCTCCACGATCGCCCAGGCCTCCCCGCCGGACATGCGCCTGCCCATCGCCCTGGGCCTCGGCTGGCCGGACCGGGTGCCGAAGTCCGCCCGGGCCTGCGACTGGACCCAGGCCACCAGCTGGACCTTCGAGCCCCTCGACACCGTGGCGTTCCCCGCCGTCGGGCTGGCGAAGGATGCCGCGAAGCAGGGCAGCACGTACCCGGCCGTCTTCAATGCCGCGAACGAGGAGGCCGTCATGGCCTTCCATGCCGGCCGGATCCGGTTCACCGACATCGTCGATACCATCGAAGCAGTCCTCAGCGAACACACAGGGTCCTCCGGGCTGACGGTGGAGTCCGTGCTGGATGCTGAAAGATGGGCACGCGCCCGCACCCACGAACGTTTAGCCGTCAGAAGCGTCTAGGAAGCAGCAGATCGAAGTATGAGTCCCGTCCTCCTCTTTATCCTCGGTGTCGTCTTTGTGGCGATCGGCATCGCCGTGTCCATTGCCCTCCACGAGGTGGGCCACCTGCTGCCCGCCAAGCTGTTCAAGGTCCGCGTCACCAAGTACATGATCGGCTTTGGGCCCACGCTCTGGTCCCGCAAGAAGGGTGAGACCGAGTACGGCTTCAAGGCCATCCCGCTGGGCGGCTTTGTCTCCATGATCGGCATGTACCCGCCGAACAAGGAGGACGGCACGGTCCGTCCGTCAAGCACCGGCATGTTCCAGTCGCTCGCCTCGGACGCCCGCTCCCTGGCCCACGAGGAAGTCGGCCCCGCCGACGGGAACCGCGTCTTTTACAAACTCCCGGTCTGGAAAAAGATCATCATCATGCTCGGCGGACCGGCCATGAACATGCTGATCGGACTGGTGCTGACGGCCGTCCTGCTGATGGGCTTCGGCATGGCCACCCAGACCACCACGATCGCCGACGTCTCCAAATGCCAGGTGAAGGCCGGCGAAACCGTGGACCCGGACTCCGCCGACTGCAAGCCCACCCCCGCCGCCGCCGCGGGCCTGTTGCCCAACGACGTCATCACCTCCTTCGACGGCAAGCCCGTGACCAGCTGGGACGAACTCACCGGCTGGATCCGCGCGTCCGCGGACAAGCAGGTCACCATCACGGTGGAGCGCGACGGCGTCCCGGTCACCACCGCCGTCACCCCGGTCCTCTCCGCCCGTCCCGTGATGGGCGACGACGGCCGCCAGGCCAAGGCCGCCGACGGCGCCCTCCAGTACCAGGACGTCGGCTTCCTGGGCATCGGTGCGCAGACCGCGCTTGTGCCGCAGCCGGCGTCGACGGTTCTGCCGATGGCGGGTGAGAACATCAAGCAGATCGCCGGCGTCGTCGTGAACCTCCCGGCGCGCGTCGTTGGTGTCGCGAAGGCGGCGTTCAGCGAAGAGCCCCGCGACCCCAACGGACCCATCAGCGTGGTCGGGGTGGGGCGCGTGGCCGGCGAGGTCGCGGCGATGGAGCAGGTGCCGATGCAGTCCCGGGTCGCCACCCTGGTGGGGCTGCTGGCCGGGCTCAACTTCGCCCTGGCCGTCTTCAACCTCATTCCGCTGCTGCCGCTCGACGGCGGCCATGTGGCCGGCGCGCTGTACGAAGGGGCGCGGCGCAGGATCGCCAAGCTCTTCGGCCGCCCGGATCCCGGCGCGTTCGACATCGCCAAGCTGCTCCCGGTCACCTACGTGGTGGCGGTGCTGCTGATGGGCATGGGCGCCCTGCTGATCTACGCGGACATCGTCAAGCCCGTCAACCTCTTCGGCTGACGCCGCGGCCCTCCGGCCTGCGGAAATGTCCGGCAAGGTTCAGGGCGGTGTTGACGCAAAACAGGACCAGGAAGACGGACCACGCGAGGCGCTGGCCGTCCCAGAGCGGCCACCACAGGAACATCTGTGCCCAGAAGTACAGGGCCACGTAGGGGATCAACAGTCCCGGCCTGGGCGGTGACCGCCATTCCACCCGGCGCCAGAGATCCAGGTAGCTGCCGAAGAGCGACCAGCCGCCGAGCAGGAGCGGGCCCACATACAGCCGCCAGGACTGCCCTCCGGTGAGGAACCAGAGGCCGAGCGGAAGTCCGAGCCCGGCGACGGCGTAGGCGAGCCAGCCCAGGCGGTCGGCGAGTCCGGGACGCCAGCGCCGGGCGGCGAAGAAAGCGGCGAGCACGGCCTGGGAACCGAGGCCGAAAACGATGAACGCCGCTTCCGTTGGTGTCGGCACCGGCCCACCTCCGCGGCATCGTTGTTGCTGTGCCCCCAGACTGGCCCGGCGCCAGGGAGCTGTCAACGGCTCGGCTGTCCGGCCCTTAGCCCTGCGCTCCGGGGGTACGGTGAGCCCCGGCAGCCTGAGCTGCGTAAGCGGCGGTCTAGCCGGATGGCGCTGATTTGTCCGTATCAGCTTATTTTGGCTTATTTTTAGTAATCAGTTGAAAATGATTGATTCTGTAAGATCAGCCCTTTAGGGTGGGGCTATGTACGTGATGACAATCGACCAGCGGGGAAGCAGTACCGACGTCGACCGCGTCCCGGGACTCCTGGCGGAACTGGCCGGGCTCTCCACAGCCGGACGCTTCGAGCGTTCCGTGGGTGACGAGGTCCAGGGGGTCGTGCAGCGCCCCGACGAAGTCGTGGACATCGCCCTGCACGCCCTGCGCAGCGGCCGCTGGTACGTGGGAATCGGCGTGGGTGCGGTGGACCTGCCGCTGCCGGCCAGCCCGCGGGAAGGGTCGGGGCCGGCCTTCGTTGCGGCGCGCGTGGCCGTCGAGAAGGCCAAGTCCGGGGCTGCCCATGTACCAATCGCCGTCGTCTCCGGCGGCCTGCGCAGGGGAGAGGCCGCACCCTCGCCCGCTGGCTCTGCCGGCTCACGCGCCTGCGCCAATGCGGAGGCGGTGCTGCGCCTGATCGGTCGCCTGGTCCAGGACCGGACGGCCGCTCAGTGGAAGGTCGTAGATGTGCTGCGCGCGGTGCAGCACGGCCACTCCGGCACACACGGGACGCAGAAAATCGCTGCCCAGGAACTGGGAATCACCGAACAATCGGTGAGCCGTGCACTGCTGCGCTCCGGCTGGCAGGAAGAATGGGCGGCGCGGCCCGCGGCGGAAATGCTACTGGCCTTCGCCCACGGAGTCATCACCGGAAACGACGACGCCCGCGGACAGCCCACGGACCGGTCCGCGGACCTGGACCCAACCCCAAGCCGGCACGCGGACCCGCGCACCCCGGACAGTATGGAAGGAGACCGGTGAACGCCCTCTGGATCACCCTGACACTGCTCATCGCCGGATTTGCCGGCTGGCCCGTCACGGCCCTGGTCTTCCGGCTCGCCCGGACCATCGATGACCGGCAGGACGCCGGCGCCGGTGCTGCCGACCCGGCGGCCGACCCGGCGGCGGATGTCACCGTTGATCCCTCGGCCACGAGTGACACCCCGGTCACCATGGCCACCGCAGCCACAGCTGCCCCGGCAGCAGGCACCGCGGCCGCCTCGGTCAGCAGCGTCCGGATCCTGCGCGGCGGCGCGATCATCGGCGTGCTGGAACGCCTCGCGGTCTGCCTCGCAATCCTCGCCGGCGAGCCGGTCGCCATCGCCTATGTGGTCGCGATCAAGGGCCTGGGCCGCTTTGCCGAGCTGAAGGAGACCCCGGTTGCCGCAGAGCGGTTCATCATCGGCACCCTTACCTCGCTGCTGTGGGCGGCCGGCGTCGCGGCCCTGGCCAAGGTGCTCGTCCTCGGCTGACGCCGCCGCTCCAGCCAGCCCGCCAGGCGCCCGGATGGGTACCTGGCCGGCGGGGCGATAGTGTATCCGTATGACTGTTTTTGCTGTTGAGTACGTATACGACGCCGAATCCTCCGAAGCCCGCGATGCCACCCGCCCGGCCCACCGCGAATGGACCGCAGGACTCGCCCAGGAAGGAACGCTGCTCGCCAGCGGCCCCTACGGTGACGGCGCCGGTGCGCTGCTTGTCTTCAAGGCCGCCGATGAGCAGGCCCTGAACGAGGTCCTCAAGCAGGACCCCTTCGCCGCCGCCGGCGCCATCTCCGGCACCCGCACCACGGCGTGGGCTCCCG
>NZ_AUPJ01000399.1:9506-11001 GCF_000427315.1 Arthrobacter sp. TB 26
CGGCCTCCTGGCCGGCCACGCCGCCTAGCCGCCCCCGCCAGACCTACTTCGACACAAGGAGTCCATGTGACCTCGGTCAGCCTGGGAATGCCGTCAGCACCGCCCCCCGTCCTCGCGCCGCGCCGCAAGACCCGCCAGATCAAGGTGGGTTCGGTCGGCGTCGGCTCCGATTCGCCGATCAGCGTGCAGTCGATGACCACCACCCCCACCACGGACATCAACGCCACGCTGCAGCAGATCGCCGAGCTCACGGCCTCCGGCTGTGACATTGTGCGCGTCGCGTGCCCGTCCGCGGACGACGCCGAGGCCCTGCCGATCATCGCCCGCAAGTCCCAGATCCCCGTCATCGCGGACATCCACTTCCAGCCGAAGTACGTCTTTGCCGCGATCGAGGCAGGGTGTGCGGCGGTCCGGGTGAACCCCGGCAACATCCGCAAGTTCGACGACCAGGTCAAGGAAATCGCCCGCGCGGCCAAGGACCACGGCACCTCGATCCGGATCGGCATCAACGCCGGCTCGCTCGAGCCCGGCATCCTGAAGAAGTACGGCAAAGCCACCCCGGAAGCCCTCGTGGAATCCGCCGTCTGGGAAGCCTCGCTGTTCGAAGAACACGGCTTCCACGACTTCAAGATTTCGGTCAAGCACAACGATCCTGTCATCATGGTCGCCGCCTACGAGATGCTGGCCGAACAGGGCGACTGGCCGCTGCACCTCGGCGTGACCGAGGCAGGCCCGGCCTTCCAGGGCACCATCAAGTCGGCCACGGCCTTCGGCGCCCTGCTGTCCCGCGGCATCGGCGACACCATCCGGGTTTCCCTCTCCGCCCCGCCGGTGGAGGAAATCAAGGTCGGCAACCAGATCCTGCAGTCGCTCAACCTGCGCCCGCGCAAGCTCGAGATCGTCTCCTGCCCGTCCTGCGGCCGCGCCCAGGTGGACGTGTACACGCTGGCCGAGCAGGTCACGGCAGGACTGGAAGGCATGGAGATCCCGCTGCGCGTGGCCGTGATGGGCTGCGTCGTCAACGGACCGGGCGAGGCCCGCGAAGCCGACCTCGGTGTCGCCTCGGGCAACGGCAAGGGCCAGATCTTCGTTCGGGGTGAAGTCATCAAAACTGTCCCGGAGGACCAGATTGTTGAGACACTGATCGAAGAAGCCATGCGTATCGCGGAAGAGATGGGGGAGGCCGATGGCGAAGATGCTGTCAAGGGTAGCCCCGTGGTTAGCGTCTCGTAAGGAGGGTGCCGCTCCCGGCGTCGCAGTCCGGACCCTTGGGGACCCGGACACTTCCCAGCTCGTGGACCTGGCGCGGCAGGACGCCGTCGCCAATGTCTTCATCCTGTCGCACCTGGCAACCGCCGGTTCGGCGGCGCCCACCACCGGCGGCGCCAGCATCCTGGGCGTGTTCGACGGCGGCACCCTCCTCGGCGCCTGCTGGGCCGGAGCCAACCTGGTGCCGGTGCAGCTGGACCCCGGGCTTGCCGGCGCGGTGGCGGCC
>NZ_AUPJ01000400.1 GCF_000427315.1 Arthrobacter sp. TB 26
GGCCCTGTACGCCGGGCTGGAACTGTTCGGCCAGACGGCGCACGAGATCCGCGACGACCAGCCGCTGATGACAATTTCCGGGCCGCCCGCCGTGACCCCGAATCCGCAGCTTGGCTTCGGCCAGCTGGCGGACTTCGACCGGATCCTGCCCGCGTGCGCGGCGATGTTCGAGGAGGAAGTGGGCTATTCGCCCTACCTCGGCGGCCGGGAGTACTACAGCCGCCGGGTCAGAGGCCTCATCCGCGAGGGACATTCCATGGTCCACCTGAGCCCCGGGCGCGAGGTGGTCTTCAAAGCCGAGCTGGGCGCTGTCACCCCGGAGGTAACGCAGGTGCAGGGGGTCTGGATGAACCCGGAGTTCCGCGGCCAGGGCCTCAGTGCAGGGTACATGGCAGCCGCCGTCGTCCTGGCCCAGACCCTCGCCCCGGTCACCAGCCTGTACGTCAACAATTTCAACACCCGGGCCCGCGCCACCTACGAGCGGGTGGGCTTCCGCCAAGTAGGCACGTTCGCCACTGTTCTTTTCTAGGCCGCAGGGCCTTTTTGACAGCTGTGCCTTCTAATTTAGGCACTTTTATAACTGCAGTGATCTTCTATCCCAGCCGTAACTCTGGCATCACAGCAAAATATCTGAATCGGGACTCTTGTTTTCGTGCCCTGCGTCACATAAATTCGAGCTAGCCGTGTCGCATGGGCACGTGTTTCCACGGGTGCAGGTGCCGGGATGCAGACGCCCTTGAGGGCAACACCAGGAGCCCACAGCCGGAACTTTGGCGGAACTGGGGGCCGCAGAGCCACGCCATGACAGGATGACCAGCCGGGAACGGCCAGGGGCTTCCGTCAGTTATGGCGTGGCTCTTCTGCGTCCGGGCTGACGGTAGATTAGTACCTGGACTTGTGGGCCGGTTTTTGCCGGTCCAACTGATTCTCCAACTGACTCACAGCATTGCTGCTTTGCCCCGCACCTTCCCAGAAACGGATAGATACCCAGTGGTCCTTCGACTCTCCAAGCTGTTCCTGCGCACCTTGCGTGAAGATCCCGCCGACGCCGAAGTGGCCAGCCACCGGCTCCTGGTCCGTGCCGGGTATATCCGCCGGGCTGCCCCGGGCATCTACACGTGGCTTCCGCTGGGCCTGAGCGTGCTGCGCAAGGTGGAGGCGGTCATCCGCGAGGAAATGTCCGCCATCGGCGCCCAGGAAGTGCACTTCCCGGCCCTGCTGCCCAAGGAGCCCTACGAGGCCACGAACCGCTGGACCGAGTACGGCGACGGCATTTTCCGGCTCAAGGACCGCAAGGGCAACGACTACCTGCTGGCCCCCACGCACGAGGAAATGTTCACCCTGCTGGTCAAGGACCTGTATTCCTCGTACAAGGACCTGCCGCTGAGCATCTACCAGATCCAGAACAAGTACCGCGACGAGGCACGCCCCCGGGCCGGCCTGCTGCGCGGCCGCGAGTTCATCATGAAGGACTCCTACTCCTTCGACGTCGACGACGCCGGCCTGGACGCCAGCTACGCCGCGCACCGGGGCGCCTACCTGAAGATCTTCGCGCGCCTGGGCCTCGAAGTGATCCCGGTGGCAGCCACCGCCGGCGCCATGGGCGGCTCCAAGAGCGAGGAATTCCTGCACCCCACCGAGATCGGCGAGGACACCTTCGTCCGCTCCGCCGGCGGCTACGCAGCCAACGTCGAGGCCGTCACCACCGTGGTCCCCGCGGACATCGACTTCAGCAACGCTCCCGCCGCAGAGGTCCGGGATACCCCGGATACCCCCACCATCGAGACCCTCGTGGACGCCGCCAACGCACTGGCGCCCCGCAGCGAGGCCGACGGCGGCGCCTGGGCTGCCGCCGACACACTCAAGAACGTCGTCCTCGCCGTCACCCTGCCGACCGGCGAACGCCAGATCGTCGTCATCGGCGTGCCGGGCGACCGCGGCGTTGACCTCAAGCGTGTGGAAGCAAATATCGGGTCCTTCCTGCCGATCGGCGGCGAAATCACCATCGAGGCCGCCAACGAGGAAGACCTCAAGAAGCAGCCCCTCATCGTCAAGGGCTACCTCGGCCCCGGCCTGTCCCTGGATGCGCCCCTGCTGGGCACCGAGGGCGCCGCCAAACTCCTGTACCTCGTGGATCCCCGGGTGGTCCGGGGCTCCGCGTGGGTCACCGGCGCCAACGAGGCCGGCAAGCACGTCTTCGGCCTGGTCGCCGGACGCGACTTCGGCTGGGACGGCGTCATCGAGTGCACCGAGGTGCGCGCCGGCGACGAGGCCCCCGACGGCTCAGGCCCGCTGGAAACCGCCCGTGGCATCGAAATGGGCCACATCTTCCAGCTCGGCCGCAAGTACGCCGCAGCCATGGACCTCAAGGTCCTGGACCAGAACGGCAAGCAGGTCGTGGTCACCATGGGTTCGTACGGCGTTGGCGTCACCCGCGCCGTCGCGGCCCTGGCCGAATCCAACCACGACGACAAGGGCCTCATCTGGCCGCGCGCCGTCGCACCGGCCGATGTCCACGTGGTGGCCGTTGGCCGCGGCGAGGAGATCTTCGCCGCCGCGGAGAAGCTGGCCCTTGACCTGGAAGCTGCCGGCCTCGAGGTGATCTACGACGACCGTCCCAAGGTGTCCCCGGGCGTGAAGTTCGGCGACGCAGAGCTCGTCGGCGTGCCGACCATCCTCGCCGTCGGACGCGGGCTGGTGGACGGCGTCGTCGAGATCAAGGACCGCCGCAGCGGCAACGCCGAAAACATCGCCGTTGAGAAGGCTGTCGACTACGTGGTCGACGCCGTCCGCAACAGCTAACGCGCTGCACCCACGGGCGTGGTTTCCGGACTCGAGTCGATCGAGCTCAGCACTCTCATCCTGATCGTGGTCGCCGGCTTCGCCGCCGGCTGGGTCGATGCCGTCGTCGGCGGCGGGGGATTGATCCAGCTCCCGGCCATGCTGCTGGTGCCGGGCATCAGCCCGGTGCAGGCACTGGCGACGAACAAGATGGGCTCGATCTTCGGCACGACGACCAGTGCCGTCACGTACTACCGCCGGGTGCGGCCGGACCTGCGCACCGCGCTGCCCATGGCGGTGATCGCCATGGCCGGCAGCTTCGGCGGGGCAGTGCTCGCCGCGAACCTCCCGGCGAGCGTGTTCAAACCCATCATCGTGGTGGCGCTCGTCGCCGTCGCGCTCTTCACCGCCTTCCGCCCCAACGTGGGGGAACTGACCAGGCTGCGGCACAGCGGACACCGGCACTATGTGCTGGCGTGCCTGATCGGCGGCGTGATCGGCTTCTATGACGGCCTGATCGGTCCCGGCACCGGATCCTTCCTGATCATCGCGCTCGTCTCGGCGATGGGTTACGCCTTCCTCGAAGCAAGCGCCAAGGCCAAGATCGTGAACATGGCCACCAACGCCGGCGCCCTGCTGTTCTTCGTGCCGCACGGTGCCGTGCTGTGGGGACTCGGGCTCGTCCTGGGCCTGGCGAACATGGCCGGCGGGTACCTTGGCGCCCGGACGGCCGTCAAACAGGGAAACAAGTTCATCCGCGTTGTGTTCCTCGCCGTCGTGGGGGCGCTGGTCATCAAGCTCGGCTCCGACATCTGGCAGGACAGCATCGCGTAGCATCAGCGCCCCGGGCCCGCACCGGCGCCCGCTCCCGTGCCTGCTCCCGCAGGGGCTGCCCGCACCGGGCCCGCGGGCGTAGCATGCAGCTATGTCAGCACCGGAAGAACGCTACGGCGATGCCCTGGAGGCTGCGGCCCGGCACGCACGGCAGTGGTTGGAGAGCCAGGAAACCCGGCATGTTGGCCCCCGCGTGACCGCGGCGGACCTCGCGGCCGACTTCGGCGGTCCGCTGCCCCGGGACGGAACACCGGCGGCCGAGGTAGTGGACTACCTGGCGACGAAGGCAGAGCCCGGACTGATGGCCATGCCCTCCGGCCGCTTCTTCGGCTGGGTCATCGGCGGCACGCTGCCGGCCGCGCTGGCTGCCGACTGGCTGGTCAGCGCCTGGGACCAGAATGCGGTGCTGCGCTATGCCGCGCCGGCGGTGTCCGCGATCGAGGAAGCCGCCGGGAACTGGCTCGTCGGGCTCCTTGGCCTACCCGAGGAGTCCGACGTCGGCTTCGTCACCGGCGCCACGATGGCGAACTTCGCCGGACTCGCCGCCGCCCGCTGGCGGCTGATGGCGGACGCGGGTTGGGACCTCGAGCGTGACGGGCTGTTCGGCGCCCCCAGAATCCGCTGCCTCGTTGGCCGGGAACGGCACGACTCCGTGGACCTGGCGCTGCGCTACCTGGGGCTCGGCACGCCAACCCCGGTTCCGTCGGACCGGCAGGGACGGATCATCCCGGCCGAACTTGAACGGCAACTCGCCGAAGGCTCCGGTCCGGCACTCGTCTGCCTGCAGGCCGGGAACCTGCATTCCGGAGCCTTCGACCCGTTCGCCGAGGCCGTCAGGGTGGCGAAGGACCACGGCGCCTGGGTCCATGTGGACGGCGCCTTCGGGCTCTGGGCCGCCGCCGTGCCGGGACTCTCCGCCCTGACCGCGGGGATGGACCTGGCCGATTCCTGGGCCACCGATGCGCACAAGACCCTCAACGTCCCCTATGACTGCGGGATCGTCGTGGTCCGGGACCGGACAGCCCTCCGTTCGTCCATGGGCGTGCACACGAGCTACCTGATCCAGACTGGGGACGGGGCGGGGGACCCGCTGGAGACCGTCCCGGAACTCTCCCGGCGGGCCCGCGGCGTGCCGGTCTGGGCCGCGCTCAAATCGCTGGGGCAGGCCGGGGTGGCCGGGCAGGTCCACAGGCTCGCGGAGCGCGCCTCGCAACTGGCGGAGCAGCTCGCGGCGCTGGACGGCGTCGAGGTGCTCAACGACGTCGACTACACCCAGGTCTCGCTGGCCTTCGGGGACGACGCCACCACGCGCGCCGTGACGGCGCGGATCATCGCCGACGGCCGGGTCTGGATGTCCGGTTCGCGCTGGCGGG
>NZ_AUPJ01000401.1:0-5104 GCF_000427315.1 Arthrobacter sp. TB 26
GTGGCCGAGCCGCCGAGCTTGATCTTCTGCCCGGGGTAGATGATCGTGTTCGCCTGCAGCTGGTTCAACGTCAGGATGGCGTAGGTGTCCAGGCCGAACTTGCCGGCGATTCCACTGATCGTGTCACCGCGGGCGATCGTGTACTCCGCCGGTGCGGAAACCTGGGCGGGGCGGAACGCGGTGGGCATGGCCGCCGGGACGGAACCGGCAGGAATCATCGCTGAACTGATCGACCGGACGGTCTGTCCCTGGGCCTGTGCCTGCATGGCTGCAGCCAGTGTGGCCGGGATGGCGCGGGGACGCGATTCTGCCGCGGCCGGCTGGGCGATCGCCAAGGAAGACAGCACGACGGCGGGAAGGGCCGCCGTCGTGGCCGCAATCATCGGCAGGCTGGGCCTCGCGGTGGGCTTTGGCGAACGTGACGTCGTCATGGGAAAGGTCCTCTTCTCAGCGGCGAACGCTGCGGGTCTGGCCGGCGTTACTGGTGTTACCAGTGTGACTCAAGTTATTGCTGTTACAAATGTGATCTATGTGAATCTCTCACGAATTGCGAATTATCACAAGAACTGTTTGACATTCCGCAAACGAGTGTTTGCGGAGTGTCGGGCAAGGAGCAGCGGCCGCCGTCGGAAGCGGCGTCCGGACAGCCGCAATTTAACTGGTGGGCGTCGACTAGGCGCAGGGGCTGCCGGCATGGCAATCTTGATCCGTGAGTAATGTAGAAAGCCTTGTGGGCGAATGGCTGCCCCTGCCCGATGTCGCACAGCTTCTGAACGTTTCAATTACCAAGGTCCATGCGCTCCTGGACGAACGGGCGTTGGCGGCATTGCGGGTTGGTGAACGCCGGATTCGTTGCGTTCCTGCGGAATTCATCCAGGACGGTCACGCCGTTGAGAGCCTTAAAGGAACGATTGTGGTCCTCGCCGATGCCGGTTATTCCGACGAGGAACTCATTACCTGGCTGTTTACGCCCGATGAATCCCTGCGCGGCCGCCCCATCGATGCCCTGCGTGAGGGCCGCAAAACGGAAATCCGGCGCCGGGCGCAGTCCCTGGCCTGGTAGCCGCCCACGGCCTTCCCGTCTTCAGCTGACCCCGTCTTCAGCTGACCAGTCTTTAGCTGACGCAGTCTCCAGCTGACGGTCTTTGGCTGACGCGGTCCTTAACTAACGCAGGCCCTGCACCTCCAATACGAGGTGCGGGGCCTGCGTTGTCTGTATCCCTTGGGATACCGGTCCGGCCGGGCAGTGCCGGCTCAGGCTGGTCAGGCAGCGCGGCTGACCGTGGCTTCAGCCAGCTTCCGGAGCGCCGTTTTGGGCAGCTCCTCGAGCGGCAGGAGGTCAAGGGCAGAAAAAGCTGCGCGTCCGAACTCCTCGATGAGCACTTCCGTGGCCTGGAGTGCGCCGCAGTCGGCGATGATGCGGCGGATTTCGTCCACGTCGGCGTCGTCCAGCCCGGGGCTGCCCAGCTTCGCGTCAATGAACGCTGACTCCGCCGGGCTGGCCAGGTCCAGGGCAAAGGCGATCAGCACGGTCCGCTTGCCTTCACGGAGATCGTCTCCCGCCGGTTTGCCGGTGGTGACCGGGTCGCCGAAGACTCCCAGGACGTCGTCACGGAGCTGGAAGGCCTCGCCCAGCGGCAGGGCAAAGGCGGAGTAGCCGCGGAGCAGTTCGTCGTGGGCACCGGCCAGGGCGCCGCCGAGGGCCAGCGGATGCTCAGTGGAGTACTTGGCCGACTTGAAGCGGATGATGGACTGGGCCCGGCTGACGGCTCCGGCCCGGTCACGCTTCGGCCCGGCCACTTCCTCGAGGATATCCAGGTACTGACCTGCCATCACCTCGGCGCGCATCAGGTTGAAGATCAGCCGTGCCCGGGTTCCGGAGGCTGCACTCTGCCCGATCTCGGTAAACGATTCCTCGCTGAAGGACAGGCACAGGTCGCCGGTCAGGATCGCGGCCGCGTGCCCAAACCGTTCGCTGTCCAGCGCCCATCCCTGCGTCTCGTGCAGTTCGCTGAAGCGCCGGTGCACGCTGGGTCCGCCCCTGCGGGTATCCGAGCGGTCAATGATGTCGTCGTGGATCAGCGCTGCGGCCTGGAAAAGCTCCAGCGCCGAGCCCGCCGTCACCACCTCATTGGCTCCTGCCTCGCCGCCGGCGCCCCGCCAGCCCCAATAGCACATGAGTGCCCGCAGGCGCTTTCCGCCGGTGACGAGGTTCGAGATCGATCCCATCAGCGGATCGATGTCCGGGGAGATCGAGGACATCACCGACTGGCGGGTGGTCAGGAAATCGGTGAGTTTTCCGGCGACCGCGGCTACATAGGCGGCCTGTTCCAGGCGCAACTGCTCCGCGAGGGTCACTTGACGGACTCGGCGGCGACGTTCGCGCCGATGGTGAACGTGGACATGCCGGCGGTTTCGATCACCGAAAGGTTGACCGTGTCGTTGTCGCCGCGGAGGAAGTCCTTGGACGGTACGGCGCCCACGGTTTCCCCCGGAACGGCCTGGAAGCCCTGGGCAACCAGTTCCGTCGTGTAGAAGGCCAGCACGTCGCCCGACGGCGCGGAGATGCTGCCGACGAGCGCCACGGTGGCGGGCGTCGTGGTCTTGTCAAAGCTGCTGGAGACAATCTTCGCTCCGGGCATCACCGGCAGGAGCTTCGCCGGGAACCCGGGAACCAGGGCGCCCACGGTGGCCGAGGTGCCGGGTTCCGCCGAGGGGCTCGCCGACGCCGTGGTGGAGGGCTGGGCCGCGGACGGCGCAGTGGAGGCTGACGGGGACCCCGAGGAAGCAGTCCCGGGGTTGGCGGGCGTGCAAGCGGCCAGGGCCATCAGCGTGCCCGCCGCCATAACGGCTACCGCAGCACGTTTGCGCTGTCCAAATTCCTTCACAGGGACTTTCCTCCTGGTGTTGACGCCGGATGCAGCCTCCAGTTTAGTCAGTCCCGGGGCATAGGATTGAAGACGTGGGGCCGGACCAGGATAAACAGCAGCGGGAGCAGTCTCCCCAGGGCGCAGCCCGGCGGCTCGGCGAAGCACAAATACGCGAGCTCCGGCGGAGCAGCATCATGCACGTGGACATGGACGCGTTCTTTGTCTCCGTGGAACTGCGCAGCCGCCCGGCGCTTGTGGGTAAACCCGTCATCGTGGGCTACCCCGCGGACCGTTCCGTCGTGCTGTCCGCTTCCTACGAAGCCCGGAAATTTGGCGTCAAGTCGGCCATGCCAATGGTGGTTGCCATGCGGATGTGTCCCTCCGCCGTCGTTATCGAGCCCCGCCACAAGCTGTACTACGAGGTGTCCGGCCAGATCATGGCCATCTTCGGCTCGATTACCGAACTCGTGGAGCCGCTGAGCGTGGACGAGGCCTTCCTCGACGTCGGGGGAGCCATCCGGAGGCTTGGCCCGCCCCGTGGAATCGGCGAACTCATCCGCACCCGGGTCCGCAGCGAACTGGGCATCACCGCGTCCGTGGGGATAGCGGCCAGCAAGTTCGTGGCGAAGATCGCGTCGACCCGCTGCAAGCCCAACGGACTGCTGCTCATCGGTCCGGAGGAGACCGTTCCGTACCTGCACAGCCTCCCGGTCAGCGCCCTTTGGGGTGTCGGCGCCAAAACCGTCGAAGTGCTCTCCCGGATGGGCATCCGGACCGTCGCGGATGTCGCTGCGTCCCCGCTGCCGTCCCTCCGGAAGGTGCTCGGTGCTTCCGGAGAGCACGTCTACCGGCTGTCGTGGGGGATTGACCCCCGCCCGGTCACTCCCGTCCGGCTCGAGAAGAGCATCGGCGCGGAAGAGACCTTCGCCGTGGACACGGCCGACGAGGCGCTGCTGCACCGGGAACTGCTGCGCCTCTCGCACCGGACGGCGGAGCGGCTCCGCAGCGCCGGCATGCACGCCCGCACCGTGGCCCTGAAGCTGCGCTACGCGGACTTTTCCACGATCACCCGCAGCCGCACGGTGAGCACGCCCATCGACAGCGCCCAGTTGCTGTACGCCGTCGCCGTCCAGCTGCTGGAATCGCTGGGCGACCGTCCCATGACCGTCCGGCTCGTAGGCATCAGGGCCGAGCAGCTCGAGGAGGCAGCACAGGCGCCGCTGCAGTTGAGCCTTGACCGCAGGGACGACAACTGGCGCGCGGCTGAACAGGTCCTGGATCAGGTGACCCGGAAGTTTGGCACAAAATCGGTGCTTCCTGCCCGCCTCCTGGACCCCGGGAACACCCCGGGCGGACCCTGACAGTCCAGTACGCCCCTTCATGGCGTCAAGGGGACGTTCGGCATCTTTCAGAACAGGGCGTAACAAACTATCCTTATTTATACGTAAGTTTGGAACGACTGGATCGAGCGTCCGGACTAATGCATGACCAGCTGAACACCCCGGAAGGGGCCGTGGTACACCCGATTCGACCAACGACGGCGAATGGGAACCACGCGGGATTCCCGCGCGTTGTGGGTTTAGGGACACTGGCCACGTCAGTCCGGACGTTGGCCGACTTAAGGAGGTCGTGATGCCGCTCTCGGAGCACGAACAGAAGTTGCTGGAGCAACTTGAGAAGCAGCTGCATGAGGACGATCCCAAGTTCGCCAGCTCGATGGGCTCGGACGCGGGACGTTCATGGTCAACCCGTCATCTGGTGATCGGGGTCCTGGCCACACTGGCCGGCGTCGTTCTGCTGCTGTTGGGCGTGACAATCCAAAACATCTTCGTCGGAGTCCTTGGCTTTGTCGTCATGGGCGCAGGGGTCTACTACGCCACCATGCGAGGTGCGGCCGCCGGCAAGTCCAAAGCCCCCGGCGCTGCCCGGAAATCGGGGAAACCCAGGAGTTCATTCATGAGCAATCTTGAGGAACGCTGGGACGAGAGGCACCGCGGCGAACCCTGACCCGGCCAGGCGCATCGTTCCCCAGTCAGTACCCTTCCCTCACCCTCCTCCACTTCCCACCACAGGAAAAAAGCACGTGGCACAAAAGACCCGCTCCGGCGGGTCTTTTTCTGTTTGCGCCGCACAAACCACGCATGGCACCGGCCTTTCCCGCCGAAAAACGGACCCCAGGGTGCAGGCCCGGGCCCCTGCGGCCGTGCCCGGGTCCCACGCCGGCCGGCAGGCGG
>NZ_AUPJ01000401.1:5111-7405 GCF_000427315.1 Arthrobacter sp. TB 26
CCCGCCATAATTCCTCCACTTCCCACCACGGGGCCCATTTCCCTGCCATTGCAGGGAACTGGACGTCAGGCGGTCCCACAAATTGACGCAGAAACCTTCGGCGTGTCGTTGACTGTGGAGGGATGTGGAGTAATGTGGAGGACGTAAGAGGGTAGTGGCAGCACAGGGGACGTTGGGCTTCCTACGAACAGACAGGCGGTGGGCCGTGTTTCTCGGCACACACTCGCCGCGTCTGGACGAAAAGGGCCGAATCATCCTTCCCGCCAAGTTCCGCGAGGAGCTCGCCGGCGGACTGGTTCTCACAAGGGGCCAGGAACGTTGCATCTACGTCTTCAGTGAGGCGGAATTCGGCCGGGTTCACGAGCAAATGCGGGACGCGCCAATCTCCAGCAAACAGGCTCGGGACTACATCCGCGTTTTCCTCTCTGGAGCCTCCGACGAGGTGCCTGACAAGCAGGGGCGCGTGACGATTCCGCCGGCGCTCCGGGAGTACGCAGGGCTCGGCAGGGAACTCGCCGTTATCGGTGCAGGAACCCGCGCGGAGATCTGGGACGCCCAGGCCTGGAACGAGTACCTCGCTGAAAAGGAAACGGCCTTCTCGGAGACCGACGACGCAATACCGGGGATTCTCTGAAGCCCCGCACGAACCAAGCAGCACTGCACGATTCTTGACCGAGATCTCCAGCCGCCCATCCGGCTGTTTTCCTGGCTCACTTCCCCGGAGCCAGGCGGACGCAGGGTAGGCGCGGATGGGGATCTGGATCAAGAAGCGGCACGCCCAGCCAGCAACCGCTCTCCACGAACCGACCGGACAACGAAAGGACGCAGGCATGACGGACCCTGACCAGTCGAAGCCTACGTCCGAACGACATGTACCGGTCCTCAAGGACCGGTGCATCAATTTGTTGGCACCGGGTTTCGAAGCGGCACGCAGCCGCGGCGAGACCCCCGTCGTCATTGACGCAACCCTCGGCATGGGCGGCCACTCCGAGGCAATGCTGCAGCGTTTCCCGGACCTGCACCTGATCGGCATCGACCGTGACGAGGAAGCCCTGGCCCTGGCGGGGGAGCGCCTCAAACCCTTCGCCGACCGGATCGACCTCGTGCACGCCGTGTATGACGAGATCCCTGAAATCCTGGCGGACCTCGGCTTCGAGGAGGTCCACGGGGTCCTCATGGACCTCGGAGTCTCCTCGCTCCAGCTGGACGAGCGGGAACGCGGCTTCGCGTACTCGTTCGATGCCCCGCTGGACATGCGGATGGACACAAGCCGCGGGCAGACTGCCGCCGACGTCGTCAACAACTACAGCGAAGAGGACCTGGTCCGGATCATCCGGAAGTGGGGCGAAGAGAAGTTCGCCGGCCGCATCGCCAACCGCATCGTCACGGCCCGCGCAGCGAAGCCCTTCACGACAACGGGCGAGCTCGTCGAGCAGATCCGAGACGTGGTCCCCGCCGGCGCCGCCAAATCAGGCGGACACCCCGCGAAGCGCACCTTCCAGGCGCTCCGGATCGAGGTCAACGAAGAACTCGACGTGCTGGAACGCGCGGTCCCCGCGGCCATCAACGCGATCGCCGTCGGCGGCCGCGTTGTGGTCATGTCCTACCACTCGCTGGAAGACAAGATCGTCAAGGGCTTCTTCCAGGCAGGGTCCAAATCCTCCGCGCCGCTCGGTTTCCCCGTGGAACTGGAGGAGCACAAGGCCGGGCTGAAAACCCTGACGAAGGGCACCGAGGTGCCCACCGCCGCCGAAATCGCCGAGAACCCACGCGCCGCTTCCGCCAGGCTCCGCGCCGTGGAACGCATCAAAGCCAGGAGGGCCGCATGAGCACCGCCGCTGTCAACAGATTCCCCGTTGCCACAGACGCGACGGCCCGCGCCCTGCCCGGGATCACTCCCGGCACCGGCCCCTCCCGGAAAGCCCGGACCCCGCTCTCTCTCGTCCGCTCAGCCCCGCGTAAACGCCGCGCGCCGTTCGTCGTGCTCTGCTTCGGCCTCCTCGCCGTGGCGCTGATGGCCGTGCTGGTCCTCAACATCTCCGTTTCCACCGCCCAGTACCAGCTGGTGCAGCTGCGCAGCGAGCAGTCCACGCTGACCAAGCAGAACCAGGACCTGACCCAGCAGGTGCAGAACTTCGACGCCCCGCAGAACCTTGCCGCCAAGGCCACCGAGCTGGGCATGGTCGCCTCCACCACGAAGGGCCAGATCGACCTTTCCACCCTGGCCGTCACGGGCAAGGCCAAGCCCGCGGTGAAAGGCGACGCCCCCGGCGCCGTCATCGCTGCTCCGGCCG
>NZ_AUPJ01000402.1 GCF_000427315.1 Arthrobacter sp. TB 26
GAGCCGGTGCGGTGCCGCGCTGCTGCGACGAGCAGCCGGGCGGCCAGCAGCAGGTTCCGGTCCTCGTGCCCGGACGGGTCCAGGCGGGAACGGTCCTCACCGGCCGTGGCCGCGGCCCATTCCGCGAGCCGGAGGGAGGCGGCATCGAGTTCTGGTCCGGCACGCATCACCCCGGCCGCACGTGTCATGAGGCGCCGCAGGGCGTCCCGGCTGAACGGCACCGTTCCCTGGCCGGTCCCCAATGCCGGGAGGTCTTCCCAGTCAACGGCGACCGGTCCGGCCGGAACGGGCTCCGTGTCCGCTCCGCTGAGGAACGACTCCACGGCACGGCGGCCGAAGACCAGTCCCTCCAGGAGGGAGTTGCTGGCCAGCCGGTTGGCGCCCTGGGCGCCGGTGCATGCGGCTTCACCGGCGGCGTAGAGTCCCCGCACGGAGGTGCGGGCCCAGAGGTCGGTGGCCACGCCGCCCATCCAGTAATGGGCCGCCGGGGACACCGGAAGCATTTCCGTGGTCCAGTCGTAGCCGGCGGCGCGGGTGGCGGCGGTGATGGTGGGGAACCGCCGTGCCAGGAAACCGGGACCGCGCGTGGCCTCGATTCCCCGGGCGTCAAGGTACACGGGGCTGTCCGCCGGGGCGCCCGTCGCAGCGAGGTGCAGTGCAATGCTGCGGGAGACGACGTCGCGCGGTGCCAGCTCGGCATCCGGGTGGTAGTCGGGCATAAAGCGGTAGCCGGCCGCGTCGAGCAGAACGGCGCCTTCCCCGCGGACCGCTTCGGAAATGAGCAGTGCGGGCGGACCGCCGGGGAGCTCGTCCGCCGCGAGGGTGGTGGGGTGGAACTGGAAGAACTCCAGGTCCCGGACGGCCGCACCC
>NZ_AUPJ01000403.1:0-816 GCF_000427315.1 Arthrobacter sp. TB 26
GCGGCCACGTCCGCGGGCACGGGGGTTCTCCTGGGCCGGAGCCTCGGACTCGCTAGCGGGCGCTGCAGCAGGTGCAACAGTCGGAGCGGCGGACTGGGCGACGCTACCGTTGTCGGTCGCCTTTTCAGCAGCGCGGGCCGGAGCCTTGCTCACGGGAGTACCGGCGCGGTGGGCGGAAATGGCAGAGACAAGATCGCCCTTCCGCATCCGGGAACCGCCGGAAATCCCCAGCTGGCTGGCAAGAGCCTGGAGCTGGGCGAGCTTGAGGCCGGCAAGGCCGCTGCTCTTGGCGGGTGCTGCCGTTGACGATCCGGCAGCAGAAGATGATGTTTCCACAGCTGAAGACAGCTCAGTGGTTTCGGTCACGAAGGATCCTTCCCCCTCGACGGCGTCCAGGCTAGGAGCTGGACGCGATGATTTGATCTGGGCTGCAGTTCAGATCTGCAGCCGGGATTTCGGCCTTGCCGGATGGATGTTGGCCAGCACGGCCGGATATTGCAACACCAGCCGCGTTCCGGAGAAATAAGGAACGGCGGGCTGACTTTTCAGGGGAGCAGAGATTGTTTCTGCGGATTCCTGCGTCAGACCGAAAGCAGGTGGCACCGGAAAATATTGCGCAGTGAAAGATGAGAAAGGCAACTAGGCCAACATCGCGGTCTTTTGAACGGTAACTGAATTACCGCCTGCGTGATTACCGCCGGTGCACTTCCACTTTAGCACCTTCAACGTCCACAGCCAGCTTCATCACACGCCAGCCCACGTCCGGCGTGTTGCCGGACGTGAAGGCGCCGATGAACTCCATGGCGGCATCGGCTT
>NZ_AUPJ01000403.1:823-1628 GCF_000427315.1 Arthrobacter sp. TB 26
CCCCGCCGTTGGCCAGGACAAGGACGGTGGGGCCGGCCCCTGAGACGACGGCGGCAAAGCCCGCCCGCCGCAGGGCCGCGATCAGGTCCGCGCTGGGCCGCATGGCATCCGCGCGGTAGCTCTGGTGCAGGTAGTCCTCGGTGCCGGCGAGCAGCAGGTCCGGCTTCTGCGTCAGCGCAAGGATCAGCAGGGCCGCACGTCCCGAGTTCATGGCCGCGGCGTGGTGGCCCACCGAGGCGGGCAGCAGCGCACGTGCGGCTTCGGTGGACAGTTCAAAGTCCGGCACGGCAACCACGGGAATGACCGTGGAAACGACAGCCGCGCACGTGCTGCTGTACTGGTCACTGTCCTGCCATGACAGCGCCAGTCCGCCGAAAATGGCGGGTGCGACGTTGTCCGGGTGGCCTTCCATCTCGCTCGTGAGCTGCAAGACCCAATCCTTGCCCCGGCGCGACGTTTCGGGGACCAGGGCATTGGCGGCGGTCACGGCGGCAACGACGGCGCAGGCCGAGGAGCCCAGCCCGCGGCCGTGCGGATTGACATTGTCTGCCGTGATCCTCAGGCCGTCGTGCCGGAAGCCCAGTCGGTGCAGTGCCTCCGTGAGGGCCTTGACCACCAGGTGGCTGGCATCGCGGGGAAGGGACTCGGCCCCTTCCCCGCTGAGTTCGAATTCCAGCTCGCCGCTGTCCAGGGTTTCCACCGTCAGGGTGTCGAACAGCGTCAGCGCCAGGCCGAGGCTGTCATAGCCGGGGCCGAGGTTCGCGCTCGTCGCCGGCACGCGGACCGTCACGAGCTGACCGGCCGG
>NZ_AUPJ01000404.1:0-4189 GCF_000427315.1 Arthrobacter sp. TB 26
GGACTCGGCCGGGACGGTGAGGGTGGTTTCCACGCTTACTTTTCTTCCAGTCCCAGGGCCATGGCCACGGTCACCACGTCATTGGATACCTTGACGGGCTGCACTTCACTGCCGTCCTCGGTGCGGAGCGCCCACTGCGGATCCTTGAGGCCGTGGCCGGTGACCGTGATGACAATCGTCTTGCCGGCCGGAACTTCGCCGGCCGCATGCTTTTTGATCAGGCCGGCGACACCGGCAGCGGAACCCGGTTCGACGAAGACGCCTTCACGGGCGGACAGCCAGCGGTGGGCGGAGAGGATTTCCTCGTCAGTCACGGCTTCGATCACGCCGCCGGATTCGTCGCGCGCTGCGATGGCGGTGTCCCACGATGCGGGGTTGCCGATCCGGATGGCGGTCGCGATCGTGTCGGGCTCCGTGATGGGGTGGCCGGCGACGAACGGTGCCGCCCCGGCGGCCTGGAAGCCCCACATGACCGGGGTCCTGGTGGACACTGCGGGCAGTGTGCCGGCGGTGGCGGACTCGAAGGGCGCGCAGTATTCCTTGTAGCCCTTCCAGTACGCGGTGATGTTGCCCGCGTTGCCAACCGGGAGCACATGGAAGTCCGGGGCGTCGCCGAGCCAGTCGACCACTTCGAACGCGCCGGTCTTCTGCCCCTCGATCCGGGCCGGGTTGACGGAGTTGACGAGGAACACCGGGTAGGACTCCCCCAGCTTGCGGGCGATGTCGAGGCAGTCGTCGAAGTTGCCGTTGACCTGCAGCAGGGTGGCGCCGTGCGCGATCGCCTGGCTCAGCTTGCCCATCGAGATCTTGCCTTCGGGCACCAGCACAACGCACTTCAGGCCGGCTGCGGTGGCATATGCGGCGGCGGAGGCGGAGGTGTTGCCCGTGGAGGCGCACACCACGGCCTTGGCGCCGGCGGCAACTGCGGCCGTCATGGCCATGGTCATGCCGCGGTCCTTGAAGGAGCCGGTCGGGTTCATGCCTTCGACCTTGAGGTAGACATCACTGCCGGTGAGCGCGGACAGCTGCTGCGCGTGAACGAGCGGGGTGCCGCCCTCCCCCAGGGTGATGACCTTCGTTGCCTCGGTGACGGGCAGACGTTCAGCGTATTCGCGGATGACGCCGCGCCATTGGTGAGCCACTTAGACTCCTTCTACCCGGAGTACGGATGTAACGGAATTGATGACGTCCAGGCTCTTGACGGCCTCGACGGTGGCTGCCAGTGCAGCCTCGCTTGCGCGGTGGGTGACAATCCGGAGTTCCGCCGATTCGATGGTGGAATCAGCATCGCGGTGGATGGTCTGCCGCATGATTTCAATGGAAACGCCGTGCTCGGCGAAGAGCCGGGCGATCTTGGCGAGCACACCGGGCTGGTCCGCAACGTCGAGGCCGATGTAGTAGCTGGTGACCGCGGCAGTGATGGGAAGCGCGGACACCTGGCCCGTGGTGGTCTCGGCGCGGCCCGGGCCGCCCAGGACGATGCTGCGGGCAGCGGAGATGAGGTCGCCCATGACGGCGGACGCGGTCGGTTTGCCGCCGGCGCCCTGGCCGTAGAACATCAGCTCGCCGGCGTTTTCCGCCTCGATGAAGACGGCGTTGAACGCGCCGCGCACCGCTGCCAGCGGGTGTTCGCGGGGCAGCAGGGTCGGGTGCACGCGGACGGAGACTCCGGTGCCGGCGTCTGTTTCCGTGCCTGTTTCCCTGCCTGCGGCCGGCAGCTTCTCTGCGATCGCCAGCAGCTTGATGACGAAGCCTGCGTCCTTCGCCGCGGCAATGTCCGCGGCAGTGACGGAGCTGATGCCTTCGCAGTAGACATCGTCCAGGGAAAAACGGGTGTGGAAGGACAGGGAGGCAAGGATCGCGGCCTTGGAGGCGGCGTCGTAACCCTCGACGTCGGCGGTGGGGTCCGCTTCCGCATAGCCCAGGCGCTGGGCCTCGGCCAGGGCATCGGCGAACTGCGCCCCGGTGGAATCCATCTGGTCCAGGATGAAGTTGGTGGTGCCGTTGACGATGCCGAGCACCCGGGTGATCCGGTCCCCGGAGAGGCTGTCCCGGATGGGCCGGAGGATGGGGATCGCGCCGGCGACGGCGGCCTCGTAGGACAGCTGGACGCCGGCCTTGTCCGCTTCCTCGTGGAGGGTGGGGCCGTCTTTGGCGACGAGTGCCTTGTTGCCGGTGACCACGCAGGCGCCGTTGCGCATGGCGGTCAGGATCAGGGTCCGGGCGGGTTCGATGCCGCCCATCAGCTCGATCACCAGGTCGGCGTCCTTGACCAGGGTCTCGGCGTCGGTGGTGAACAGTGCGTGCGGCAGTTCGACCTCCCGGGGCGCGTCGAGGTTGCGCACAGCGATGCCGACCAGCTCCAGGCGTGCACCGGCGCGCGATGCCAGCATGTCGGCGTCGTCAAGGAGAATCCGCGCAACCTGGGCCCCGACGTTGCCACAGCCCAGCAGGGCCACTTTCAGGGTTCGCAATTCGGTCATTCAGACTCCCATGTCGCGGTTGAGCAGATCTTCTTCGGTTTCCCCGCGGACAATGAGCCGGGCAGATCCATCGCGCACAGCGACAACGCCCGGCCGGGCCAGATAGTTGTAGTTGCTTGACAGGGCCCAGCAGTAGGCGCCGGTCCCCGGTACAGCGAGCAGATCACCGGCTGCCACGTCCTCGGGCAGATATACATCTCTAACAACTATGTCGCCGCTCTCGCAATGTTTGCCCACTACGCGGGACAGCTGCGGGGCCGCGGCGGACGCCCGTGAGGCCAGAATCGCCGAGTAATCCGCGTCGTACAGCACCGGACGCGGGTTATCGCTCATCCCGCCGTCCACTGACACATACCGGCGCGGGTACGTAACGTTTTTGCCGGTTTCGCCGGAATTTCCGGATTTGCTGCCGTCGGCGCCGGGAGCATCGACCCGGACCGTCTTCAACGTGCCCACCTCGTAGAGCGTGAACGTGGTGCTGCCGACGATCGCCCGGCCCGGTTCGATCGAAATCCGCGGGGCGGAAATGCCCAGCTCCGCGCATTTGGTGCGGACGACGGCGGCCATTGCCTGGGCGATTTCGGCGGCCGGGCGCGGAGTGTCCACGGGCGTGTAGGCGATGCCGTAGCCGCCGCCGAGGTCGAGTTCGGGGAGCACGATCGAGTACTTGGACTGCATCGCGGCGAGGAAGTCCAGCAGCTTCTCCGCGGCAAGGGCGAAGCCGTCGGGTTCGAAGATCTGCGAACCGATGTGGCAGTGCAGGCCCAGCAGTTCGATGCTGGGGTGGCCCGAAGCCGCGGCCACGGCCTCCTCGGCCGCTGACAGCCCGGCCTGCTCGGTGGAATCCCCGGCCATGGAGAGGCCGAACTTCTGGTCCTCGTGGGCGGTGGCGATGAATTCATGGGTGTGGGCGTGCACGCCCGGGGTCAGCCGCAGCATGACCTTGGCGGTTTCGCCGCGGTTGCCGGCGATCCTGGCGACGCGTTCGAGCTCGGCGATGCTGTCGACCACGATCCGGCCGAGTTTCATGTCCAGGGCGCGGTGGATCTCGCCGTCGGACTTGTTGTTGCCGTGAAGTGCGACGTCGGACCCGGGGATGCCGGCCCGGGCGGCGACGGCCAGTTCCCCGCCGGAGGCCGTGTCCAGCCGCAGCCCCTCTTCCTCCACCCAGCGGACCACCGCGGTGCACAGGAAGGATTTGCCGGCGTAGTAGACATCCACTCCCCCGCAGATGTCGGCGAAGGCGTTATTAAAGGCATCGGAGAAGGCCCGGGCCCGGGCCCGGAAGTCGTTCTCGCTCATCACAAACAGGGGCGTGCCGAACTGCCGCTGGAGCTCGCTGACTGCCAGCCCGTCGAGGGTGAGCTCGCCGGCGTCGTTCCGGGCGACCCCGCTTGCCCACATGGGTTCGTGCAGGGCGTTGAGGTCAGCGGGGACGGCCAGCCATTCCGGCGCGAGCGGGGAGGCTTCGCCGGCGGTGGTGGACGGGTTCGTGGTCATGGCGGTTACATCCGTTCCGGCGCCGAGACGCCCAGCAGTTCCAGTCCGTTGGCCAGCACCTGGCTTGTCGCGTCGTTGAGCCACAGCCGGGTGCGGTTGAGATCGGTGATCGGTTCGTCGCCCTGCGGCGCCACACGGCAGGCGTCGTACCAGCGGTGGTAGGCGCCGGCGATGACCTCGAGGTGGCGGGCCACGCGGTGCGGCTC
>NZ_AUPJ01000404.1:4199-6617 GCF_000427315.1 Arthrobacter sp. TB 26
CCGCCCGGGCCACAACCGACGGGTAGCTGCCGAGGTGCGAGAGCAGCTCGTTTTCGGTCGCGTGCTCCAGCAGCGATGCCTCGAAGCAGTCTTTGCCGTCCACACTGCGCTGCACGCCGGCCGCGACGGCGTTGCGGGCCGTGCCGCGGGAACGGGCGTGCGCGTACTGGACGTAGAACACCGGGTTCTCGTTGCTGTGCTTCTTCAGCAGTTCCGGGTCCAGGGTCAGCGGCGAATCGGCCGGGAAACGCGCCAGCGAATAGCGGACCGCGTCCTTGCCCAGCCAGGAGATGAGGTCCTTGAGCTCGATGATGTTGCCGGCGCGCTTGGAGAGCTTGGCTCCGTTGACGGAGACCAGCTGGCCGATCAGGACCTCGATGTTGACCTCGGGATCGTCCCCGGCGGCGGCGGCGATGGCCTTGAGCCGGTTGATGTAGCCGTGGTGGTCGGCGCCGAGCAGGTAGATCTTCTCGATGTAGCCACGGTCCTTCTTTGACAGGTAGTAGGCGGCATCGGCGGCGAAGTAGGTGGGTTCACCGTTCGCCCGGATCATCACGCGGTCCTTGTCGTCACCGAAGTCGGTGGTCCGCAGCCAGACCGCCCCGCCGTCGTCGTACACGTGGCCCTGTTCCCGGAGCCGCGCGACGGCGTCCTCGATCGCGCCGGCGTCGTGGAGTTCCTGCTCGGAGAAGAAGACGTCGAAGGCGACGCCGAACTCGGCCAGGGTGCGTTTGATGTCGTGCAGCTGTGCCTTGTACGCCGCTCCCCGGATCACCGGCAGGGCGGCGACGTCGGTCAGTTCGCGGATATCCGGGTGCTGGGTCAGCACCTCGTGGCCGAGATCTGCGATGTACTCGCCGGGGTAACCGCCCTCGGGCACCCCGCGGCCGTGCAGCCGGGAGAGCACGGAATTGGCGAAGACGTTCATCTGCGAGCCGGCGTCATTGATGTAGTACTCGGCCGTGACGTCCGCGCCGGAAGCCCGGAGCACGCGGGCGATCGCGTCGCCCAGGGCCGCCCAGCGGGTGTGGCCGATGTGCAGCGGCCCGGTGGGGTTGGCGGAAACGAATTCCATGTTGACCGTGTGGCCGGCGAGCGCCGTGTTGGTGCCGTAGTCCGGGCCCGCTTCGACGATGGTCTTGGCCAGGGCGCCCGCGGCGGCGGCGTCAACGGTGATGTTCAGGAACCCCGGTCCGGCGATGTCGACGGCGGACACCCCGTCGATGGACTTCAGCCGGGCACTCAGGACGGAGGCAAACTCCCGCGGGTTGGTACCCGCGGTTTTGGCCAGCTGAAGGGCGATGTTGGTGGCCCAGTCGCCGTGGTCCCGGTTCTTCGGACGCTCAACACGCACCTCATCCGGGACGTCGGATGCGGAAAGACCGATTTCACCGGCGGCGACGGCGTCCTTCAGGCAGGCGGATATGGCGAGGGAGAGTTCTTCAGGGGTCACAGTTCCAGCCTACCGGGGGCCCGCAGTGTGGCGGAATTTGGCGTCGGTCATGACAGGCGGGTCACAGGGTGAACCACTACGCTGATTTCAACGTCGTCATTGGAGTACCGCTCCGGGCCCCGCTCGCGGGTCGCAGGCCCGGTCACTCCGCCATCCGATCGCCGCTAGAGAAAATGAGCCGCTGCATGAACCCCTCTTTCCGAAAAAGCGTCGTCGTCGGCATCGCCGGACTCTCCCTGGCCGGTTCCGCGGCCGGCTGCGCGCCCGGACCGGCCGCCGGCACCCAGGCTACCGGCGCTGCGCCCTCAGCTGGCGCGGGCACCTCGACCTACAAAGACGGCACTTTCAGCGCGGACGGCAACTACGTCTCACCGAACGGCACCGAGATGGTGGGCGTGACCCTGACACTTGCCGGTGGCGCAGTGTCCGATGTCCAGATCACCCAACACCCGTCCAACCCCAACACCAGGAAGTTCCAGGGCGAATTCGCCGGCGGCATCAAGGCCCAGATCGTTGGCAAGAGGCTCGACGAGATCAAGGTCTCCAAAGTGGCCGGCTCCTCGCTGACCAGCGGCGGCTTTAACCAGGCTGTGGACAAGATCAAGTCCCAGGCCCAGTAGCAGCCAGTCAGTAGCCGGCAGGAGGAAACGTGGCGCATCCGGGCTGGACGGACTTCGGCTTCGACGGCATTGGTACCCGCTGGGAGGTCTCAACACCGTCCCCGCTCCCCGGCGCGCTCCGCCGCCGGCTGCTGGATACCGTGGCGGACTACGACGCCGCCTGGTCCCGGTTCCGGCCGGACTCCCTGATCGCCGGCGCGGCGCGGCAGCCGGGCCGCTACGTCCTGCCGCCCGGGGCATCCGCCCTGGGGCCGCTCTACGAAACCTTGTACCGGCTCAGCGGCGGGGCCATGACCCCGCTGATCGGCGGCAGCCTGGAACAGCTCGGCTACGATGCCCAGTACT
>NZ_AUPJ01000405.1 GCF_000427315.1 Arthrobacter sp. TB 26
CCCGCCCCGCCCTGGGACGAGGTGCTCGACTGGCAGGGCCCGGTGCTGACCACGCGCGCCCCTGTGGTGATCGACGTCGGGGCGGCCGGCAAGGGGCAGCTGGCGGACCTGTTGTCCGCTGAACTGCGTGGTGCGGGCGTCGGGGAGCACTTCATCGACGCGGGCGGCGATTTGCTCAACACCGGATCCGCGCCGGTCGACGTCGGCCTGGAGCATCCCTATGATCCGGACCGGGCCATTGGAATCGTCAGACTGGGTGCCGGCGCCCTCTGTGCGTCCGCCGCCAACCGGCGCGCCTGGGGCGACGGGCTGCACCACGTGCTGGACGGCACCACCGGGGCGCCGGTGCGCACCGTCGTCGCCAGCTGGGCGATGGCGGCGAGCGCCATGGTGGCCGACGCCCTGGCGACTGCCCTGTTCTTCGTCGAGGGGCCCCGTTTGCGGGCGGAATTCGACGTTTCCTGGCTGACTGTCCACTCGGATGGCCACGCGGAGTACTCAGCCGATTTTGAAGGGGTGCTGTTTTCATGACCGCCACAATCTCCACTCCCATCAGGTCGCGGCTGGACACGGCACTGGGACGGTTCACGATGTACCGGCTGGTCCTCTGGGTCCTGGGCGTGCTGGCCGGCTACAGCCTGCTGCTCGAGGTGCTCGGCTGGCTGACATTCGGGGTCCCTGAGATGATCGCCCACCTGGTGCTCTGCCTCGGCCTGACGTACGCGTCCAACCGGGCGCTCGCAGCCGTGTTCCACGTCCGTCCGCATTCTGAATCGTCACTGATCACGGGGCTGCTGCTGTACTTCCTCTTCTGGCCGACGCAGTTCCCGGCGGGGCTGCAGTACCTGGACCTGGCCGGTGTTGCCCTCGCCTGCGTGCTCGCGTCGGCGTCCAAATACGCGCTGGCCTGGCGCGGCCGACACCTTTTCAATCCGGCGGCGGCCGGGGCGTTCCTCACCGGGCTGACCGGACTCAACATCGCCACCTGGTGGGCCGCCACCCCGGCAATGCTCTGGCTGGTGTTGCCCGGGGTCCTGCTGGTGCTCTACCGGGTGCGGAAGCTGCTGATGGCGTCAGTGTTCACTGTGGTGGCGGTGTCCATTGTGGCCGTGGAACTGCTGCGCACCGGCATGGGGCCCGGCGAGGCGCTGTGGCAGACCCTGGCCCAGCGCCCGGTGCTGTTCTTCGTCGGCTTTATGCTGTCCGAGC
>NZ_AUPJ01000406.1 GCF_000427315.1 Arthrobacter sp. TB 26
CTGGCCGCCGTCGTCGGGCTGCTGTTCGCCGTCCCCTACAACCTGGGCTTCGTGGCCAATTCCCCCGAGCTGGCGCTGCTGGTGGGCAACGCGCTCGCCTTCACCGCCGGTCAGCGCGGCCGCGTCCTGCTGCGCTTCCGGGGCTCCCGTCCGTTGACGCCGACGACGACGGAATTCAGCTTCCAGCCCGAACGCCCGCTCCGCTTCACGCCGGGACAGTACCTTGAGCTGAACCTGCCGCACGCGAGGGCCGACCACAAAGGCCGGCGGCGGGTGTTCAGCCTGACCAGCCCGCCGGACTCCCCGGAGCTCAGGATCGGGGTGGGCACGGCCGGGCCGCTGTCCACGGCCAAACAGTCGCTCCTTGCCCTGGCGCCCGGCGACGAGCTGACGGCCACCACCGTGGGCGGCGACTTCGTCCTGCCGACGACTCCGGGAACGCCCGTGCTGCTGATAGCGGCCGGGATCGGCATTACCCCGTATCTCGCCCAGCTCTCGGGCGGCTCTGCCGGGGAGCGGGACGTCGTCCTGCTGTACCTCGCCAGGAATGCCGCTGAACTCGCCTACGCCGGGGAACTCGAACGCACCGGGGCCCGGGTCATTGCCCGGCTTGCCGACGGCTCCTCACCGCCGGCGTTTATGCAGGATGCGGGCTCCGTCCGGATCGATGGCGCCTCGCTGAAGGAACTCGTTCCCGACGTCGCGGACCGGGAGGTCTATGTGTCGGGCTCCCCGGCGAGTGTCCGTTCCCTCCGCGCTGCTGCCCGCCGCGCCGGGGCCCGACGGATCCATGTGGACTCGTTCTCCGGGTACTGAGCGCGTCGATTTTCCCTTGGAGCCCCCCTTCCTGCTAAGCTCTAGGACGTCCCGCCGGAAACGGCAGGAACCCTGACTGCCCTCGTAGCTCAGGGGATAGAGCGTCTGCCTCCGGAGCAGAAGGTCGTTGGTTCGATTCCAATCGAGGGCACACAGACAAGAACCCCTAGGATCCACTGGATTCTGGGGGTTCTTTCGTGTTGGCTGACAGTGTGCAAGGTCGGGTCCTTGCCGCGGGCCTACGAAGGGGGCATCGAACGGACGCCGGTGCAGCGCTGTTGTTCCCGTTCCAGTGGCTGGTGTCGGCCATCATGGTGGGACTCCATGACGGCCTGGGCGCCCTCGGCATGCCCGCTGCCGGCGGCTGGACATGGACTCTGTCCATCATCGGACTCGTGCTGGTCATCCGCGCCGCCCTGATTCCCGTGTCCCTGCAGCAGATGAGGGCCCAGCGCCGCATGCGGCGGCTGCAGCCGGACCTGATGGAGTTGCAGGAGAAGTACAAGGGGAAAACGGACCAGCTCTCACGGCAGGCCATGGCCCAGGAGCAGATGGCCCTCTACAAGAAGCACGGCACCAACCCGTTCTCGGCGTGCCTTCCCCTGCTGATCCAGGTGCCATTCTTCTTCGCGCTCTTCACCGTGTTGTCAGGGATTGGAACGGCGGCGGCCAAAGGCCAGGGCATTGGAGCGATGAGCGCGGAGCAGGTGGCGCAATTCCAGGTGTCCAGCATCTTCGGCGCCCCGCTGTCCGCCTCCATGCTTCACGGCACCCCCGTGAGCGGGAACGTGGTCGCGGTGTGGCTCCTCTCGATCGTGATGATCTTCACCATGACGGCGGCGCAGTTCATTACCCAGAAGCACATCATGGCCAGGAACGTGGCCGAGGAGGCCACAGCTGGCCCGTTCATGTGGCAGCAGAAAGCACTGCTCTACGCCTTGCCGATCGTCTTCGGCGCGGGTGGCATCATCTTCCCGATCGGAGTCCTCATCTACTGGACCACTACGAACCTTTGGACGATGGTGCAGGAATTCGTCCTGAACCCGCGGCTTCCCCGGGTGGCCGGGTAGGCATCAGTCCCCCGGCGGCCGGGCCGGGGATGCCCGCCGCCCGAAGAAGGAGGCCCGGCACCCTGCCAATTGTCGGTGCCCGCTCGTAGGCTGTCTGCATCGGCAGCGGGGTTCCGGCGGGG
>NZ_AUPJ01000407.1 GCF_000427315.1 Arthrobacter sp. TB 26
CCGCCGCACCACCACGGGATCCCGCCGAAGCACAAAGGGGTCTCACATGTACTGCTCCATCATCCCTCCGTACCTGCTCCGCCGCCTGGCAGCCCAGCGCGAACCGGAGTTCTCGGCAACCGCGCGTGCGGCGAAGGAAGCCCTGCTGCACGTCCCGAGTTTCCAGGCATCCCGCGCGGTTCCCGGGCCCGGCAGCCATCCGGGCATGCGGGAGCTCAATCCGTCCCCGCCGGAACGAACGGTCTACGACGCCAAGTTCGCCGAGCAGCTCCCCGGCAGCGTGGTCCGTAAGGAGGGGGAACCGCCCACCGGCGACCCCGCCGCCGATGAGGCCTATGACGGGCTGGGACACACCCACCGCCTCTACGCCGAGGCCTTCGGCCGGAACTCGATTGACGGCAACGGCCTCCACCTCGATGCCACGGTGCACTACGGCCGCCTGTACGACAACGCGTTCTGGGATGGCCAGCAAATGGTCTTCGGCGACGGCGACGGCCAGGTCTTCCAGCGGTTTACGAAATCGCTGAGCGTGATTGGCCACGAGCTCGCCCACGGCGTCACCCAGTACTCGGCCGGGCTGGTGTACCGCAACCAGGCCGGCGCGTTGAACGAATCAATGTCCGACGTCTTCGGGGCCCTCGTTGAACAGTTTGTCCGGAAGCAGTCGACGGCGGAGGCGACTTGGCTGATCGGCGAGGGCCTCTTCACCGACAGGGTCCAAGGGGCCGCCCTGCGGTCCATGAAGGCTCCAGGCACGGCGTACGACGACGACGTGCTCGGCAAGGACCCGCAGCCGGCCTCCATGGACGGCTATGTGCACACGAGCGCTGACAACGGCGGCGTCCACATCAACTCCGGGATCCCCAACCGGGCATTCTGCCTGGTTGCCACCACCCTCGGCGGAAATGCATGGGACGCTCCGGGCCGGATCTGGTACGAGACGCTGACGGGCGGCACCCTGGCCCCGAGCGCCACGTTCGGCGCGTTCGCCAAGGCCACCGCCGCCGCTGCCTCGGAGCTCTTCGGGGCAGAATCCAAAGAGCATGACGCCGTGCGGTCGGCGTGGGAAACTGTGAAGGTAAAGTTCCCGGGAGCGAGGCGTTAGGCCACGTTCCAGCAGATCCGAGTCCGATCAAGATCCGAGTCCGATGAAGATAACTGTCCAGCGCAGCGGCGGCGTGGCCGGCATGAAGCGGACGTGGACCGTCAGGCCCGAGCCGCCCGAGGACACCGACCGGTGGCAACCGCTCATCGAAGCGTGCCCGTGGGACGCCGTCGCCGGAGTCAGCGGGACAACCGGTCAGCCAGACCGGTTCCTGTACAGCATCCGGGCCGATCAACGCCGGGCGGTCCTGCCGGAGCGTGAGCTGACGGGTCCGTGGCGGGACCTCGTCGAATGCGCCCGCGCCGCGGCCGAGGACACGGCCGAGGACACGGCTGCGTCGGATCCTGGCTAGCCTCAGACCGCCCAGGTCCCCTAGACAGCAGCGGCCAGGTGTCCGCGGAAGGTGCGGCGGTAGGACTGCGGGCTCGTGTCCAGCACCTTGGCGAAGTGGTGCCGCAGCAGCACCGAGTGGCCGAATCCGGATTCTCGCGCTATTTCGTCGATGTTGAGGTCCGTGGTCTCGAGCAGCTCCTGTGCCCGCAGCACCCGCTGGGAGTTGAGCCAGGCCGCCGGGGTCGCCCCCGTCTCGGAACGGAAGCGCCGGGCAAACGTCCGGGGCGACATGTGGACGCGCGCGGCGAGTTCGTTGACCGAATGGTCCTCGCCCAGATGCCGCACCATCCACTGCAGCAGTTCCTCCATCGGTGCTGAGCCGCAGACCGGGATCGGCCGGTCGATGAACTGGGCCTGGCCGCCGTCGCGGTGCGGCGGAACCACCATGTCCCGGGCGATGGCTGCCGCAACGGTGGCGCCGAATTCCACCCGGACCAGGTGCAGGCACGCGTCGATGCCCGCGGCCGTCCCGGCGCTCGTGATGATCCGGCCGTCCTCGACGTAGAGGACGTTTTCATCCACCAGGGCAGCGGGGTACCGGCTGGCGAGCTCCTGGGAGTAATGCCAGTGGGTGGTGCAGCGGCGGCCGTCCAGCAACCCGGCCCGGGCCAGTGCGAAGGCTCCGGAGCAGATGGACATGACCCACGCCCCGCGGGCGTGCGCGGCGCGCAGTGCCTCGAGGACGGATTCGGGAACATCCTCGTCCCGGCCATAGGGGGTCATGATGACCAGGTCCGCATCCGCTGCGGCGTCAAGTCCGAGCCCCACATGCATGGACAGCCCGGACTTCATGGGGACATCCCCCGGCGCCGGGGTGCAGACCCGGAAGTCGAAGGCGGGCACGCCGGTCCCCCGGTCCGACCGGTCCACGCCAAAGACCTCAAACGCGGTCCCGAACTCGAAGATTGAGAAGTTGGGGACCACGATCATTGCCACTGATTTGATCATGCATCCATTCTGGCAGACACTGTGGCAGAAAATATAGCTTTTTGGGCATTTCTGCCACTTCTTTTCGTCCTGGCACCGGAGAACCATGGAGGTATGGAACTCCTCGGAATCGCCCTCATTGTCCTCATCGTCGTCGGCCTCGCCGCCACCGCCGCCGCCCTCCGCAAGGACGGGCTGGGCCACAACCCGCCGGTCCGCTCGGAAAACTATTGGTCAGCCCTGGACCTGCCCAGCACCAACTACACCTTCCGGATCTTCTGAACCCGGCCGGGACCTCCATCAAGCTGCACCCCGAACCACCGACCACTGCCCGGCCCCGACAGGGACCGGGCACTTACACGTCCCGGAACCGCCGCAGGAACACTTCCCAGTAGACTGGGTGCAGCCATGACACTGCATATCTCCTACCCCGCCGAGCTGCCGGTCTCCGAGCGCCGCGAGGACCTGATGGCCGCCATCGCGGCCAACCAGGTGACCATCATCGCCGGCGAGACCGGTTCCGGTAAGACGACCCAGATTCCGAAGATGTGCCTGGAACTGGGCCTCGGCGAGAACGGGCTCATCGGCCACACGCAGCCGCGCCGGCTGGCCGCCCGCACGGTCGCCGAGCGCATCGCGGAGGAACTCGGAGTCGAGATCGGCCAGGAAGTCGGTTTCCAGGTCCGCTTCACCGGCGAGGTCGGCCGCAACACCAAGGTCAAGCTCATGACCGACGGCATCCTGCTGGCCGAGATCCGGCGCGACAAGCTGCTACGCAAATACAACGCCATCATCATCGACGAGGCGCATGAGCGCAGCCTCAACATCGACTTCATTCTTGGGTACCTCAAACGAATCCTGCCCCAGCGGCCGGACCTCAAAATCATCATCACCTCGGCCACCATCGATCCGCAGCGTTTCGCGAAGCACTTCGGCAGCGAGGAAGATCCGTCGCCGATCATTGAGGTATCCGGCCGCACCTATCCGGTCGAGATCCGCTACCGGCCGCTGTCCCAGCCGGCCGGCGGCCCGCGCGCCGCAGGAGACGACGCCGTCGATGCCTCCGACGACGAGCTGGAAGAGGACCGGGATCCCTTGGACGCCGTCTGCGACGCCGTCGACGAACTCGCGCAGGAGGCGCCCGGCGACATCCTGATCTTCTTCTCCGGCGAGCGCGAGATCCGTGACGCCGCCGAGGCCCTCAACGGCAGGATCCAGTCCAACCGGAAGCTGGCCGGCACCGAGGTGCTCCCCCTCTTTGCCCGGTTGAGCCTGCAGGAGCAGCACAAAGTCTTCCATCCCGGCGGCAAGCGCAGGATCGTGCTCGCCACCAACGTCGCCGAGACCTCCCTCACGGTCCCCGGCATCAAGTACGTCATCGACACCGGCACTGCCCGCATTTCCCGCTACTCGCACCGGACCAAGGTCCAGCGCCTGCCGATCGAGAGGGTGTCCCAGGCCTCGGCCAACCAGCGCTCCGGCCGCTGCGGCCGTGTCTCCGACGGCATCGCCATCCGGCTGTACTCGGAGGAGGACTTCGAGTCCCGGCCGCCGTTCACCGATCCCGAAATCCTGCGCACCAACCTCGCCGCGGTCATCCTGCAGATGACCGCGATGGGCGTCGCCCGCGGTCCGAAGGATGTCGAAAACTTCCCCTTTGTGGAGCCGCCGGACTCCCGCGCCATCAACGACGGCGTCACCCTCCTCCGCGAGCTCGGCGCCCTGAGTGCCGCGCGCCCGCAGGAAGAGACGGGCGACGGCGACGGCCGCCCAGCCCGCCCGCCCGCTAGCGGACGAAACGGCGGTGCGACCGGCAGAAACGGCGGCGGGCTGACCGCCGTCGGGCAGCAGCTTGCCCAGCTGCCCGTGGACCCGAGGCTCGGCCGGATGATCGTCGAGTCGGGCAAGCGCGGCTGCGTCCGCGAGGTCATGATCCTTGCCGCGGCGCTCACCATCCAGGACCCGCGCGAGCGCCCGACCGACAAGCAACAGCTCGCCGCGGAGAAACACGCGCGCTTCCGGGATGAGAATTCGGACTTCACGGGCTTCCTGAATCTCTGGAACTATCTCCAGGAGAAGCAGCAGGAGCTTTCCTCCACGGCGTTCCGCCGGCTCTGCCGTGCCGAGTTCATCAACTACCTGCGCGTCCGCGAGTGGCAGGACCTCTTCGCCCAGCTGCGCCAGCTCGCCCGGCCGCTCGGCATCAGCCTGGACAACAAGCGCCTCGCCGATCCGGTGGGCAACCATGAGGGCATCCACATCAGCCTGCTTTCGGGCCTGCTGAGCCATGTTGGCATCCTCGATGAGCGCAAGCGCGAGTATGCGGGCGCCCGCGGCAGCCGCTTCGCGATCTTCCCGGGCTCGGCCCTGTTCAAGAAGTCCCCGACCTTTGTCATGGCCGCTGAGCTTGTGGAGACGAGCAGGCTGTGGGCGCGGGTGGCCGCGAAGTTCGATCCCCTCTGGGTGGAACAGGTGGCGCCGGACCTCGTCAAGCGCAGCTACAGCGAACCCCACTGGTCCAAGAAGATGGGCTCGGTGATGGCCCATGAAAAGGTCACGCTGTACGGCGTGCCCATCATCCCGAGCCGCCGGATCAATTACGGCAAGGTGGACCCGGAGCTCTGCCGGGAGCTGTTCATCCGGCATGCCCTGGTCGAGGGTGACTGGCAGACCCACCATAAGTTCTTCCACCGCAACCGTGCCCTGCTCCACGAGGTCGAGGAGCTGGAGGCGCGGATGCGGCGCCGGGACATCCTGGTCGACGACGAGACCCTCTTCGAGTTCTATGACGCCCGGATCGGCAAGGACGTTGTGTCCGAGCGTCACTTCGACAAGTGGTGGAAGGACGCACGGCAGCAGGATCCGGCGCTGCTCGATTTCGACCAGGCGCTGCTGATCAGTGAAGACGCCGATGCCCTGGATGACTCGGCCTACCCGAAGACCCTGCTGCACAAGGGCTTTGAGTTGCCGCTGAGCTACGAGTTCCATCCTGTCGCCCCCGGGTCGCCGCCCAACCCGTCCGACGGCGTTACCGCTGAGGTGCCCGTGCTGTTCCTGAACCAGCTTGACGATGCGGCGTTCCGCTGGCTGATTCCGGGCCAGCGCGTGGAGCTGGTCACCGCCCTCATCAAGTCGCTGCCCAAGCAGGTGCGCAAGAACTTCGTGCCGGCACCGGACGTCGCCCGGCAGGCCGTCGCCGCCCTCGAAGCGGGCTTTGATCCGGCGGCCGACGAGCTGGAGGCCTCCCTCGAACTGGTTCTGCGCCGGATCCGCGGCCAGGTCATCCCGCCGCATTCCTGGAACTGGGATGCCGTTCCGCCGCACCTGCGGGTCAGCTTCCGCGTCGTGGATTCCCAGGGGAAGGTGCTGGACGAAGGAAAGGACCTCGGCGTCCTGCAGGAACGGCTGGCACCGGCCACCCGCCGGGCAATCGCCGAGTCACTGGGCGCCACGCCCGCGACCACGGCGCCGTCGTCGAACGGCCGGGCGAAAGCCACAGCGAACGGCAAGGCTGCCCCCGCCGGCGTGGCCTCAGGAACCGCGGCGTCCGGTGTTTCGGCAGCCTCGACCGGTTTCGCCGAGAAGTCGGGGCTGACCTCCTGGTCGTTCGGAACGGTGCAGCGCCAGGTCCAGGGCTCGGTGAAGGGGCATACCGTCACCGGCTACCCTGCGCTCGTGGATGAGGGACAGTCCGTGGCCCTGCGGCTCTTCCAGACCGGTTCCGAACAGGAACAGGCCATGCGCGGCGGCATCATCCGCCTGCTCGCACTGAAGGTGCCGCCGCCGGACCGCTACGTGCTGGAACACCTGAACAACACCGAGAAGCTGACGTTCAGCCAGAACCCGCACGGCTCTGTCACGGCACTGATTGCGGACTGCTCCCTCGCCGCCATCGACAAGCTCACCCCCGCCGAACTGCCGTGGGACGAGGCGACCTTTAGCGCACTGTACGAGAAGGTCCGCGCGGACCTCATCGACACGGTCTTCACGGTCACCGCCATCGTGGAGCGCATCCTGGCCAGCACCCGCCGGATCGAGAAGTCGCTCAAGGGCACCACCAGTCTGGCCCTGATCAGCGCCCTCAATGACATCAAGAGCCAGCTGGAGCAGCTTGTGTTCCCAGGTTTTGTGGCACGCACGGGCTACAGCCAGCTCAGCCAGTTGCCGCGCTACCTCGCGGCGATCGAGAAGCGCCTGGAGAAACTCCCCACCAATGTCCAACGGGATGCCCAGAACATGGCGGCGGTCCAGGCACTGGAGGACGACTACGACGACGCCGTGTCGGCCCTGCTCCCGGGCCGGCGGGCAGGAGCGGAGTTAACCCAGGTCCGCTGGATGATCGAGGAACTCCGGGTGAGCCTCTTCGCCGTCGAACTGGGGACTGCCTATTCCGTCTCCGAAAAGCGGATCCGCGCAGTCCTTAACAAGGCGCTGGCGCCGGCGTAGCGGGCCCCTAGGCCGGAGGTACGTGGGCCGCGTGTCCGGCCTTCCGGAGCCCCTCGCGCAGCTTCTCGGCGTTGGCGTCCAGCCGGGCGGGATCGGGGTTCTGGTCCACCGAGCCGAAGTCGAAGTCCGCCATCGTGTTGGACGGCCACACGTGGACGTGCAGGTGGTTGATCTCGTAGCCGGCCACAATGAGTCCGGCGCGTGCCGCGTCGAACACCTCGACCTGGACGGCGCCGATCTTCTGAGCCACCTGCATCACACGGGCGAGTACTTCGGGAGGCGCGTCAGTCCAGCGGTCCACTTCCTCGGTCGGCACCACGAGGGTGTGGCCGTCGGCGAGCGGGCCCACCGTCAGGAACGCCACAACGTCGTCCTCGCGCCAGACGAAGCGGCCGGGGATCTCGCCGTTGATGATCCTGGTGAAGAGAGTGCTCATGCGTCTGCCCTTTCCGAGGGTGTTCCGAGGGTACTGGTGTCCAGGACAAAACGGTACTTCACGTCTCCAGCCACCATGCGGTCGTAGGCCTCGTTGAGCTGGTCGGCACGGACCACCTCAACGTCGGAGGTGACGCCGTGCCCGGCGCAGAAGTCCAGCATCTCCTGGGTTTCGGCAATGCCGCCGATCAGCGAGCCGGCGTACGCGATCCGGCGCCGGATCAGCGCGCCGGGATTCACCGGCGGCATGTCCTCCGAGGGAAGTCCGAGCTGGAAGAGCGCTCCGTCAACGCGCAGGGTGCGGAAATACGGGTTGAGGTCGTGGGGTGCGGCGACGGTGTCGATGATGACGTCGATGCTGCGGTTGGCGGCGTCCATTGCGGCCTCGTCGCGGGACAGGATGACCTCGTCCGCGCCGAGATCGCGGGCGGCGGCGACCTTGGACTCCGACGTCGTGAAGACCTTCACTTCGGCGCCCATGGCCTTGGCGAGCTTCACCGCCATGTGACCCAGGCCGCCGAGACCGACGACGCCGACGACGTCCCCTTCCTCGACGTCGAAGTGGCGCAGCGGCGAGTAGGTTGTGATGCCGGCGCACAGCAGCGGGGCGGCAGCGGCCGGGTCGAGGCTCTCCGGGACGTGCAGCACGTAGCGGCGGTCCACGACGATCGAGGTGGCATAGCCGCCCTGCGTGTTGGCGTCCCCGTTGCGCTGGTCCTTCGAACCGTAGGTGCCGGTCATGCCGTTTTCGCAGTACTGCTCGAGGCCGTCGAGGCAGCTGTCGCATTCACGGCAGGAATCGACCAGGCAGCCGACGCCGACCAGCTCGCCCGGGCTGAAATCCTCGACGGCGGACCCGACGCGGCTCACCCGGCCCACGATTTCGTGGCCCGGGACCAGCGGGTAGTTCCGGGTTCCCCATTCGCCCCGGGTGGCATGGACGTCCGAGTGGCAGAGCCCGCAGAATTCGATGGCGATTTCGACGTCGTCCTCCTTCGGCGCGCGGCGCGCGACCGTCAGGGGAACGAGGCCGCTGTCGCTGGCAGTCGCGCCATAGGCGGCGGCGAGGCGCGGCCCCGGCGGCGTGGGGTCCGTGGTGTCCGTGGTCAGATCGGGAAGCGGTTTGGCAAGGGGCGGCGGTACGGGGCGTCCGGGAGTCATGGTTCGACGCTACCCCCGGGACCGGCCGCCATGCCACTTGGGGGGGCGATAACCCATCAGCTGAGCGCAAGGACAAGATACAGGGCCGCGAGGACCAACGCGACAGGGGTCATGATGAGGCGTTCCGGTCGGCTGCGGGAGATCCCGTTCATCACCACGCCCAGCGCGAAGTACGCCGTCAGCGCCCAGACAAACACCGCGGTGACGGTGTCGTTGACCACCGGCGACGCGACGGCGGCCCTGGCCAGCGCCGCATAGGCAAAGAGGACGTAGAGGGCAATGGACACGCCGCTGCCGATCCTGAGCCTGGCGGGTAGGACCTCGTGTTGTCCGCCCCACGCCATTCTCCCGAGCGGCGCCCCGCCGATGAGAGCGCCCTGAAAGATCCCGAGACCGGCCAGAACGGCGCAGGCGCCAAGCGCGGCAAGCTGATCCAGCGGCATCACGAAATCATCCCCGCGTCAGGTAGCGGGTCGTCCCGGTTTGGGCGGTCCTGCTCTTCCGGATTGAGCACGCGCAGGGCATTTTCGATGATCCGGTCGAGCTGTTGAACCAATGCTTCTTCGTCTACGCCCGCATCGACACCATCCTGATGGGTTTCGAGACCTTGCCAGGCGCGTTCCAGCAGGGCCGCCCCCTTCTGGGATAACGAGATTGTGTTCGCCCGGGCGTCGTCCGGGTGCGGTCCCGACGTGACCAGTTCGTCCTCAAGGAGCCGTCCCAGCCGCTGGGTGATTGACGCCCGTGACACGTCAAGGGCGTCCGCAATTTGTCGTTGAGTCTGCTGGCCTAGTGTGCCGACGGTCAGCAGGACCAGAAAGCCTGAATAGCGGATTCCGTGATGTGCCTGAAGATAGCGGTCTGCAACCCGGTCCACCAGCGCCGTGGCGCGGTGGAGCTTGAACGCTGCGCTTTCGACGATGTCTCGCTGCTTGTAGTCATCCATATAGTTAAGTAGTTAACTAAATGGCGCCGTTGTCAAGGGTGCGTCACGGTAAGAGCCCACAACCTCGGAGCCCGGGACGTGCCTGCTGGCCCCATGTCGCACGACTGTACGACGGGCCTCATTACTGTCGCAGGTGCCCGCTAGTGTTTTTCCATGGACGGCAATCAGGGGCCCGACGAGGCCTCATCTGTGGCGGCGAGCGGTAACGACGCACTCCTGGACTTGCTCAGGACCGTCGACCTCGTACTCCGGGACATGCATCGGGCCGAGGATCCCGCGGGGGGCATCGAACAGTACCGGCGGTTGGAGGAGCTGAATTCCGCGTTGGGCACCTTGCTGACGCGCCTTCAGCTGGCTATTGTCCTGGGCAGCGTTCCGGGAGTCACTCCCGGAACGGGAAGCTCCCCCATGGCATCCGATGCGCTGGGACGCCTCCGGCGGGCCATAAATGTCATAGCACGCAGAGACACTTGATTCATGGACAACGTGCAGGAGCCCGGCATGGCTCCAGAATTGGCGGAAAGCGTGACGGTCGCGGAGGTGGCCCGGATGCTGGCCGGCCTCCCGGCCCCGGACAGCCCCACTGCGCTCCTCGAGGAAACGCGCGGGCTGGAGGACCTCAAGTCCGC
>NZ_AUPJ01000408.1 GCF_000427315.1 Arthrobacter sp. TB 26
CGGGTCCGGCGTGTGGCCTGTCAGCCGCGCGTCCCGCCCGTGCTTGAGGTGCCGGACCCGTTTCCGGACCCGCTGCCGTTGGGGTTCCGGTGCCGGGCGGCGCCTTCCACCACGAGCTCCACCGCGAGCGCCGGATCATCCACTACCTGCAGCAGGTCCAGGTCCTCCTCCGACATCATTCCCTCGGACACCAGGGTGCTCTGGATCCATTCCACCATCGGGCTCCAGAACGCTGTCCCGATCAGGACAATGGGGAAGGAGGTCACCTTCCGGGTCTGGACCAGGACCATGGCTTCGAAGAGTTCGTCAAGGGTTCCGAGGCCGCCCGGGAGGACGATGAACCCCTGGGCGTACTTCACGAACATGGTCTTGCGGGCGAAGAAATACCTGAAGTTGATGCCCAGGTCGACCCACTGGTTCATCCCCTGCTCGAACGGCAACTCGATGCCCAGTCCCACGGACACCCCGTTGCCCTGCACGGCGCCCTTGTTGGCGGCCTCCATCGAGCCGGGCCCACCACCCGTGATCACTGCCAGCCCGGCTTCGGCCAGTTGGCGCCCCACCTCGACAGCGAGCTCGTAGTTCAGGCTGCCGGGCAGGGTCCGGGCCGAGCCGAAAACGCTGACCGCCGGGCCCAGGTCGGCCAGCGCGCCGAACCCTTCCACGAACTCACTCTGGATCCTCAGGACGCGCCACGGATCGGTGTGGACGAACTGGCCGGGTCCCTTCGTATCCAGCAGGGTACGGTCCGACATCGTGACTTTGGCGGCCTTGCGCCGCAACTCCAGCGGACCCTTGTGCCGGATCCCCGCCGGTGGCGGCGTATCGCGGGATTCGGCGGATGTCTTACCGGCAGCCGTTCCTGCTGTCTTTCCGGCTGTCTGTCCGGCTGTCTGTCCGGCGGCGGCCGGCTCTCCGTGGTGCTGCGGATCGGTGCTCATGCCCACAGGTTAGCGCGGATGCCCGCCCGCACCCGTCCGGCACGGCACGGACGTGGCGTCACCCCAGGCAGTTCCCCGGGCGGCCCGCAGGCTACCGGAGGCTGCCCCAAACAGCCTGACCTGCAGGTATCTCTTGAATCACGATCTGTAGGAAGTCGGAGTGATTGCGGTCATAAGCCGCCGATGTTCGCTAGATTCTTCTTATGACTACTCAAGTGCCCGGCGATGCCCTCGTCTCCCTGAATGCCGTCAACAAGCATTACGGCCAGTTGCACGTCCTGAAGGACATCAACTTGAATGTCCGCAAGGGCGAGGTTGTTGTCGTCATCGGACCGTCGGGTTCCGGCAAGTCAACGCTGTGCCGTGCCATCAACCGCCTCGAGACAATCGACGACGGCGTCATCAAGATCGACGGCAAGGAACTGCCGGAAGAGGGCAAGGAACTCGCCAAGCTGCGGGCCGACGTCGGCATGGTCTTCCAATCGTTCAACCTCTTCGCCCACAAGACGATTCTTGAAAACGTCACGCTCGGACCCATCAAGGTCAAGGGCATGTCCAAGGCTGAAGCCGACAAGGATGCCATGGCCCTGCTGGAGCGCGTCGGCGTCGGACACCAGGCCCCCAAACTGCCGGCCCAGCTCTCCGGCGGCCAGCAGCAGCGCGTCGCTATCGCCCGGGCCCTGGCCATGAAGCCGAAGGTCATGCTGTTCGATGAGCCCACCTCCGCGCTGGACCCGGAAATGATCAACGAAGTCCTCGACGTCATGATCCAGCTGGCCAAGGAGGGCATGACCATGATCGTGGTCACCCACGAGATGGGCTTCGCCCGCAAGGCCGCCGACCGCGTGGTCTTCATGGCTGACGGCCAGATCGTGGAAGACGCCACCCCCGAAGAGTTCTTCACCAACCCCAAGAGCAGCCGGGCCAAGGACTTCCTGTCCAAGCTGCTGACCCACTAATCCCTGACGAGTTCGCACTCCGGCCGCCGCAGGGCGGCCGACCAATGAAAGGAATGTCACCATGGCATTTTTGACCCGAAGGAAATCCCTTCTGGTAGCCGCCTCCGCAGCCCTGGCCCTGAGCCTGAGCGCCTGCGGCGGCAGCACCGCCACCACGTCCAACCCGCCCGTGGCCGAGAAGCCGAGCTTCGCTGCGGATACCACCATGGCCAAGCTTTCATCCGCCGGCAAGATCGTCATCGGCACCAAGTTCGACCAGCCCCTGTTCGGCCAGAAGGGCCTTGACGGCAAGCCGGTCGGCTTCGACGTCGAAATGGGCAAGCTGATCGCCGGCAAGCTGGGCATCCCCGCCGACAAGATCGAATGGAAAGAAACGGTTTCCGCGAACCGTGAGCAGTTCATCAAAAACGGCGACGTCGACATCATCGTCGCCACCTACACGATCAACGACAAGCGCAAGACCGAAGTCGACTTCGCCGGCCCGTACTACGAAGCAGGCCAGGCACTCATGGTGAACAAGGACAACACGTCCATCACCAAGCCCGAAGACGTCAAGGGCAAGAACGTCTGCTCCGTGACCGGTTCCACGCCTGCCGCGACGATCGTGGAAAAGTACGGAGCAGTCCTGGTTCCGGCCGCGACCTACTCCGCCTGCCTTGAGCCGCTGCGCAACAAGCAGGTTGAAGCGATCACCACTGACAACGTCATCCTGGCCGGTTTCGTCGCCAAGGAGCCGGAAGCCTTCAAGCTCGCCTCCGACCAGACCTTCACCAAGGAGCCCTACGGCATCGGCCTGAAGAAGGGCGATACCGTCTTCCGCAACTGGGTCAATGACCAGCTGGAGGCCTTCGACAAGGACGGTTCCTACAAGAAGGCCTGGGAAGCCACCGCCGGCACGGTCATCAAGACCGCTCCCGCGCTTCCCGCGATCAACCGCTACTAGCCTGGTGTGGCG
>NZ_AUPJ01000409.1 GCF_000427315.1 Arthrobacter sp. TB 26
CCGCCGCTCCCGTCTCCAGCCCCACTCCCCTCAAGGCAGCCTAAGGAACCTATGGACGTCATCATTGAAAACCTTCCAGCATATTGGGACGGTTTTCTCAGAACCCTCTTCCTGTCCGTGGTCTCGGGGATCATCGCACTGATTTTCGGCACCGTACTCGCGGCAGCCCGCGTCTCGCCCATCGCCGCCCTGCGCGGCTTCAGCATGACCTACGTGGAGATTGTCCGGAACACCCCGCTGACCATCGCGTTCTTCTTCGCTGCCGTGGTCCTGCCGCGGCTGGGAGTGACGTTCCAGCAGTTTGAAGTCGCCGCCATCATCGCCCTGAGCGCCTACACCTCGGCCTTCATCGCCGAAGCGGTCCGCTCCGGCGTCAACAGCGTCCCCGTCGGCCAGGCCGAGGCCGCGCGCAGCATCGGCATGAAGTTCAGCCAGGTCCTCAGCCTGATCATCCTGCCGCAGGCCCTGCGCACGGTGATCCCGCCCATGATCAACATCCTTATCGCCCTGGTCAAGAACTCCTCGGTCGCAGGCGCGTTCTACGTGCTGGAACTCTTCGGCTACGGCCGCCAGCTCGCGAACGCCAACGGCGACGCCGTGCTGTGGGTCCTCGTAGGCGTCGCCTTCTTCTACCTGCTGATAACCGTCCCGCTTGGCTATGTGGCCAATCTGGTTGAACGAAAGGTGGCGATCTCCCGATGAGCTCGGTCCTCTACGACGTCCCCGGCCCCAAGGCCCGCCGTGTGTCCCTGATCGGCTCCATCGTCGGTGGTGTCGCAATTGCCGGCCCGCTTTGGTGGGCCATCACCGTCCTGGCACAGCAGGGTATTTTCGAGGCCAGCCGCTGGGCCGTGTTCCAGATCCCCGACGTCTGGGCGCTGATCGGCAACGGTATCCTGGCCACCCTCTCCGCGGCGGCAGTCGCTGCCGTCATCGCCTTCCCGCTGGGCCTGGTGCTCTGCCTGATGCGGATCTCCGATGTTGCCTGGATCCGGATCCCCACCCGGATCGTGCTGGAATTCCTGCGCGGCATGCCGGTGGTCCTGATGATGTTCTTTGTGCTGCTGGTGTTCGCGACGGGCTCGTTCACCGCCGTCGTGGCGGGTCTGGTCCTGTACAACTCGGCGATCTTCGCCGAGATCATCCGCGCCGGTATCCAGTCCCTGCCGAAGGGACAGCGCGAGGCCGGCCTTGCGATCGGCCTCACCAGCTTCGCCTCGCGGCGCAGCATCGAGCTGCCCCAGGCCATCCGTCGCATGCTGCCGTCCCTCGTGGCGCAGCTCGTGGTGTTGCTGAAGGACACCTCGCTGGGCTACATCGTGTCCTACGAGGAACTGCTGCGCAAAGTGCAGATCATGGCCGACTTCCTGGGCCCTGCCTACCTGTTCCCGGTGTTCTTCGTGGCGGCGGCCATCTACATCGCCATCAACTTCTCCGTCTCCCGCCTCGCGATCTGGATCGAGAAGCGCGGCTCCAAGAAGGCCGCCGGCGGCGTGGCTCACGTGCCCGTCGCTGGGATCCCGGCCAAGTAGGCCCGGACAGGCGGATCGTTCCAGGGGCGCGCCGCCCCGCACACAAAGGTCCGGAACCCCGCGGGGGTTCCGGACCTTTTGGGTTGCCGCTTCTTGTGCCGCCTGTTCGGGTGTCCGTTCGTGCGCGTCTTCCCGTGCAGGTCCCTGGCCTTATGCCGTGAGCCAGCTCCGCAGTGCCCGCAGGCATTCGCGGACCGCGTCCGCCTCGACGTGTTCGTTGTCCTTGTGCGCCAGCAGCGCGTCGCCGGGCCCGAAGTTCACCGCCGGGATGCCGAGCTCGCTGAAGCGCGCGACGTCGGTCCAGCCGTATTTCGGCTTCGGCGCACCACCGACAGCAGCGACGAAGGACGCGGCGGCGGGGTGGTTAAGTCCGGGCCGGGCGCCGGCGGCGGCGTCCGTGCGGACGACGTCGAAGCCGTCCAGCAGCTCCCGGACATGCTGCTCTGCCTCGTCCGGGGACTTGTCCGGGGCGAACCGGTAGTTGATTTCCACGACGCAACGGTCCGGAATGACATTGCCGGCCGTCCCGCCGTTGACTTTCACGGCGTTGAGGCTCTCCCGGTAGTCCAGTCCATCCACGTTGACGGTCCGGGGCTCGTAGGCAGCAAGCCGCGCCAGGATCGGGGCGGCCGCATGGATCGCGTTGCTGCCCATCCAGGCCCGGGCGGAATGCGCCGCTTCGCCACGGGTTGTCGCTTCGAAGCGGATCGTGCCGTTGCAGCCGCCCTCCACGGTCCCGTCCGTGGGCTCCAGCAGGATTGCGAAGTCCCCGCCGAGCAGGTGGCCGTGGTTCCGGACCAGCCGGCCGAGCCCGCTCTTGACGGCCTCGACTTCCTCATGGTCGTAAAAGACGAACGTGACGTCCTTCTCCGGCTCCATGCCGCCGTCGAAGAGTCCTGCGGCCAGCGCCAGCTGAACCGCGACGCCGCCCTTCATGTCGGTGGCGCCGCGGCCGTAGAGGATGCCCTCCCCGGGTGCACCCGACGGCCAGTACGACGGGACGGTCCCGAGGGAGCCCTCCGTGGTCGGCAGGGGCACCGTGTCCAGGTGCCCGGCCAGGATGACCCTTTCGGCGCGGCCCAGGTTGGTGCGGGCGATGATGGAATCGCCGTCGCGGACCAGTTCCAGCTGCGGGATGGAGCGGAGGGCATGCTCCACGGCGTCGGCCAGCTCCCCCTCCTCTCCGGAGACACTGTGGATGTCGATAAGCCTGGCGGTCAGCAGTGCCACGTCCTGGTGCAGGTCCAGGCGGGCGGCATGGGGGCGGGCGTTCGGGTGCGCGTTCAAGTCCGGGGCAGTCACCGTCCCACTTTATCCGCTGGCCTCCCCCGCGGCCCCTCCCATCTGACTCGCACCTGTGGCCGTTTTGAGGCGTCATAACGGCCCCAGCTGCGAGTTACTTGGGCTGTCACGGGTTTCCGGGCGGGCGGGCGCCGTCTATAGACTTGGGGCATGACTGAAACCGCTTCTTCCGCTGTGCCCTCAGACGCCCGCTCCGCCTATGGTTATGGCGTCGCCACGATCGCAACCAGCAACGGTGATGCCACCGTGCTGGACGTCTGGTTCCCGGCACCGGCCCTCGGAACTGCGACGGAGAGCCTCCGCGATGTGGCCAACGCGGACCAGTCGCTGCTCGAGATCGCCGCGACCGGGGCCGACGCCGACCGCGGCACCGAGCAGAAAGTCGTGTTCGCCCAGATCCACCTCGACGAGGCGCCCGCCGACACCGCCGACGCCTACCTGCGCCTGCACCTTCTGTCCCACCGCCTGGTCCAGCCGAACACCATCAACCTGGACGGTATCTTCGGGAAGCTCCCCAACGTCGTGTGGACCAACTTCGGACCCGCCGCCGTCGAAGGCTTCGAACTGACCCGCGCCCGGCTGCGCAAACGCGGCGCCGTCACCGTCTACGGCGTGGACAAGTTCCCCCGCATGGTCGACTACGTCATCCCCTCCGGCGTACGCATTGCCGACGCCGACCGCGTCCGTCTCGGCGCACACCTGGCCGAGGGCACCACGGTCATGCACGAGGGCTTCGTCAACTTCAACGCAGGCACCCTTGGCACCTCCATGGTCGAAGGCCGCATCTCCGCCGGGGTGGTCACCGGTGACGGGTCCGACGTCGGCGGCGGCGCCTCAATCATGGGCACGCTGTCCGGCGGCGGCAAGGAAAAGATCTCCCTGGGCGAACGTGTGCTGCTCGGCGCCAACTCCGGAGTGGGCATCAGCATCGGCGACGATTCCGTCGTCGAGGCCGGTCTGTACGTCACGGCCGGAACACGTGTCCGCATGGTCGGGGCCAAGGACGCCGACGGCGAGGACACCAGCCAGATCGTCAAGGCCGTTGAGCTCTCCGGCGTCCCCAACCTGCTCTTCCGCCGCAACTCCTCCACCGGTGAAGTTGAGGTCCTCCCCCGCAAGGGGCAGACCGTGGAACTCAACGAGGCCCTGCACGCCAACTAAGGTGGAGTGCGGAAAGCCAACCGTCAGCAGAATGTACCGGCCCCGCAAGGGCCTGAGGGAGTAGTTTCGTGGCACGCAGAGGCAGCTTGCGCCGTCGTCTTGTGCTGCTGCTGACCCTGGCCATGGTCGCGGGCGGGGTCTACACAGCGGTGGCGTTCGTGCAGCGGTCGGAAGTCCTCATCACCGAACGCTGCAC
>NZ_AUPJ01000410.1 GCF_000427315.1 Arthrobacter sp. TB 26
GGGGGCTCCCGGCCCGGGCCGCCAGCATCGCGCTGGCCACCGCCATGCAGGAGTCCAAGATCCGGAATATTGGACACGGGGACCAGGCCGGCCCGGACTCCCGCGGCCTCTTCCAGCAGCGTCCCTCACAGGGCTGGGGCACCACGGAACAGGTCATGGACCCGCACCACGCGAGCAACGCCTTCTACGATGCCCTCGTGAAGATCCCGGACTACCAGGGGCTGGATATCACGGTCGCCGCGCAGCGGGTCCAGCGCTCGGCCTACCCGGACGCCTATGCCGAGCACGAGGCGATGGCCCGTGCGTTCGCCTCCTCGCTGACGGGCCAGACCGCCGCCGGCCTCGACTGCTCGCTGCGCGACCCCGACGCCGCGGGCGACCCGGCCGCCGTGCAGGAGCGGCTGACCGCCGACTTTGGCGTCATTCCTGCCTCCGCGGAGGGCCGCAGCCTCGTGCTGGAAGCCGAGGGCACCCAGGCGTGGGCCGTCGCGCAGTGGGCGGTTGCCAACGCCAAGGCCCTCTCCGTCACGGAAGTCCAGGTGGACGGTCGCAGCTGGATACGGAAGGACCGCAACGGCTGGGAGCCCGCCGCGGTACCGGCGGGACAAGTCAGGGTCACCGTCGCCGAGGCCCCGGCGCAGTAGGCGGACGTCACTGCCGGATCCCGCCCGGGACTGGCCGGACTCAGACCAGCAGGTCCACTACGGGCTGCACGTAGCTGCGGAACAGTTCCGGCTCCGACAGCAGATCCGAGCTCATAATGATCTTGTCCGGCTCCAGGTACCAGGCCCGCGGCTCGGCGAGGGGCAGTTCGATGATGGTCAAGGTGAAATCATTGGCGGCGCGCCCCACCTCGAGCAGCCGGTCGTCCACCATGTCCTGCAGCAGTTGCACCCCGCCGGCGGCTTCGCGCTCGGCCTCCAACGCCAGGTACTCGCCGCGGCGTTCCCGGGCCCAGGACAGCGCGGCACCAAAATGAGCCTGCAGCACCCGCCGGAGGGCGGGGGAATTTCCGAAGTCACGGAAGCCAGGCGGACCCAGTTCCGGCGACATCTCGGGATGCGCCTTGAGGAGCTGCTCCCACCACGCTTCCCACTCCGTCCTGAGCGCGCTGAGACCGCCCACCTCCGCAATGAGGTGCGAATGGTCCGCAGGCCGGATCTTCGGCGCCGCGTGGGACAGTGCCGGATGCCCCGCGCTGTCCAGGCCGGCGGCGTCGCGAACGTAAAGTGCAATGAGCATGGGACCCGAAGTGTCCATGGTGATCCGCCAGCCCGGCCCGCCTGTGTGGTGCATCCAATTGCCTCCTTGGCAAGACGTACGTCTCCAGTGTATTCCTCAAGTTAACGCGCGTTAATGGCTGCCGGCGTAGCTGCCCAGTCCGGTGAGATGGGACTCCAGCACATCGCTGCACATCTGCGCGGTCATCCATTCGGGCTGCAGCAGGGCGTGCATGGTCAGCCCGTCCAGGGTGGCCAGCAGCCGCTCCGCCTCGGTGACCAGACGCTGCTGGTCCATTGGCGCGCCGGTTTCGGTGTCAACCGCGGACGACAGTTCCATAACGAGCCGCCCGACGATCGCGGCCACGGCCCGGTGGCTCCGGTCGGCTTCCCGGGCGAGGAACGGCTTGGTCCTCGCCGCGTTCTTGAACGCCATCCAGACACAGGCGTCGACGGCGCGTTCCTCGTCCAGGGGAAGGAACTCGCCCAGCAGGGTTAACACGCCCTGATGGTGTTCCGGGGTCCCCGGCCGCGTCCCGGCAAGGCGCTCGTCGGCTGACGCCAGCCTGCCGACGACCCGGTCCACAACCACCCCGAACGAATGGGCCAGGAGTTCGTCGCTGCTGGCGAAGTAATGCCGGACGGATCCGACAGCCAGTTCCGCCTCGTCGGCGACCTCGCGCAGCGACGCCCGTTCAAGTCCGTCTGCTGCGACGATCCGGAAGACCGCTTCGACCACTTCCTGGCGCCGGATTGCGGCGTCGACAAATTTGGGCATTAGTCTTTTTTAGCACGGATGTGCCCGCACGACGCCGGGGCACACCGGCGGCCAGCTTCCCTCCTTGGCCGGTGGCCATAACCGTCCCTTGGCGCCCTGCCCCCGGAGAGAGAAAAACGACGCCGGCCGCCCACCCTGTGAGGTGAGCGGCCGGCGTCGTACTTCCTGAGTGCGTTACACCGAGGGGTAGTTGCGCTCCGGCTCGCCGATGTAGAGCTGGCGCGGGCGGCCGATCTTGGTGTTGGGGTCGCTGATCATTTCACGCCACTGCGCGATCCAGCCCGGAAGCCGGCCGATTGCGAAGAGCACGGTGAACATCTTCTCCGGGAAGCCCATGGCCTTGTAGATCAGGCCGGTGTAGAAGTCCACGTTCGGGTAGAGCTTGCGCTGGATGAAGTAGTCATCGTTCAGTGCCTTCTCTTCGAGGCGCAGGGCGATCTCCAGAAGCTCGTCGTTGCCGCCGAGCTTCGTGAGAATCTCGTGGGCCGTGGCCTTGACGATCTTGGCGCGCGGGTCGTAGTTCTTATAGACGCGGTGTCCGAAGCCCATCAGCCGGACGCCGTCCTCCTTGTTCTTGACCTTCTCCATGTAGTCCTCGGGCTTGGTGCCGTCGGCCTGGATCTGGCGCAGCATCTTCAGTACGGCCTCGTTGGCGCCACCGTGGGCGGGGCCGAAGAGGGCGTTGATGCCTGCCGACACGGAGGCGAAGAGGTTCGCGTTCGAGGATCCGACCAGCCGGACCGTGGAGGTCGAGCAGTTCTGCTCGTGGTCGGCGTGCAGGATGAGGAGCAGATCCAGCGCCTTGGCGACGACCGGGTCCACCTCGTACTGCTCGGCCGGCAGGCCGAAGCTCAAGCGGAGGAAGTTCTCCACGAGATTGTGGGAGTTGTCCGGGTAGAGCATGGGCTGGCCGATGCTCTTCTTCAAGGCGTACGCGGCGATGACCGGCATCTTGGCCAGCAGGCGGTAGGTGGAGACCTCCACCTGCTCGGCGTTGAAGGGATCCAGCGAGTCCTGGTAGAACGTGGACAGTGCGGACACGGCCGAGGACAGCACCGGCATCGGGTGGGCGTCGCGCGGGAAGCCGCTGAAGAAGCCCTTCAGTTCTTCGTGCAGCAGGGTGTGGTGGCGGATCCGCTGGTCGAAGGCTTCCAGCTCAGTGGCGGTCGGCAGGTTGCCGTAGATCAGCAGGAAAGAAACTTCCAGGAAGCTCGAGTGCTGCGCGAGCTGCTCGATCGGGTAGCCGCGGTACCGCAGGACACCGGCGTCGCCGTCGATGTAGGTGATGGCGGAGGTGGTTGCTGCGGTGTTCATGAATCCGGGGTCAAAGGCAACGGCACCGGTCTGCTTCAGCAGCTTGGAAACGTCGTAGCCTTCGTTTCCTTCTACAACCTTGATGCGCGGGAGTTCGAGCTCGCCGCCGGCATGGCGCAGGGTTGCGCTGGTGGTCTCAGTCATGGAGTCTCCTCTGAGGCATCGGGGCCTCTGTAGAAAGCTGGTCCAACTTCTGGTGAAGCCGCCCACGGAACCTGTTTTAGCCACAAATTCCAACGGCTGCGCTGCCTTCTTGTGGAAAGCCACCATTGATAGTCAGTTAAAAACTACCGGCAGATTCCGGGTGGCACTAATCCAAGGCCATCCCTAGCCGCCTAAAACACGCCAGTTGTGGCACGTGTCACAGCATTGTTACGGCCCCGTGGCCAGACGGGCGGCTGCAGCGTCGATCCGCTCATCGCTTGCCGTCAGCGCCACGCGGATGAATCCGTTGCCGGCGTCACCGTAAAACACGCCGGGGCCGACGACAATCCCGCGGTCCGCGAGCCGGCCGACCGTCTCCCAGGTGCCCTCGCCTGCGGTCGCCCACAGGTATAGCCCGGCCCGGGATTCGTGGATAGTCAGTCCGAAGCGCTCCAGTGCCGGCACGATCCGTTCCCGGCGGCCGCGGTAGAGGTCCTTCTGCGTCTGCACGTGGGCATCGTCTCCGAGGGCGACGCGCATGGCTTCCTGCACCGGGTACGGAACGATCATCCCCGCGTGCTTGCGGCTGTTGACCAGGTTCGCCATGATGGCGGGGTCGCCGGCCACGAAGGCGGCGCGGTATCCGGCCAGGTTGGACTGTTTGCTCAGCGAGTACACGGCCAGGAGGCCCTCATGGGATCCCTCTGCGACCTCCGGGTCCAGGATGCTGGGCACCGGGGCTCCGCCGCGCTGGACGTCCCATTCACCCCAGCCGAGCTCGGCATAGCACTCGTCCGAGGCCACGACGGCGCCGAGCCCGCGGGCCTGCCGGACGATGCGGCGCAGCGATTCGGCGTCGCGGACGCTGCCGGTGGGGTTCGCCGGGGAGTTGACCCAGACCAGCCGCACCCGGGCACGCGTGGCGGCGTCGAGCTCATCCAGGTCGTCCGCGGCGATGTGCCCGGCACCGGCGAACGTGGCGCCGATGTCGTAGGTGGGGTAGGCGACCGTGGGGCGGACGACGACGTCGCCCGGCTTGAGGCCGAGCAGGAACGGGAGCCAGGCCACCAGTTCCTTGGAGCCCACGGTGGGCATAATGTCCCGCGGATCGAGTCCGGGCACCCCGCGGCGTCGTTCAAACCAGGCCGCAATCGCTTCGCGGAGCCCGGCCGTGCCGTGGACCGTGGGGTAGCCGGGGGCGTTCGCCGCCGCGCGCAGGGCCTCCTGGACCACGTCGGGGGTGTCATCCACCGGGGTCCCGATCGACAGGTTAGCGACTCCCCCGGGGTGTTCGGCTGCCCTGGCGAGATACGGCGCCATGGCTTCCCACGGGTAGTCGGGCAGGCTGAGGCCGAAGCTGCGCAGCGCAGATGTCACCGGCGCTCCGCCCTAGTTCTCTTGGTTCTGCGGCGGCAGGGCGGCGATCATGGGGTGGTCGGTATGGGTGTTGCCGACCTTCGCGGCCCCGCCCGGGGACCCCAGAACATCGAAGAATTCGACGTTGGCTTTGTAGTAGTCGGCCCATTCCTCGGGGGTGTCGTCCTCGTAGTAGATGGCTTCGACGGGGCAAACCGGCTCGCAGGCACCGCAGTCCACGCACTCGTCGGGGTGGATGTACAGGGAACGCTCACCCTCGTAGATGCAATCGACGGGGCACTCTTCAATACATGCCTTGTCTTTGACATCTACACACGGCTGCGCGATTACGTACGTCACGTCCCTGGCCTCTCCACGTTGGTTCCGGCAAAGGCCGGATAACTGCCCCCGGCCTGAGCGCCGGGCTGCTGACTTCTGAGCCTATTATCTCCCAGCCGGTTCCCGCGAACCTAGCCGGGCGTCACACGGGCCCGCCCTATTGAATCTAGCCGACCTAGTATGAACAGGTGAGTTCATCGATGCCTGCGCCCCAAGAGTTCCTGGCTGCCGCCGCGCCTGGAACCCGGGTGGTGGTCCGGTACCGGATTGAGGACGGGCTCACGGACGCCCTGGGTGAGCTTGTGGCGTGCACCGCGGACGCGTGCACCATCCGCACCCGCCGTTCCGACGTCGTGATCCCGCTGCCGCTGGTGGTGGCCGCCAAGCAGGTCCCGCCGCCCCCGCCGCGCCGCAGGCCCGCTGGACATGCCCTCCCCGAGCCGTGACCAATGGACATGCCCTCCCCGAGCCGTGACCAATGGACATATAGCCTCTATGTCCAATCCCGGCCGCGACCGGTGGACATGCCCAGCGGTCCTGTGAGTAAAGGGTGGACATGCCCTCACTGTCCCGGCCAAACCTCGGCCCGCCCACCGAATCCAGCCCCAGCCAGCCCGCCTCTGGACAGGACCTCCCCTGGCCCGCGCCAATGAACATATGGCCGCCATGTCCATTCCCGGCCGCCTGCATAGGACATGTCCCTGACGTCACGCCGGCGAACGCTGGACATGTCCACTGCTAGGCGGCAACGGAGATCCTTTTGAGGGCCTCGCGGACCATGGCGATGAACTCCTCGGGCCGGTTCAGCAGTAACGAATAGCTGACGACAAGGATCGGGATCCCGCGCCTGGTTGTCACGTTCCACCGGCGCCGGTCCTCCTCGAAGCTTGTCCGGTCCATATGGAAGCCTGCACCGTCCGTCTCAATGCCAAGCCTGCCGTCGACCATCAGATCAATGTGGCCCATTCCCGGGATGTTGACCTGGGACTCCACTTGGAAACCGGCCCTCCGCAGCCAGTACCGCGCCATGCACTCGATGATTGACTGCGATTGCGGGACGATCCTGGCCACCATTCTGCGTTCCCTCACATCATTGCGGCCCGCCAGCCGCTGCCGCAGCACGGAGAGCGGCAGGCCTTTGAGGGCGACGGCGGACTCGGCAATCACCAGACCGTCCAGCTCCGGCAGGCATCGCAGGCACTGCACGACAGTGTCCAGCAGGGTGGGCGGCGCAGCGGACCGGTGGCAAACGAACCCTGGGTAGGTGCGGCTGTGGGTTACCGCAATGTGAGGTTGTGCAGGCGGCTCAAGAACCCAGAGACCCTGGAATTGGGCCGCTGTGGCACACGCGGGCTCCGCCGGCAGCGACCGGATGGCGATGAGCCCGACGTCGGCGTCGGCGACAGCGTAGACGCCGCGGGCCACCCGGGAGACAGTGCCCGAGGCCAGGGCCGACTTCAGCTGGAAGTCCGAGACGCCCGCGGCGGCGAGGTATTTGGCGCGCACGACGCCGTCGTAGTTTGAAAGCACTTCCGTGATTTTGACCATGCGGACATCGTGACGCCGGAAGAAGCAGTCCAAACAGGGTCGTGTACCGCTATGTGCAAAAGGGCATGCCCCTCGTCGCGGCCCGGCCCGGCCCGGGACAGATTTCCGCGGTCAGGACTGGCCAGGTCCTGAGATCAAGGACTGCGCATGTCCCCCGGACAATGCAGCGGAGGGACATAGTGCCGCTATGCCCACCCGCGGCCTCGAAGAATGAGCATGTCCCCCGCGGAGGTCGGAACGCGAAAAATGGGCATGTCCCCCGGCTGGTGCAGCGGAGGGACATAGTGCCGCTATGCCCACCCGCGGCCTCGAAGAATGAGCATGTCCCCCGCGGAGGTCGGAACGCGAAAAATGGGCATGTCCCCCGGCTGGTGCAGCGGAGGGACATAGTGCCGCTATGCCCACCCGCGGCCTCGAAGAATGAGCATGTCCCGCGGGCGGGGACGAAGAATGGGCATGTCCCGCGGTTGGGCGGGGCGGGTAGTGCGAGGCACCTGCGTCTAGGCCCGGGCTGGCCGGTAGCGCCGGCACCAGGCCAGCATGCCTATGGTGACCACCGCGATGCCGTAGATCCAGAGATTCCCGGCCAGGTCGCCAATGATCAGGCGCCTGCCGTTCTCCGGGGTGGACCACCAGCCGGCCAGCGCATAGCAGACGATGCCGCAGGCCGCCGTCGGAAGCGCGGAGCGGAACATGGCGCCGAGCCACAGTTCGACGGCGCCCAGCAGCACCAGGGCGGCGGCGGCACCCCACGGCACCCCGACGCCGGCGACCAGGACGTCCTGCCCGTGCAGGGCGGTACCCGCGAGGGCAACAAAAAGAGCTGCCGGCACGGCGGCGGATATACCGCCTGCCATACCGGCAGCTCTCTTATTCACAAATGACCCGTTGTTTCAGTGCAGAACGCTGGAACTAGACCTTCGCGCGGGCCCGGTTGGACTTGGCGCGCTGGTTGACGTCCAGGATGAGCTTCCGGATGCGGATGGATTCCGGGGTGACCTCGACGCACTCGTCTTCACGGGCGAATTCGAGCGACTCTTCGAGGGTCAGGTCGCGCGGGGGCGTCAGGTTCTCGAAGGTGTCGGAGGAAGCGGCACGCATGTTGGTGAGCTTCTTTTCCTTGGTGATGTTGACGTCCATGTCATCGGCGCGGGAGTTCTCGCCGACGATCTGGCCCTCGTAGACCTCGGAGGTGGGCCGGACGAAGAAGGAGCCGCGCTCCTGCAGGTTGATCATGGCAAACGGCGTCACAACACCGGCGCGGTCGGCGATCATCGAACCGTTGGTGCGGTATTCGATGGGGCCGGCCCAGGGCTCGTAGCCCTCGGAGATGGAAGCTGCGATGCCAGCGCCGCGGGTGTCCGTGAGGAACTTGGTGCGGAACCCGATCAGGCCACGGGCCGGGACGATGAACTCCATGCGGCACCAGCCGGTGCCGTGGTTGGCCATGTTGGTCATGCGGCCCTTGCGGGCGGCCATGAGCTGCGTGACGGCGCCGAGGTACTCTTCCGGCACGTCGATGGTCATGTGCTCCATCGGCTCGTGGACCTTGCCGTCGACGAGCTTGGTAACAACCTGCGGCTTGCCAACGGTCAGCTCGAAGCCTTCGCGGCGCATCTGCTCAACCAGGATGGCCAGCGCGAGCTCGCCACGTCCCTGGACTTCCCACGCATCCGGGCGCTCGGTCGGGAGCACCTTGATGGAGACGTTACCGATCAGTTCCTTGTCGAGCCGGTCCTTGACCTGGCGGGCCGTGACCTTGGCACCCTTGACCCGGCCGGCCAGCGGCGAGGTGTTGATGCCGATGGTCATGGAGATGGCCGGATCGTCGACGGTGATCAGCGGCAGCGGCTGCGGGTTGTCGACGTCGGTCAGGGTCTCACCGATGGTGATTTCCTCGATACCGGCGACGGCGACGATCTCGCCGGGGCCGGCGGACTCGGTCGGGACGCGGTCCAGTGCCTTGGTGGCCAGCAGTTCGGTGATCTTGACGTTCTTCAGTTCGCCGTTGGCGCGGGCCCACGCAACGGTCTGGCCCTTGCGCAGGGTGCCGTTGTAGATACGCAGCAGCGCCAGGCGGCCGAGGAACGGCGAGGCATCCAGGTTGGTGACGTGCGCCTGGAGGACACCGTTCGGGTTGTAGGTCGGTGCCGGGATGTGCTCGATGATGGCCTTGAAGAGCGGCTCGAGGTCCTCGTTGTCGGGAGCCGAACCGTCGGCGGGCTGATCGAGGGACGCCCGGCCGACCTTGGCGGCGGCGTAAACGACCGGGACGTTGAGGATCTTGTCCAGGTCCAGGTCCGGAACTTCGTCGGCGAGGTCAGAGGCCAGGCCCAGGAGCAGGTCCATGGACTCGTGGACAACTTCTTCGATCCGGGCGTCAGGACGGTCGGTCTTGTTGACCAGGAGGATCACCGGCAGGTGGGCGGCGAGGGCCTTGCGGAGGACGAAGCGGGTCTGGGGCAGCGGGCCCTCAGAAGCGTCAACAAGGAGGACGACGCCGTCGACCATCGACAGGCCGCGCTCGACCTCGCCACCGAAGTCGGCGTGGCCCGGGGTGTCAATGACGTTGATGGTGATGGTCTCGCCCTGGGAGGACGGTCCGTTGTAGGCCACGGTGGTGTTCTTGGCCAGGATAGTGATGCCCTTTTCGCGCTCGAGGTCGCCGGAGTCCATGACCCGGTCTTCGAGGTGGTTGTGCGCGGCAAAGGAGTTGGTCTGCTTGAGCATGGCGTCGACCAGAGTGGTCTTGCCGTGGTCAACGTGGGCCACGATCGCGACGTTGCGCAGGTCACTGCGCGATGCAGTGGCTACCGCGGTGTTGGTGGTGGTTTCAGACATGCGTTATTGCTCGATTCAGTGGTGAAGTCAGCTGTTGTATCGCGACATTTCCAACCGGAACGCACGACGGATACGCCCCTTTGGCACAGGGCACCTTCATCCATTCTAAACGCTTGGGCATTTATTGGCCTAAAATCCGTCATTCCGGCAGATGAGGCGGGGGCAGTCAGGACGGGAGAACACGGCCCTGGTGTGAGTAAAGTCACTGGATTTTCCGGCCTGCATGCCCCATCATTGCTGGGACAGCAACGCCAGCCCGGAGACATTAATGCGCAACGCCTCGGCTCTGTCCCGCATGGTCGCACCGATGATCGCCGTAGGCATCCTTGTTGGCGGCTGCGGACAGACTCCCCCCGCCCGTACCGCGGACCCCCGCTCGACAGCCGGCAACGGCATCTACGGCCAGTCCGTTCCTGTACCCGCAGGGGCTTCCGGCGCGCCGATGGCTGCAGGCTGGAACGTCACCACGAAACTTCCCCCGTCAACCGCCCCGGACAGCATGCCGGCGGGCACGGTCTACCGGAATCCTGCCAATGGCCGCAACGAGGTGGTGGTGGAGGACATCGCCAGGACCGCCGTGCTGATCGGTGATTCCCAGTCCGAGCCCGCTTCCTCCTGGCCCCGTAAAGCACTGGCGAGCCTGGGCTACCAGGTGCACTTCTGCGGCCTCGGCGGCACCGGCTTTGTCTCCTCCAACGGCGCGACCGGGAACTACATAGACGCCCTGCAGCGCGGCGACTGGCTGCTCCCCTACGGCTC
>NZ_AUPJ01000411.1 GCF_000427315.1 Arthrobacter sp. TB 26
CGGCCCGCTGCAGGTGCTGGTCCGGGACCCGGCCGTGACAGACATCTTCGTCAACGGCCCTGGTTCGGTCTGGCTGGACCGCGGCCGCGGACTCGAACGGGCGCCGGTCGCGTTCTCCGGTGAACCGCAGGTCCGGGGGCTGGCGGCACGGCTGGTGTCGGCGGGAGGGCGGCGCCTGGACGATGGTTCCCCCTGCGCCGATGTCCGGCTCGACGGCGGCTTTCGGGTCCATGCTGTCCTGCCTCCGATCTCCACGGCGGGGACACTCCTGAGCATCAGGATCAGGCGTGACCGGGTCTTCTCGATGGATGAGCTGCGGCGCAACGGCATGTTCGGGCCCTTGCTGCAGACCGTGCTGGAACGCATGGTGGCACACCGTTTGAGCTTCCTGATCAGCGGCGCCACCGGGTCGGGGAAGACAACACTGCTGGCCACGCTCCTGGGCCTCTGCCCGCCGGGCGAGCGGCTGGTCCTGATTGAGGACGCCTCGGAACTCAATCCGGTCCACCCGCACGTCGTGTCGCTGGAGGCGCGGCACGGCAACCTTGAAGGGGGCGGCGTCGTGGATTTGGGCGAGCTCGTGCGGCAGTCCCTGCGGATGCGGCCGGACCGGCTGGTTGTTGGCGAGTGCCGCGGGGCCGAAGTCCGTGAACTGCTGGCTGCCATGAATACTGGCCATAGCGGAGGCGGCGGAACCATTCACGCCAACACTGCGGCTGACGTGCCGGCGAGGTTGACTGCTTTGGGTGCGTTGGCCGGGATGTCCCAGGACGCGGTGCGCCTGCAGTCGGCCAGCGCCCTCGACGCAGTGGTCCACGTGGCCCGGATGGACAACGAGCGGACCGTGGCCTGCGTCGGGGTGCTGGAAGACGGCCCGGGCGGCTTCGTGGTCGGCTCCGCGCTGGACATTTCCGCCGGAGCGGTCCATCGCGGGCCGGCCTGGCCGCGGCTGGCGGGCCGCCTCGGAATGGACCCTTGGGGAACGGACCCGGCCGGCCCCGAGGAATTGGATTCGGGATCAGCCCGGACACAGGAAAGAGCGTTGCGCAGGGAGCTTGGGTTCTAGCGGTCGTTGCAACACCCAGAATTTTTGGGAGTTGCAGCGACCGTGTCGTCTTTAACGGGAGAACCTCGAACCAACAGGAAGTACGCGCAGGGGCAGAAGGATGAGTTCTTCGTCGTGTTCGACCGGCTCAAGAGCACGGGGGCGGCGGCCAGGGAGCTGGGATTGAGCCCCGATACGTGCGCCGGCTGGGTGCGTAAAGCCGGACTGAAGAGCCATGGTAAACCGGGGGCGCGCCCTCACCGGGGCCGGGATGAGTACTTCCGGTTACGCAAGGCCGGCTTGAGTCGGCGGGAGGCGGCCGCAGCGGTCAGCGTGCATCCCAGGACCGCGGCGGAGTGGGACCTGGGGATTCGTAAGTCAGGCGGCCGACGCATTTACGCTGATGGGCGGGTGGTCGATTACAAACGTGGTGTGACCACTATGACCTCGCCGGCCCTCGCCCCACCGACAGCGGCTCTCGAGAAACTCATCGACCCGCGATTTCTTAGCGTGCAGGAGCGGGAGATGATCCGGGACCTGAAAGCCTCGGGTTCATCGATGCGGGCGATCGCCAGCGTGCTTGGCCGTTCGGCTTCAACGATCAGCCGCGAGCTGGGCCGAAATGCCGATGCCCTGTTGGGCTATCTGCCCCACGGGGCGCAGCGGAAGGCCGCTGCCCGGCGGCCACGACCCAAAAACGCCAAGCTCGCTGGCGAGTCGGACCTGCGCGACTATGTGAAGGCCAAGCTGCTCATACGCTGGTCTCCGGAGCAGATCAGCCACACCCTGGTCAAAAAGTTCCCCGACCAACCGGAGATGCGTGTGAGTCCAGAGACGATCTATCAAGCCCTCTACGTCCAGGCCAGAGGCGGACTCAAACGCGAAATACAGGCAGCCCTGCGCACCGGCCGGACCCGCCGGAAACACCACCAGAGCGGGGAACAGCGCACCTCCCGGTTCGTGGATCCGATGGTCATGATCTCCGAGCGTCCACCCGAGATCGAGGACCGCGCAGTACCCGGTCATTGGGAGGGGGATCTCATCACCGGCGCCTACAACCAGTCCGCGATCGGAACCCTGGTCGAACGCACCACCCGCTACGTGATGCTCGTCCACCTGCCAAATGACCACACCGCCGAAACCGTCCGGGACGGGCTCATCAACACCATCTCTGCCCTGCCGGCACATCTGCGAGGCTCTCTGACCTGGGACCAGGGCGCGGAAATGGCCGCCCACAAGACCTTCACCCTAGCCACCGAAATGCAGGTTTACTTCTGCGACCCAGCCAGCCCCTGGCAGCGCGGTTCGAACGAGAACACTAACGGGCTGCTGCGCCAGTACTTCCCCAAAAGCACCGACCTGTCCGCCTACGGACCTGAAGACCTCGAACACGTCGCTCAGGAGCTCAACGGCCGCCCACGCAAAACGCTCGGCTGGGATACCCCAGCCGAGCGTCTACGTGATTTACTACTAACCACCTAACCACCAGGTGTTGCAACGACCCCTAGAAACCGCC
>NZ_AUPJ01000412.1 GCF_000427315.1 Arthrobacter sp. TB 26
CAGCCGGAGCGTGCCCTCTCCCCCGGCCACCCGGGCCTCCGCCCCGCCCGGCAGTGACAGGGTGCCCGCGGCGCCGTGGTGAAGCCGGCCGCCGCGGTAGGCGCGGAGTTCAGGGGCCGGCTCGACGGCGAGGACCTCGCCGTGCACGGACAGCTGGCGCGGGAACGTCAGGATCCCGGCCCAGCCGGCGTCGTCTGTCTCCGCCTGGCTGCGCCCAGGCCGTTCCTCGGAGGCCTCCGCCTCGCCGGACCAGCCCCAGAGCAGCGCCCGGTCCGGCAGCGCGAGGAGCTGCGGGGCGTAGAACTCCCGTCCCAGGTCGGCTTTCCCGCCCGACGCCGGGGTGAACACCGGCAGCCCGTTGCCGTTCGCCGTTAGCGAGCCGAGGAGGTAGCCGACGCCGTTGGGGTGGTCGTGCTGGTCCGCGGCGAGCCAGAGCGAGGCCATCAGCAGCCAGGTCTCCGCGCCCGAGGAATCCGGGACCCGGACCAGCTGCGGGCACTCCCAGATCTCGGCGGGCAGGTGCCGGGCCGCGAGCGGGTCCTGGGTGCTGAACCAGATCCCCTCGTACCGCCACCGGCGCAGGTCGTCCACACTGTAAAGCAGCACGGCGGCGTGGCCGGAGGCCAGCCCGGCACCCTGAAGGGCGAAGCTGCGGCCCTGGAAGCTGAACAGGAACGGGTCCCGGACAGCGGTGACCTGCGGGTCCGGGGGAACCTCGGCCGCGACGTGCCCGTCCTGGGTCCAGCTGCGCAGGGTCCGATCGGCCCGGGCGAGGACCACCCGGGAGTAGCCGCCCACGGTGTCGACACCGGAATACACGGCGGTGGGTACGCCGCCGTCGTCGGTCACCACACCGGACCAGCAGCCCAGCGCGTCCGGTCCGCCGGGCTGTGGCCGGAGCGCCACCGGTTCCTCGTCCCAGTGCACCAGGTCCGGGGAACTCAGGTGCCCCCAGCAGATGGCCCCGTGCCGGGCCGAGTCCGGGTTGTACTGGAAAAACACGTGATAGCGGCCGTCGACGTGGCTCAGGCCGTTGGGATCGTTGATCCAGCCGCGCGCAGGCCGCGGGTGAAAGCGGGGGAAGGCTGGGTCCGGATGTCTCGCCGCGGTGTCCATGGCCAAACACTACCCGCGCGGCGGCGCAAGGCGCCCGCTCAGAAAATTCGCAGGGTTCTGTGGGAACCTGAGACGGATGACTTTTCGGCAGGAACGCACCAGCACACACCCGGCTTCGGAGTACCCGCAGCCGCCGTCCGGGGCTCCTGTTGGACGCCAGGGCCGCGGCACCGGGTTCCTGTTCCTGCTGGCCACCCTCGGCTGCATGGCCGCCCTCGCCGCGACCTATTACTTCTTTGTCCGCACCACCATGGGCCAGTTCATCGACGAGTCCGCCCTCGTGGAGGCAGTCGAAATCCACGGTGCCGCGGGCAAGGCCGCCAATAAGCTCCTCGACTGGCTGCCGGCGTTATCCCTGCTGATCGCCTCGGTGGTGGTCCTGGTTGTCACCGTGCTGAAGAGGCGCTGGGCAGCCGCGGGGATCGCCGTGGCTGCCTGCACGGGCGCCAACGTGGCCACCCAGATCCTGAAGGACATCGTTCCGGTCCGGCCCTACACGGGGGTCGAGACCCTGGAGCTGAACTCGCTGCCCTCCGGTCACACCACCCTGGCGGCCTCGGCCGCGGCCGCGGTGTTCCTGATGGTCTCCCCGCGCTGGCGGCCGCTGGCCGGATTCCTGGGCGGCAGCTTTGCCGTCGCGACGGGGGTGTCCACCCTGATCAACCAGTGGCACCGGCCCGCCGACGTCGTCGCGGCGTTCCTCGTTGTGGCGGTGTTTATGCTCCCGGCGGGATGGCTGATTATCCGCAAGGGGCCGCGCTGGAACGTCTGGGACGGCTACGGAAACCATTGGGCCTCCTCACGGCTGTGGCTC
>NZ_AUPJ01000413.1 GCF_000427315.1 Arthrobacter sp. TB 26
GGGGCTGGCCGCGGCCGCCGTGGCTGCCTTTTCGCTGCTCAATGTCGCCGCTGGCACGGGCCTGGAGGGCAGCAGCACGCACTACTTCTGGGCCGGGACCGCGCTGATCGTCATCGCCGGCTACCTCGCCACCGTCACCGGCGTGTGGCTGTTCGGGCATGCGGCACGACGGCGGAGCGCACCCCGCTGCTGACCTGCGCCTTCCGCCGGCCCAACCCCGTTTACATCCGGCCCGCCGAGGGCCAGAATTAGTCCCGCCCAGCCACTGGCTCAGCAGCGCGCTGGCCCACCCGTCCATACGGTCAAGCTGCCACCTCTCGAGGGACTGTCATGAGCACTGATTCTCCGGTTTCCCAGAGCGTTTCAAGGCGCGCCACCACCCTCGCGTCCGTCCCGTCGCAACAGCGGATCAACACCTTCCTCCGCGACTCCGTCTACGCCCGGCGCCAGCACGAGCCGGGGATCTGCGACCTCGCCCTCGGCAATCCGCACCAGATGCCGCAGGCCGCCTACGTCGACGCCCTCGCGGACGCGCTGACGCCCCGGAACGAGCTCTGGTTTGCCTACAAAACCAACGAACCGGAGGCGCAGGCCGCGGCCGCGGCGTCCCTGCAGCGCCTGCTGGGGATGCCCTTCGAGCCGGCGGACATCCACCTCACCACGGGAGGCTTTACCGCGATTCCGCTGGCGCTCAAGGCCGTCGCCGACCCCGGCGACGAGGTCATCTTCACCCTCCCGCCCTGGTTCTTCTACGAGCCCTTGGTGATCGAGGCCGGGCTGGTGCCAGTCAAGATCCGCTGCGACGCCGAAACGTTCGACGTCGATCTGGCGGCGCTCGGGGCCGCCATCACCCCGCGCACCCGGGTGGTGATCGTCAATACGCCCAACAATCCGACCGGCCGGATCTACCCGCCCTCGCTCCTGAAGGACCTGGCCGACATGCTGGAAGGGGCCTCGCGCAGCAACGGCAGGCGCGTCTACCTGCTCTCCGACGAGGCCTACAACCGGATCGTCTACGACGGTTCGCGGTTCCACAGCCCCGCCGAATACTATCCCTACACGCTCCTGGCCTACTCGTACGGCAAAACCCATTTGGCGCCCGGGCAGCGGATCGGATACCTGGCGCTGCCGCCCACCATGCCGGACCGCGGCCCGTTAAGGGAGGCGCTCACCGCCCTGCAGATGGCCATGGGCTGGATCTACCCCAACGCCCTGCTGCAGTATGCCCTGCCAAGGCTGGAGCAGTTCTCGATCGACATCGGGCAGCTGCAGCGCAAGCGCGATCTGATGGTGGAGGCGCTGACCGGCATGGGGTACCAGGTGACGCGGCCGGAGGGTGCGTTCTACCTGTTCGTCCGCACCCCGGCCGACGACGACGAGCAGTTCACCGCAGCCCTCGCGGACCAGGACGTCTTTGTGCTGCCGGGGACCCTGTTCGAGACCCCGGGCCATTTCCGGATCTCACTCACCGCGTCGGAGGAGATGATCCAGCGAGCGCTGCCGGTCTTCGCGGCGGCGATCCAGCGCTCCGGCGGCGCGGCCCGTGAGTAATTGCGGCGGAGACGTTGAGGATTCGCTTTCACCGATCGGCGGAGGCTTTCGGGTCCGGCTCCACTGTTGGGGAGTCGGGAACTCTGCAGGACGCCCAAACTAAAATGTAGCTCTGACCTGCGGATATGGCATCTTGTCGCATAGGATTCTGCAGAAAGCCGTCTCGCGGCCACTGTTCTTTGGGGGAACCATCTTGACCATTTCGCACACCCGCCGCGCCGGTATGACAGTCCTGCTTGCCGGGGCCGCACTACTGCTCGCACCCGTCTCTGCCCACGCCACGACCTGCCCCGTCGGACAGCACTGGAACGAAATGGGCGGCGGGTCCGGCTTCTGCTCGCCCAACGCCAGCGGCGGCGGGACGGGCGGCAGCGGCAGCGTAAACCTCGGCGGCACGAACGCACCGGCACCGCAGGCACCTGTATTCCAGGCACCTCCTGCCTACGAGGCGCCGGTCTACGCACCTGCCCCGGTGCAGGCTCCAGCTCCCGCGCACCAAGCACCCGCGGCGGCGTACCAAGCACCCGTGACCAAAAGCGTCGCCCCGGAGACCCGCAGCAGCTACCATGCACCGGCCCCTGCCCTCGCCCCAATGCCGCAGTATGGTCCGGCCGTCGGTGTGGACATGGATGTCCCCGCCGAGGCGGTCCCGACGGAGGCTGCCCCGGCGCCGACGGCGACAACCGAAGCCGCGGCTGTGGCCCCGGCCTCTGCGAATCCCAGACCGACGGCAACGTCGACGGCCGAGTCGGTACCGGTCGCGGCTCCAACGGAGCAGACCTCCAGTGCTCAGGCGTTCAACCCGACTCCGCTGCACTTCACGATCGGCGGGTCCATGCTGGCCGCAGCCCTGGCATGGTTCGTCCGCCCGGTCCGGGCAGCAGTGGCCCGGGTCTTGCCCGGCAGGGGCCGGTGAGCGACAAGCACCCGCTCCGTTTCGGGGATCGCGCCCTGCCGGTCTTCACCGCGGGCGATCCAGCGCTGCAAGTAGCTGGCAGTAAAGGCCGCTATGAGCACTGAAAACGGCCTCTGCTGCCAGTCAGATGGGGCAGGCGGCCGCACGCGGATCAGTGCGGTTCAGTAGTTGCGCCGGTGCTTGAGCCGGGGAATGGTGACAGCGAAGACCGCGGCGGCCGCGAAGCCGAGCGCTCCGGTGGCGGACACACCGGCCCCGAGCGAGGCGACGGCGGTCACGCCTGAGAGCAGCACCGGCCCGCCGGTGGCCCCGGCGTCGGCCATGAACCGCCAGATGCCCAGGAACTGTCCCCGGCCGTTGTCCGGCGAGAAGTCGGCCCCCAGCGTCATGTTCAGGCCTGAACTGATGCCGTTGCCGAAGCCGATGAGGAGCGCCGCGAGCAGCAGGCCCACGAAGCCGGTGCTGAGCGGGATCAGCAGCATGGCCGTGCCCATAATGAGCGTTGACGGGATGGCCACCCATTGCCGGCCCTTGCGGTCCATCAGCTTGCCGGCCGGATAGAAGACCAGCATGTCGATGGCGCCGGACAGCCCGTAGATCAGCGATGCCTGTGTCGCATCCATCCCGAGGTGCTCGGCCCAGAGCGGGATCACCACCTGCCGGGAGGCGCGCAGCGCACTGAGCAGCAGCACCCCCATCCCAACGCTCAGGAAGACCCCGGCGTGGGAGACGGCGACGCTGCGCAGCGTCGCCTGCGGAACGGGGACGCCGTCGTCCGCTGCGGGCTTGGCCACGAGGTCCGGGATGGTCACCGACAGCCCGGCGGCCGCCGCCATGGCGACAACGCCCACCCAGTAGGCGCCGGTGATGCCGGCGAACTGCATCGCGGCGGCGCCGATAAAGGGTCCGATGAAGATACCGATCCGGTTCACTCCGCCGAGGGTGGACAGGGCCCGGGCCCGCAGGATCACCGGCACCGCCTCGGTCAGGTACTTCTGCCGGGCCAGGCTGAAGACGCTCGCAGCCATGCCGACGACGAGCATCGCCGCCGCGAGCAGCCAGAGTCCTCCGGGCACCAGCGGAGCCAGGGCCGCGGCGGCCAGGGCGACGGTGCTGGCAGCCGCGGCACCGACGATGGCCCAGCGTTCGCCGAATTTCAGCGTGATGAGCGAGGCGGGCAGGTTGAAGAACCAGGAGCCGAGACCGATCAGGGTGACCACCAGGGCGGCGACGGCCACCGAGGCGCCGAGGTCGCGGGCGGACAGCGCCACCACGGGCAGGATGGCGCCCTCGCCGATGCTGAACAGCAGGGCCGGGCCGAAGGCGGGGACGGCGATGCTGCGGAGGCTGAAGGAAGCGGTGTCTGTGGTGGTCATCCCCTTCATCCTAGGCTGGCGGCTTGGCCCGGCCGCTCAGGCGTCGAAGTGCGTGCGGACTTCCCCTGCGGTGAGGTTCCGGAGGACCCCGGCCGCGACGTCGCGGAGCTTCTGGTTCCGGTTGCTGGAGACCCGGGTGAGGATGCCCATGGCCTCCTCCTGGGTGCAGCGGTTCTGGGCCATGACGACGCCGCAGGCCAGGTCGATCGAGGTGCGGTGTTCCATGGCGGCCTTCAGGTCCTCGGCCCGGGACTGCTCGGTGCCGATCCGGACGGCCAGGCGGAGGGATCGGCCGGCGAGGTCGGCGAAGCCGGACGCTTCGGCAATGATGTCCTCGGTGAACAGCCCGGTGTCGGAGCCGAAGAAGTTCAGGGCGGCGGCCGCGTCCTCGCCGATTTCCAGGGGCACACCCAGGGTGCTGCGGACGCCCTGGGCCGCGAGCTGCAGCTGGTAGTCCGGCCAGCGCGGATCGGTGTCAACATCGGCCAGCAGGACCACGGAGCGTGTCCGCAGGGCTTCGATGCAGGGGCCGTCACCGAGGCTTTGCTCGATGCGGTCCAGGATGACGGCCCGGGGGCTGCTCCCCGCCACGGTCATGGTCTTCTTCCGGCGCTGCAGCGTCACGCCGCATTCGATCTCAGCGCCGGCGGCGTGGCTGAGTGTGGCCGCCGAAAATTCCGCGAGTTGGCCGAGGAAGTCCTCGACGTTCTCCGTTCCCATCAGGAGGTCCTGCAGTTGCAGGGCGGCTTCATCCCCGGCGTTGTTGGTCATGCCTAAAATGTAGGGCGCTCACCGGCCCGGCACAACTTCAGACCACCGGGCCGGCGCCCAGCGGTTAGACGTAGCCGTCCACGATCGCGGCAGCAATTTCGCGGTAGGCCCGCCGGGTTTCCGGGCGGAGCACATCGAGGGTGACCAGGTCGCCGTCGGCCACGCCGCGGTCATGCGGCACGGCGATCAACTGGCGGCAGATGCCGGACAGGTGGTCTTCAATCGCGTCCTTGTCCACGCGTGAGGACACCTCGTCCTTGTCCGTGATGACCACGATGGCGTTGCGGGCCAGTTCCTCGTAGCCGTGGCCGGCCAGCCAGTGCAGGGTGCTGCGGGCGCGCTTGGCGCCGCTGACCGCATACCCCGCAGCGATGATCAGGTTGTCCGCGGACTGCAGGATACCGCTCATGGCGTTGTGGGTGACGCCGGTGCCGCAGTCGGTGAGGGCCACCGAATAGTAGCCGGAGATGAGTTTGCGGATCCGCAGGTATTCCTCCGCGGTCAGCGAGTCGGAGACCTCGGGGTCCTGTTCACCGGCGATCAGGTGCAGCCGGCCGGCGTGGTGCATGTACCGGGCGAGGGCCGTGAGGGAATCGATGGAGTCGATGTTCTGCAGCAGGTCCGTGATGGTGCGGGGACTCTGCTGCTGGTAGATGCCCTCGCCGAGGGCGCGCTCGACGAGGTCGCCGGAGTCCGGGTTCGCGTCGATGGCGCACGGCGGGTCACCACGGAACTCAGCCAGGGTCAGTCCGACGCCGACCGTCGTGGAGGTCTTGCCGATGCCGCCCTTGAGGCTCAGCACGGCGGTGTTGTAACTGCCCTGGAGCTGGCGGGAGATGCGCCGCGCCAGTTCGTCCTCTTCACGCTGCCGGGCGCTCGGGCCCAGGTTCAGCCCGCCGCCGGTCAGGGTGTAGAGGGCGCCGCGGAGGCCGCCGACCGGCCG
>NZ_AUPJ01000414.1:0-662 GCF_000427315.1 Arthrobacter sp. TB 26
ATGCCGGCCCTCGCCACAACGGACCACGGCTACCTGTTCGGCGCCTTCGATTTCTGGAAGCGGGCCACGGACCAAGGCATCAAGCCGATCATCGGCGTCGAAGCCTATGTGACCCCCGGAACCGCGCGCACGGACAAGACCCGCGTCCGCTGGGGCGAGGAGAACCAGCGCAAGGACGACATCTCCGGCGGTGGCGCCTACACCCACATGACGCTGCTCAGCTACAACAACGTGGGCATGCGGAACCTGTTCCGGGCCTCCTCGATCGCCTCCCTGGATTCGGTCTTCGGCAAATGGCCCCGGCTGGACCGCGAACTGCTTAACACCTATGCGGAAGGCCTGATTGCGACCACCGGGTGCCCGTCCGGCGAGGTCCAGACCAGGCTCCGGCTCGGCCAGTACCGGGAAGCCGTCGAGGCGGCCGCCGAGTTCCGCGACATCTTCGGCGCCGAGAACTACTTCTGCGAACTCATGGACCACGGTCTGGACATCGAGCGGCGCGTCACGGGGGACCTCCTGCGCCTGGCCAAGGAACTGAACCTTCCGCTGGTGGCCACCAATGACCTCCATTACACGCACGAGCACGATGCAAAGGCGCACGAGGCCCTGTTGGCCATCCAGTCGGGGTCCACCCTCCTGGAGCCGACGTACGACAACGGCGG
>NZ_AUPJ01000414.1:668-6973 GCF_000427315.1 Arthrobacter sp. TB 26
CGCGCTTCGCCTTCTCCGGCAGCGGGTACTACCTGAAGTCACCGCGGGAAATGCGGGAGCTGTTCCGCGACCACCCGGAGGCGTGCGACAACACGCTCCTGATCGCGGAGCGCTGCGAAGTCTCGTTCAACACCGGAGCCAACTACATGCCCCGGTTCCCCTGCCCGGAGGGGGAAGACGAAACGTCCTGGCTGGTCAAGGAGGTCGACAAGGGGCTCCGTTACCGCTATCCCCAGGGCATCCCGGACAAAGTGCGCACCCAGGCGGACTACGAACTCGGCGTCATCACGTCCATGGGTTTCCCCGGCTACTTCCTGGTGGTGGCCGACTTCATCAACTGGGCCAAGAACAACGGCATCCGGGTGGGTCCCGGGCGCGGCTCGGGAGCCGGTTCGATGGTGGCATACGCCATGCGCATCACCGACCTCGATCCGCTGCACCACGGCCTGATCTTCGAGCGCTTCCTCAACCCGGACCGCGTCTCCATGCCTGACTTCGACGTCGACTTCGATGACCGTCGCCGCTCCGAGGTGATCGACTACGTCACGCGCAAATACGGCGACGAACGCGTCGCGATGATCGTCACCTACGGCACCATCAAGACCAAGCAGGCCCTCAAGGACTCCTCGCGTGTGCTCGGCTACCCGTTCAGCATGGGCGAGCAGCTGACCAAGGCCCTGCCGCCGGCCGTGATGGCCAAGGACATCCCGCTGGCCGACATCCAGAACAAGGACTCCAAGCGCTACAGCGAGGCCGGGGACTTCCGCCAGCTGATCGCCACGGACCCGGAAGCCGCCAAGGTGTTCGAAACGGCGCTCGGCATCGAGGGCCTGAAACGCCAGTGGGGTGTCCACGCGGCCGGCGTCATCATGTCCTCGGACCCCATCATCGACGTCATCCCGGTCATGCGGCGCTTCCAGGATGGCCAGGTCATCACCCAGTTCGACTACCCGACGTCCGAGGGCCTCGGCCTGATCAAAATGGACTTCCTGGGCCTGCGGAACCTGACGATCATTTCCGACGCCCTGGAAAACATCAAGATGAACCGCGGGATCGACCTCGACCTGGAGTCCCTGGAACTGGACGACGTGGCGTCATACGAGCTGCTCGCCCGCGGCGACACCCTGGGTGTGTTCCAGCTCGACGGCGGCCCGATGCGCTCCCTGCTCAAGCTGATGAAGCCTGACAACTTCGAAGACATCTCCGCCGTCCTGGCCCTCTACCGGCCCGGACCCATGGGTGCCAACGCGCACACCGACTACGCCCTGCGCAAGAACAAAATCCAGGAAGTCATTCCGATCCACCCGGAGCTCGAGGAACCGCTCTCCGAGATCCTCGGTGGCACCTACGGCCTGATCGTGTACCAGGAGCAGGTCATGGCCGTGGCGCAGAAGCTTGCCGGGTACACCCTGGGCCAGGCCGACATCCTGCGCCGCGCCATGGGCAAGAAAAAGAAATCGGAGCTGGACAAGCAGTTCGCCGGCTTCTCCCAGGGCATGCAGGACAACGGCTACTCCATGGCCGCAGTCAAGACGCTTTGGGACATCCTGCTGCCGTTCTCCGACTACGCCTTCAACAAGGCGCACTCGGCCGCCTACGGCGTAATCTCCTACTGGACCGCCTACCTCAAGGCCCACTATGCGCCTGAGTACATGGCCGCCCTGCTCACCTCGGTCGGCGACGACAAGGACAAATCGGCCATCTACCTCAACGAATGCCGGCGCATGGGAATCACGGTGCTGCCCCCGGACGTCAACGAGTCTGCGCTGAACTTCACCCCTGTCGGCACCGATATCCGCTTCGGCATGGGCGCCATCCGCAACGTCGGCGTCAACGCCGTCGAAGCCATGGTGGCGGCACGCGAAAAAGAAGGCGCCTACACCTCCTTCAAGGACTACCTCGTGAAGGTCCCGGCCGTCGTGTGCAACAAGCGCACCATCGAATCCCTGATCAAGGCCGGCGCCTTCGACTCCCTGAACCACCACCGGCGAGCCCTGGCCATGATCCATGAAGAAGCCATCGACTCGGTCATCACCCTCAAACGCAACGAGGCGATCGGCCAGTTCGACCTCTTCGCCGGGTTCGACGAGGCCGAATCCGAGGCGTCCCTGAGTATCGACATCCCGGACCTTCCCGAATGGGAGAAAAAGGACAAACTCTCCTTCGAACGGGACATGCTCGGCCTGTACGTCTCGGACCACCCGCTGCAGGGCCTCGAAGGGGTCTTGAGCCAGCATGCCGACCAGTCCATCACCTCGATCATCGCCGAGGACGGACCTCACGACGGCGCCATCGTCACCATCGCCGGCATGATTACGTCACTGAGCCGGCGGATCGCGAAAGCCAGCGGCAACGCCTACGCCCGTGCCGAGATCGAGGACCTGGGCGGTTCCGTCGAGGTCATGTTCTTCGGCCAGGTCTACGGGCCCATTGCCTCGGTGCTGGCAGAGGACCTGATTGTCGTCGTCAAGGGACGGCTGCAGCGCCGCGATGACGGCGCCGTTGCCCTGAACTGCATGGAGCTGTCCGTCCCGGACCTCAGCGAGGGTCTCAACGGCCCGCTCGTGATCACCATGCCGACGCACAAGGCGACCGAAGCCGTCGTGACCGAACTGGGGGACGTGCTGCGCACCCACCGCGGCAAATCCGAAGTCCGGCTGCACCTGCAGGGTGACACCCGGGTGGAGGTCATGGGGCTGCCCGTGCACCTGAGGGTCAACCCGAGCCCGTCGCTGTTCGGGGACCTGAAGGTGCTGCTCGGCCCCACCTGCCTGGACAGCTGATATTGCGGGGTTCCGTGTCCCCGGTCAGGCCCGACACCCGCCGGGGTGACACTTAACGCCCATGCCGCTCAAAGACATGGGCACCAAGTGTCACCTCGTGGTGCGAAGGCGCTCGGCGCCCCGGATCCTCCTGGCAGCCGGTCAGATCTCGTAGTCGAGGGGCACGGGCCGGCCATAGGAACCGGAGTGGTAGAGCAGGGGGGCGCCGTCGGCACCCACTTCGCCTTCCACGACCTCAACCACCACCACGGCGTTGTTCTCGAAGGAGAGCCGCATCTGGACCTTGCCGATCAGCCAGCCGGCGACGTCGTTCAGGATCGGCACCTCATGTGGTCCGAGCGCCCAGTGATCCCCCTCGAAGCGGTTGCTGGTCCGGGCAAAGCGGTCCGCAAGCTCCTGGTTGTCCAGCCCCAGCATGTGGACGCCAATGTATGTGGTGTTGGCCACGGCCGGCCAGGAACTGGACGTGCGGGCCATGTTGAACGTGAACCGGGGCGGCTTCGCAGAGAGCGAGGCCACCGAGGTCGCCGTGAAGCCGAAGGGGACGCCGTTGAGGTTGGCGGTGATAATGGCCACTCCGGCCGCGTGCCGGCGGAACATCTCCCGGAACGTTCCCTCGAAGGCTTGGTCCTCTGTGGCCACTGCGATCCAACTCCCTGCTGTACGTGCGTGATGTTCCTACCCTGCCAGCGTATTGCGCCTGCGAACGGCCGCGGTACTTGTTTACCCGGAGGCGTCATGTGGAACGTCATCCGGGGGCGCGCGGTGTCATGTGCCCCGTCGCCCGAAAGCTTGTTAAGGTTTGTTGCATGACACAGCCCGCAGTCCACGGCCAGCTCCCGCAGGACGCCCCGCACGACGCCCCGCAGGATTCGGCCCGGAACCCGGTCCAGGGCTTCCGGCCGGACACTGCTTCCGGCCGGCCAGGACGGGAACCAGGCGTCCGCGCCGTGACCTGGCGGAAAGCCGCGGCCATCGCCGCTGCCGGCATCCCGGCTGGGCTGCTGTGGTGGCTCCTGGCCCCCTCGGGACTGAACCTGCTGTCCGGCAATCCGGAGCTGCGGAGCGGCGGAAACACGGAAGGCTGGCTGCTGCGGGACCTCATACTGGCAGCGCTGTTCCTGCTGGCCGGCTGCCTTTCGGGCGCGGCCGCTTCCGGCAGCAGGCATAAAGGCCCGTCCGGCGGTGACGTGCTCCTGGCAGTGGGCGCCGGAGTGCTGGGCGCCCTCGCGGCCTGGGGGACCGGCGTGCTGTGCGGCCGGTGGTGGGGTACGCCGGAGGACACCTCGGCCAGTGCCAGTATCGCCTTTTCGCTGCGGTCCCTGGCCGTCCTGGCGATCTGGCCGGCCGCCACCGCCCTGACTGTCTTCCTGAACACCGTCTTCAGCAAGCCGGCGCCGGACGCAGGGCACGCGGCCGACACCGGGGATGCCGAACAGCCCACCAAGTAGCGGCCCGAAGTAACAGGCGCGGGACCGCCGGGGCGGCACGTAAAATGAACGGGTGACCCTTTCAGCTGACAGCTCCGTGCCCGCCGCAACTGCGCCCCAGGCTCCCGCCGACCTCAACTTCCGCACCGTCGACCTCCGCGGCCAGCGCCTGACCCTCGCCGGTCTCCGTGCAGCAGTGCCCAGGGCACAGGCCGGCACCATGGCTGATGCCGAGCAGAAGGTCCTGGACATCATCCACGCCGTCCGCACCCGGGGCTTCGAGGCACTCAGCGAACTGGCCCGGACGTTCGACGGCGTGGAGCAGGCGCATCCCCGGGTCCCCGCTGAAGCGCTGACGGCCGCCCTGGCCGGGCTCGATCCCGCCGTCCGGGCAGCCCTGGAAGAGTCCATCAAGCGTGCCCGCCGCTTTGCCGACGCCCAGCGCCCGGCGGACACCGACGTCGAACTCGGCGAAGGCGCAGTGGTCAGCCAGAACTGGGTCCCCGTGGCACGCGTGGGCCTCTACGTGCCCGGCGGCCTGGCGGTCTACCCGTCCTCCGTGATCATGAACGTTGTCCCGGCCCTGGCAGCCGGCGTCGAATCCATCGCGCTGGCATCGCCTCCGCAGAAGGGCTTCGACGGCCTCCCACACCCCACGATCCTTGCCGCAGCGTGCCTGCTCGGGATCGAAGAGGTCTACGCGATCGGGGGCGCCCAGGCCATCGCGGCTTTCGCCTACGGCATCCCCGCCTCAGAGGGCAAAGCCGGACTGGACCCGGTGGACGTCGTCACGGGTCCGGGCAACGTCTTCGTCGCCACCGCGAAGCGTCTCGTCAAGGGCGTGGTGGGCATCGATTCCGAGGCCGGCACCACGGAGATTGCGATCCTGGCCGACGCCACGGCACAGCCGGGCCTGGTCGCGGCCGACCTGATCAGCCAGGCCGAGCACGACCCCAAGGCGGCATCCGTGCTGATCACCGACTCCGAGGCCCTCGCCGCCGCCGTCCGGGTGGAACTCGACCGCCAGGCGGCACTGACCAAACACAGCAGCCGGGTCCGTGAGGCGCTCTCGGGCCCACAGTCCGGGGTCGTCCTGGTGGACAACCTCGAACAGGGCATCGCGGCGTGCAACGCCTACGCCGCCGAACACCTGGAAATCATGACGGCTGACGCGGCAACGGTCGCGGGCCGGATCCGCAGCGCCGGGGCGATCTTCGTCGGGGACTACAGCCCCGTCAGCCTGGGCGACTACTGCGCCGGCTCCAACCACGTGCTGCCGACCAGCGGCACCGCGGCGTTCTCCTCCGGGCTGAACGTGACCACCTTCCTGCGCGCCATCCAGGTGATCAACTACACGCGCGCCGCCCTGGAAGAGGTCAGCGGGCACATCGTGAGCCTGTCCGGGGCGGAGGACCTCCCGGCGCACGGCGAGGCGGTCACCATTCGGTTCGCCCAGGGCGCCTGACCACTACATGTAGTAATTACAGGCTTGTTATTCAGCTACATCTAGTCGTAAACTGATGGCGGAGCCAAGGATTCTTGGGCGCTCGGAGATTTAGGTGTTCGGCTGCCTTCGATCACCGTTCGGCCAACGATCTGCGACAGGGGAGGAAACGCCATGTATTGCCCGTTTTGCCGGAACCCTGATTCGCGTGTGGTGGACAGCCGGATCGCCGATGACGGCTCGGCCATCCGGCGCCGCCGGCAGTGCCCCGAGTGCGGGCGTCGCTTCACGACTGTCGAGACCACCAGCCTCACCGTCATCAAGCGGTCGGGCGTTGGTGAGCCGTTCAGTCGCAGCAAGGTCATCAACGGCGTCCGCAAGGCCTGCCAGGGCCGTCCCGTCACCGAGGACGACCTCGCCATGCTCGCCCAGGAAGTCGAAGAGACCATCCGGGCCTCCGGCGCCGCGGAAATTGATGCGCATGAAGTCGGCCTCGCCATCCTCAACCCGCTCCAGCGGCTCGACGAGGTTGCTTACCTGCGCTTCGCGAGCGTCTACCAGGCCTTCGAATCCCTCGAGGACTTCGAAGCGGCCATTTCCCTGCTCCGCCACGAGGCCGAAACCAAGGGCCGCGAAGGCACAAGCCAG
>NZ_AUPJ01000415.1:0-3106 GCF_000427315.1 Arthrobacter sp. TB 26
CGGCACCGGCCCGCAGACTCCGGTGGTGGCAGCGGAGGGGAAGCCGCAGCCACCACCGGCACCAAACACACAATGAGCTATCACTCCGGGTCGTTCCCAGCGTTCAGGACGACCCGGAGTGATAGCTCATTCGGCTACTTGGCCAGTTTGTGCTTCAGCGCGATCTCGAGGGCGGCCCCGACGATTCCGGCGTCGTTCTTCAGCTCGGCCGGGACGATCGGCGTGCGCAGCTGCAGCCGCGGCAGGTATTCGTCGGCCCGCTTCGAGATGCCGCCGCCGACAATGAACAGTTCGGGGGAGAAGAGGAACTCCACGTGGGAAAAATAGCGCTGGAGCAGCACGCTGTACTCCTCCCAGCTCAGGCCGTCCCGCTCGCGGGCCACGGCTGAGGCCTTGCTCTCGGCGTCGAATCCGTCGATTTCAAGGTGGCCGAGCTCGGCGTTGGGGACAAGCTTGCCGTCGAAGATAAAGGCGGAGCCGATCCCGGTGCCGAGCGTGATGACCAGCACCGTGCCCGCCACGAACTCGCCGGCGCCGAAGCGCGCCTCGGCGAGGCCGGCGGCGTCGGCGTCGTTGATGACCTCCACCGGGCGGCCGAGACGGGCCGTCAGCAGGGCATCGATGTCCATTTCCAGCCAGGACTTGTCCACGTTGGCGGCGGAGTGGACCACACCGTGCTGGATGATGCCGGGGAAGGTGACGCCCACGGGCGAGTCCGGTGCCGGCGCGTCGGGCCGGGCGGACAGCTCAGCCACAACCTGGGCCACGACTTCGGCAACGGAATCGGGCGTCGAGGGCTGCGGGGTGGGGATGCGCAGGCGGTCACCGATCAGCTTGCCCTTCTTCAGGTCGACGATCCCGCCCTTGATCCCGGTGCCGCCGATGTCGATGCCGATCAGCGGGGCGTTCTTCTTCGACTTCTCGTCCTTCTTGGCCAATGTGGTTCCGTTCGTGGCAGGGGCGGAGCTAGGAGGGTGCGGCCCAGGGCCGGTGGGCGAAGACCGGGATCTTCTGGTGGAGCGGGAATCAGGGGAGGGTCAGCACTTCGGCGCCGGTCTCCGTGACCAGCAGGGTGTGCTCGAACTGCGCGGTGCGTTTGCGGTCCCGGGTGACCACGGTCCAGTCATCGGCCCACATGTCCCAGTCCACGGTGCCCAGTGTCAGCATGGGTTCGATCGTGAAGACCATACCGGTTTCCATGACCGTGTTGTAGGCCGGGGCGGCGTCGTAGTGCGGAATGATCAGGCCAGTGTGGAAGGCCTCGCCCACGCCGTGGCCGGTGAAGTCGCGGACGACGCCGTAGCCGAAGCGCTTCGCGTAGGACTCGATGGTGCGGCCGATCACGTTGATTTCGCGGCCCGGGGCCACGGCGCGGATGGCGCGGTTCAGGGATTCCTGGGTGCGCTCGACGAGGAGGCGGGATTCCTCGTCAACGTCTCCGGCCAGGAATGTGTAGTTGGTGTCGCCGTGCACGCCGCCGATGAAGGCCGTAATGTCGATGTTGACGATGTCGCCGTCCTGAACCACGGTGCTGTCCGGGATGCCGTGGCAGATGACTTCGTTCAACGACGAGCACAGGGACTTGGGAAAGCCGCGGTAGCCGAGGGTGGACGGATAGGCGTGGTGGTCGAGCAGGAACTCGTGGCCCACCCGGTCCAGCTGGTCCGTGGTGACGCCGGGCTGGATGTGCTTGCCGACCTCCACGATGGCCTGCGCGGCAATCCGCGAGGCGACGCGGATCTTCTCGATGGTCTCCGCCGACTTGACCTCGGAACCGGTGAACTTGGCCGGCGCGGGCTTGCCCACGTATTCGGGGCGCGGGATCGACGCCGGAACGGGCAGCTGCGGGCTGACAGCTCCCGCGACCAGGGTGCCGATGGGTGCAGTCGAGGCTAGAGAAGGCATACATTGATCATATAAGGCCCCGGCCGGAGGCACAGAAACCAACGCCACTAGACAAGCGCCGAGAGACACTCGCGGGGCGCCACCATGAGAGCTGAGGAGCAGCGATGCCGGAGTACTGGTACAACGTCAACACGCACGAGGTTGAAGAGGACGCCATGTCCGACTGGAGCCAGCTGATTGGCCCGTACAAGACGCGGGAAGAGGCCGAGCACGCCCTCGAGAAGGTCAAAGCCCGCAACGAATCCTGGGAAAAAGGCGACGAGGACGACTAGGCGCGCCGCATTGACTGGGCTGGTCCTGGTGAATGGGCTCCCCGGGTCTGCCAAGTCGACCCGCCCGGGGCGCAGACCGCTGTGACGTCAGGCCATGGCCTTTGACTTGAGGGACTCAAACTCGGTCTGGTTGATGGCTCCGGAGTCGAGCAGGGCCTTGGCATCGGCGATCTGGCTGGCCGGGCTGGCAGACTTGCCCGCGACGTGCTGGATGTACTCCTGCTGGGCGGCCTGCTGCCGGGCCACTTCGGCCATCTGCCGGTCGGCCATGCTGCGGCCCCGGGCGATCAGGTAGATGAGGGCGCCCAGCCAGGGCAGGAAGACCAACAGGATCGCCCAGCCGGCCTTGCCCCAGCCGCTCAGTGTGCTGTCGCCGAACATGTCAAACAGGCAGCGGAACCACACCATCAGTGCCGAGATCCAGATGAAGAACCAGAAGCTCCACAGCAGGACGTCCCAGAAGTCAGTCGAAATTGAGTCCATGGCTACTCCTCCACTAGTGCCCGCCGGTGCCTGGCCCATCGCTTCGTGCACGAATCCGTCCGGGCCGGCGGAACATCTGCTGAGGCCCGATGCAGGCCTGTAATGGCCAGCCTGCCCGGACTCGCGTACCACCGCATCGTTCGTGAAGGATGAGGTGGCGCCGCAAGCCCGCAGCGCTTGGGTGGAAGGCCGGGCCGCAGCGCCGGCCTGGGGAGAGTGTTCGCCTAGAAGGAGTGCTCGGGGCCGGGGAACTGGCCGGAGCGCACGTCCTCGCCGTAGGCCTTGGCGGCGTCGCTGAGGGAGGTGCGCAGGTCCGCGTACTGTTTGACGAACTTGGCCATCCTGCCGCCGCGCAGGCCGGCCATGTCCTGCCACACGAGTACCTGGCCGGTTGTCGCGTTGCCCGCGCCGATGCCGATGGTGGGGACGTCGACGGCGGCGTCCAC
>NZ_AUPJ01000415.1:3111-3685 GCF_000427315.1 Arthrobacter sp. TB 26
CCGCCGTCGCCGCCGGAACCATCTCCATCAGGACGCAGAACGCCCCGGCGTCGGCGAGGGCAACGGCGTCGTCGATCAGCCGCTGGGCGTCGTCGCCGCGGCCCTGGACCCGGTAGCCGCCGAGGGCGTGCTCGCTTTGCGGGGTGAATCCGATGTGCGCCATCACCGGGATGCCGGCCTGGACCATGGCCCGGACGGTCTCGGCGTAGAACTTTCCGCCCTCGATCTTGACCGCGTGGGCGAGTCCTTCCTTCAGGAACCGGACGCCGGTGGCCACAGCCTGCTGGGCGGAGACCTCGTAGCTGCCGAAGGGCAGGTCCGCCACAACGAGGGCACGCTTGGCCGAGCGGGTGACGGCGCGGCACAGCGGGAGCAGCTCGTCCACGGTGACGGGCAGGCTGGTCTCGTTGCCGAAGACGTTGTTGGAAGCCGAGTCTCCCACCAGGAGGACCTCGATGCCTGCCTGGTCGAAGATCTCCGCCGTGTACTGGTCATAGGCGGTCAGCATGGCGAAGCGCTCACCGTTGAGCTTGGCCTGGCGCAGGTGGTGGGTGCGGATCTTCGCCACCGGCTT
>NZ_AUPJ01000416.1 GCF_000427315.1 Arthrobacter sp. TB 26
GTGCCGGCGGCCTGCGCTGCCGGGCCGTTGCCATACGGGGCGGCTAGCTCTGCGGGCATGCTGGAATCGGGGCTGGTGCTTGTGGCCATGGCACGAGCGTAGTGCGATACCGCGGGTCCTAGCTACCGGGCTCCAGCCCGTGGTCAGGTGAATCACATCACACGGGCGCCGGCCGGACCCCGCTGCGGTGGCGCGCGGCGGCGAATTTCGGGCTCCAAGTGTTAACGCTGTGTTACGCGGGGCAGCTGTGCCAGCAAACGGTGGCAATGATTAGTAAAGTGAACCGTGAGCAGCTGCGGGACCCATGCACGACGGGCCTGGGGCACGGACGAAAGAACCGGAAAGAGGCCAGTATGGACCGCCAGCAAGAGTTTGTCCTGCGGACGATCGAAGAGCGCGACGTGCGGTTCGTGCGGCTGTGGTTCACCGACGTCGTCGGATCGCTGAAGTCCGTGGCACTGGCCCCGGCCGAAGTGGAAGGCGCGTTCGAGGAGGGCCTGGGCTTTGACGGCTCCTCAATCGAAGGCCTGGCCCGCGTCTTTGAATCCGACATGCTGGCCCAGCCGGACCCCGCAACCTTCCAGATCCTGCCCTGGCGCGGCGAGACCGAAGCGACGTCGCGGATGTTCTGTGACATCCTGACGCCCGACGGCGAACCCTCCGCTGCTGATCCCCGCAACGTCCTCAAGCGCAATCTGGCCAAGGCCGCGGACATGGGCTTCACCTGCTACACCCACCCCGAGATCGAGTTCTACCTGCTGAAGTCCCAGCACCCGGGCCCCGACGGTTCGCCGGTCCCGGTGGACGAGGGTGGCTACTTCGACCACGTTCCCGGCGGTGTGGCCCAGGATTTCCGCCGGACCGCAGTGACCATGCTCGAGTCGGTAGGCATCTCCGTGGAGTTCAGCCACCACGAGGCCGGCCCGGGCCAGAACGAGATCGACCTGCGCTACGCGGACGCCCTGCAGACCGCGGACAATATCATGACGTTCCGCACGGTGATCAAGGAGGTCGCGCTGCAGCAGGGCACCTACGCCACCTTCATGCCGAAGCCGTTCACCGCCCACCCGGGATCCGGCATGCACACCCACTTCTCGCTCTTCGAGGGCGACACCAACGCCTTCTACGAGGCCGGAGCGGAATTCCAGCTCTCCGAGACGGCCCGTCAGTTCATGGCCGGCATCCTCAAGCATGCGCCCGAATTCACTGCGGTCACCAATCAGTTCGTGAACTCCTACAAGCGGCTCTGGGGCGGGGGAGAAGCCCCGAGCTATCTCAGTTGGGGCCACAACAACCGCTCTGCCCTGGTCCGGGTTCCGCTGTACAAGCCGGGCAAGGGCCAGTCCGCACGGATCGAATACCGCGGCATCGATTCCGCAGCCAACCCCTACCTCGCCTACGCCGTGCTGCTCGGTGCCGGGCTGAAGGGTATCGAGGAGGGCTACCAGCTTCCCGCCGCCGCCGAGGACGACATCTGGTCCTTGAGCTCGGCCGAGCGCCGCGCCATGGGCCACGATCCGCTCCCGGCGTCCCTGCACGAGGCCATCCGGACCATGGAGGATTCCGAGCTGATGCCGCAAATCCTCGGCGAGAAGGTGTTCGAGCACTTCCTGCGCAACAAGCGTGCCGAGTGGCAGGACTACCGTCTCCAGGTCACGCCCTACGAGCTGCAGCGCAACCTCGGCATCCTTTAGGCGGCCCGGGTGAGCCTGGCACGACGCCTCATTGCGGCCGGTTTCGGGGACCTGGAAAAGGGCGAACGGTTCCTGGCTGCCCCGGAGCTGGCGGGCCTGGACCAGGACGTCCTCTTCGCCGGGCTGCAGCTCGCCGCCAACCCGGACACGGCGCTGCAGTCACTGGTACGCCTGATCGAAAAGCATCACGACCTGCGGAAGCTTGCGGTCGCGGACCTGGAACGCAGCGAGCCCCTCTACCGGGTGCTGGGTGCGTCGGAGGCGCTGGGCGAGTTCCTGATCCGGCACCCCGAACACCTGGACGCCTTCGAGGTGACGGCCAGCCCTGAACCGCGGGCCGCGGACACCGCCGTGCTGCGCGAGAGGCTGCTGCAGTCCGTGCGCGCCGATCCGACATCCGCCCGCCCGGTTGCGGCACTGACCGGGCAGGAAGGTTACGAGGCGCTCCGCACGGAGTACCGGCGCGGTCTCGTCGAGCTTGCGGTGAAGGACCTCTGCGCGGCCGACCCGCTGGACTTCATGCCCGCCGCCGGCGCCGAACTGGCGGATCTCGCCGGAGCCGCGATCGAGGCCGCCCTGGCCGTCTCCCGGGCTGAAGCCGCCGAGCAGTTCAGCGCCGCGGAGGTGGCCGTCGTCGGGCTTGCCGTCATCGGCATGGGCAAGTGCGGTGCCCGCGAACTGAACTACATTTCCGACGTCGACGTCATCTATGTGATCGACTCCGGCGACCTCGACGATTCGCGCGCCAGCACGATCGGAACGGCCCTGGCCTCCGGTATTTCCCGGGCCATCATGTCCGTCGGCCGCGAACCGGGGCTGTGGGAGGTCGACGCGAACCTGCGTCCGGAGGGCAAGTCCGGGCCGCTGGTCAGGACCCTGGCCTCGCACGAGAGCTATTACGCCCGCTGGGCCGAGAGCTGGGAATTCCAGGCCCTGCTCAAGGCCCGGACCATTGCCGGGGACACCGGGCTCGGCGCCCGGTACGAGGCTGCGATCGCACCGCTGATCTGGTCCTCCGCCGGCCGGGAAGGCTTCGTGGAGTCCGTCCGTTCCATGCGCCGACGCGTCACCGAGCACATCCCTGCCGACGAGGAGCAGCGGCAGATCAAGCTGGGACGCGGAGGACTGCGGGACGTCGAGTTCACGGTCCAGCTGCTCCAGCTGGTGCACGGCAAGTCCGACGAGACCCTGCGCTGCCGAGACACCACCTCGGCAATCGCCGCCCTGTCCGCCGGCGGCTACATCGGCCGCTCCGATGCTGCCGAGTTCGACCGCGATTACCGCTACCTCCGGCTCCTCGAGCACCGGATCCAGCTTTTCCAGCTGCGCCGCACCCATCTCATGCCGGTCAAGGAAGCCTCGCTGCGGGCCCTCGCCAAGGCGGTCCTGGGACCCTTTTCCAGCGAACGGCCCAAACCCGATGCCCTTGTCGCGGCGTGGCGGAAGACCAAACGCTCCGTCCGCGAGCTGCACGAACGCATTTTCTACCGCCCGCTGCTCAACACCGCGGCGGCGCTCAGCAGCGAGGAAGCCAGGCTCAGTCCGGAAGCCGCGCAGGGGCGCCTCGCAGCCCTCGGCTACCTCGACCCGGTCGGCGCCATGCGGCACATCGAAGCGTTGACGGGCGGGGTCAGCCGCCGGGCCGCGCTGCAGCGCCAGCTCCTGCCCATCCTGCTCGGCTGGCTCGCGGAGGGTGTGGACCCCGACGCCGGCCTGCTGGCCTTCCGCCGCGTCAGTGAAGCACTCGGCACCACCCACTGGTACCTGGGCATGCTCAGGGATTCGACGGCGGCGGCCGAGCGGCTCTGCCACGTGCTGTCCAACTCCCGGCTGATCGCGGACTTGCTGGAGGTCTCACCCGAATCCGTGGCCTGGCTCGGCTCGGACAAGGAACTGGTGCCGCTGACCTTCGAGGCGCAGTGGCTCGAGATCGCCTCGAAGATGTCCCGGCACGCCGAGCCGGAAAGCGCCATGCGACTCATCCGGCTGATCCGGCGTCGGGAGATCCTGCGGATTGCGATCGCGGACAGCGCGGGGCTGCTGGACCAGGACCAGGTCGGCGCGGCGCTGGCCGACACTGACCGGGCCGCGGTCCTGGGCGCACTGCGTGTCGCGGAGACCATGGTCGCGGCCGAGGGGCCGCTGAAGACACGTGTGCTCGTGGTCGCGATGGGACGGCAGGGCGGCCGGGAGATCGGCTACGGCTCGGACGCTGATGTCATGTACGTGCACCGCGGGCTTCCAGGGGTCCCGGAGGACGACGCCCAGCAGCAGGCGCTGCAGATCGTGAGCCGGCTCTCCAACCTGCTGACCCAGCCGCTGAAGCCCGCCATCCTCGCCGAGCGCGTCCTGATGGTGGACGCCGACCTGCGCCCGGAGGGCAAGAGCGGGCCCATGGTGCGGTCGCTGGAGTCCTACGCCGAGTACTACCGCCGGTGGTCGCTGGTATGGGAAGCACAGGCGTTGCTGCGGGCACGCCCGATGGCGGGCGACGACGACCTGGCCGCCGACTTCGTGGCTCTGATCGACCCCATCCGCTACCCCGAATCGCTCCCCGAGCAGGACGTGCGCGAGGTCCGGCGCGTCAAGGCCCGGGTGGAAGCCGAGCGGCTGCCCCGCGGAGCGGACCCAGCCCGGCACCTGAAGCTGGGCCGGGGAGGCCTCAGCGACGTCGAATGGCTGGCCCAACTGCTGCAATTGCAGCACGCCGGGCAGCACCCCGGGCTGCGGACCACGTCCACCGTCGAGGCGCTGGAGGCCGCGGCCGCCGTCGGCCTCCTCGACGCGGGGGACGTGGTGATCCTGCTCCGTGCCTGGCGCCTGGCGAGCCGGATCCGCTCGGCCAACGTGATCTGGACCGGCCGGGCCTCGGATGTGCTGCCGTCCTCACGCCGGGACCTGGAGGCGGTGGCGCGCTGGTGCGGTTACGGGCAGGGCAACGCCGCCGCCCTCGAGGAGGACTACCTCCGGCTCAGCCGCCGGGCGCGGAGCGTGTTTGAGCGAATTTTCTACGGCCAGTGACTCCCTACCGGCGCTCCGTCGGGTCACCGGGGGAGAAGATCCGGGGCTGACACCCCGCAGGCGCGGTGCTACGTTATCCGCATGGCCAGACAACTCTTTGTGAACCTCCCCGTCAAAGACCTCAACAAGACGGTGGAGTTTTTCACCGCGTTGGGTTTTTCGTTCAATCCTGACTTCACCGATGAGAACGCCACGTGCATGATTGTCAACGACGGCGCTTTTGTGATGCTGCTCGTCGAGTCGTACTTCAAGACCTTCACGTCCAAGGCTGTCGCGGAGGTGTCCGGGGCCGCCGAAGTCATCATGTCCTTTTCCCTGGACAGCCGCGAAGCCGTCGACGAGCTCATCCGGACGGCGCTGACCGCCGGCGGCGCACCCTCGCAGGAGGCCCAGGACTACGGTTTTATGTACACCCACAGCTTCCAGGACCCGGACGGCCACCTGTGGGAAGTCTTCTGGATGGACCCGGCCGGGCCGCCAAAGGACGCGGCGCTCTGAGCCGATAGACCTGGCCCGGGTCCCGGGCAGCCCGCCGGTGTGGGTACGCTTCTGTCATGCCTGAAAATGTGTGGCTGCTGCCGCTGAAGAACCTCGACGACGACGCGCGCGCCATCAAGCTGGGCGAGATCGCCGGGCTCGAAGTCACCGAAGGCCAGCGGAGATTCGTCGGCGATCCGCTGCGGATGGTGCTGATCGGGCTGGAAGAGGACTCCCGAGTACCTTTTGCGATTGACGTCAACGGATCCGCCGTCGGCGTCCTGACGCTGCAG
>NZ_AUPJ01000417.1 GCF_000427315.1 Arthrobacter sp. TB 26
AGCGGCCCGACCGCGGTGCCGAGCGCCCCGGCCTGGGAGCCGACGCCGAGGGCGACGCCCGCGCCGGAGGTCCAGGCGAGCGCGAACACGGCCAGGTTGGGCAGGAAGCCGAGCTGCACGATGGTGAGCACGGCACCTCCCACGGGTCCGGCGTCGAGCGCTTCATAGACCGCGATCACGAGGTTCCAGTGGATGAACAGGGTGGCGGCGAGGAAGGCGCAGGACATCGCCAGGCTGGCCATCAGCGCCACGAAGCCGGCTTTGACCGCGGATCCGAGGTAGGAGCCGGCCCAGCGCGAATGCTGGCTGGTGCGGGAAAGCCAGGCGACGGCGTCGACGCCGATCAGGCGGCTCCAGGAGCCGGCTTCACGGCGCGCGCCGATCACCATGCCAAGCCCGAACGGGATCAGCGGGATGAGGGCGGCGGACCAGAGGCCCACGCCGACGTCGCCCGTGCGGCAGATGAAGCCGGTGGCCAGGCCGAAGCCGGCGTACATCAGCCAGGAGCCAAACAGCGCCTGCCAGAGCTGGTCGGTGTAGGACGCCCGGGCGAGGCGGCGGCCGGCGCGCCAGGCGAGCAGGAACGGAATCAGGGTCAGCCCGAGCGGGGTGAGCGACAGGACGCCGGACTGCGGCTGGGCCGCCGAGCCCATGCCCACGGTGTCGAGCAGCAGCGGAACGCCGTGGATCAGGAGCCAGGCCTGGCCGGCGAGGCGGGCGAGGGCGTCCGTGGCGCCGTTCTGGAACCCGGCCGTGGCCCACACGGCGACAATCGGCAGGGCCACCGCCAGGGCTGAGATGATGGCTGCCTGCGCGGATTCGAGGGCTCCCTGCAGCCACAACGGCATCGGAAGTCCACGTTCCCCGGTCTGATCAGCGCGCAGTTTCATCGTGTTCCATGGTGCCATGTGCGGGGGTTACTGCCCGGTGCGACAGGCTCAACCGCCCGAACTTGAACGTATTTTGCCCGTGTCACGGCGGTGAATCCTGAATTCAACTGCGCCCCCTGCCGGCGCTTTTTTCCCTACCCGGCCGTAAAATTGGAGTGTCCGCAATCATTGGTTGGAGGCAGAAAATGACTACCGCATCTCCACATGCACACGGTGTTCACTTCGGACGGACAGATGTCCAGAACGTCGGCATGGGTGTAGGTATCGTCCTTATAGTCGTGGGCGTCCTGGGGTTCATCCCCGGCATCACCACGCAGTACAACTCATTGGCGATCATTGGACCGAATTCCACGGCCCTGTTCCTGGGCCTGTTCCAGGTATCGATGCTGCTGAACATCATTCAGGCCCTCATCGGCGTCATAGGCGTGGTGATGTCCCGGAATAACCCCATGGGCGCCCGGAACTTCCTCATGGGCTTTGGCCTGCTGTACATCGTCCTGAGCGTCTACAGCCTCATTGTCGGTGTGGGGTCGGCGGCCAATTTCCTGTCGCTGAATGTCATGGGCGCGTGGGGTTTTATGATCATGGGCGTAGCAATGGTAGGCGCCGGTTGGCTGATGTCGAGGCATCTGGCCGAGGACGCAAAAACCCGGTAAGTGAACAACCGGGACAAAGGGAGCCGCGAATGAGTAACGTTTCATAGCAATCCGAAAATTCGTACTACCTGCTGGTGCAGTCGCCTCGCGGAAACGCAGCGACTGCACCAGCTTTCTTTGTGTGCGGGCTTGGGAGCGGAGGCTGCGCGTGCGGGCTTGGGAGCGGAGGCTGCGCGTGCGGGCTTGGTGGTGGGCGGTTCAGTGGGTGCGCGGTCGCCCGGCTTGAGAGTCTCGCCCATTCGCCACAAAGGGCCGCTATTCACCCCCGCTTAGCGGCCACTTGCGTCCAATCGCCGCATCGCAGGCTTCCACTCGCACGGACCACTCCTGCGAGAATGGCCAGATGACCGCCATCATCCTGGGCTGGAACCCGGACCGCTGGAATGACTGGAACTACACGGACGCTCTCGGGCACATCGCCGCGACCGGGCTGTCCTTTCAGGACTGGAGCGTCGGCCGCCACTCGACTGTCCCCGCGGGAACCGACGCCTGGCTGCTCCTGCAGGGCGACCATGGCCGGGGACTGGTCGGCCACGGCGTCGTGGCCTCGGACGTGGCCACGGACGCGTTCTCAGAGCTGCCCGGATCCGACTCGCCTGTTGCCAGCGACGGCACCCCGGGCTCGGCCCGGATGCTGGTGCAGGTGGCGTTCGATGCCCTCCTGCCGCCCGGTGAGCAGATCGCCGTCGAGGTTCTCGGGGATGCCCTGCCCGGGATCGCGTGGGGTGCCGATGATGTCTCCCGGCTGATCGTGGAACCGGCCGACGAAGCGGCGATCAGGGCCCTGTGGCGCGACTTCGGGCCTCCGCCCGGCCCGGACCCCACCCAGCCCGTTCCCGGCACCTACCCGCAGGACACGGTCACCCGGGTCGAGGTGAACCGCTTCGAACGTGACCCCGACGCGGGGCGGGCCTGCATCGCGCACCACGGCACCAATTGCGCGGCCTGCGGGTTCTCCTTCGAACAGAAGTACGGCGGGATCGGCGCGGACTTCATCCCGGTGCACCATCTCGTCCCGGTATCCCTGCTCGGCAGCAGCTACGAACTCGACCCCATCACGGACCTCGTCCCGCTCTGCGCCAACTGCCACGCCATGGCCCACCAGGGGGTGAGCACTCCGCGGACCGTGGCGGAGCTCCGCCGCATCATCGCCGACGCCGGGTTCCTCCGCGGGTCCGTCGTCACCGCCGAACAGCTCGAAGCCCAGCGGCAGGCGCGGGAACTCCTGGGACCCCAGTAGGTCCGCACCGCTCACTCAAGCGGACCAGACCTGCCGGAACTTGCCGCTGCGGTCGGTCCGGGGCGGCTCATCGGCATGTTCGACGGCGACTGCCCCGACCCTTTGGGCGGCGAAAAAGCTGCCCAACCGCACCTCGACAGCTGTCTGCACCTGAGCCCGGTCGGCGCCCTGGGCGACCTCCAGCCGCAGGCGCAAGGTCCCCGGCCCGGTACGGATCGCCTGGAACCGTCGCACCCCGGCAGTCTCCTCGATCACCGTGCCCAGGGCCAGCGGCAGGATCCTGACCGCGCCACCGTCAGGCGCCCCGAAAGTCACAACGTCTCCGGCACGCCCGTCGATTTTCACGGCAGGGAATGGACTGCCGCAGCGGCACGGAGCTGCTGCAAGCGTGACCCGGTCCCCGAGGTCGTAGCGGATGATGGGCTGCACCCGGTTGGCCAGGTTGGTGACGAGGACCGTGTGGGAGGTGACGCCGGCCGGGACCGGCTGGTAGTCCGCGTCCACCGGCTCGAGGATGTACCAGTCAGTGTTGACGTGGAACGCGCCCTTCCGGCACTGGCTGGTCAGGGCAGGGACTTCCGAGGAAAGATAGCGCTCGGTCACCCTGCAGCCGAGCTGCGCTGCGATGGTCGCACGGCCCGCGGCGGACAGGTTCTCGCCGGAGCTGATGGCCAGGATGGGGCGGATCCGCAGCCGCCCGGCCTGCTGCTCGGCGGCCAGTTGCAGCATCGCGCTGGGGTAGCCGTAAAGTGCCGTGGGCCTGAAGTCGTTGAGCTCCTGCACCAGTTCGGCCAGAGGCCTCAGCACGGAAAAGACCCGGACCCGCCGGGCGACGATGGGGGCGCGCCGCCGCACGGATTCCGTCAGGACCACGCCCGCGAAGTGGCCGCCTCCGGCGACGAGGGCCGCAGCCCGCAGCCCGTGGCGCAGAAACTCCCGCACTTCCGCAGCCCGGACCAGGGTCCGCCGCTCGCGAACCCGCACCACCAGGTTGACCACGACCCACGATAACCGGTCGTAAACCAGGATGGCCGGCTCCCCGGTGGTGCCGGACGTGGTCACCACCAGGTATTTCCCGCGGTAGGACCTCCCAAGCTGGGAGAGGTCAGAGAGCAATTCCGACTCCAGCTTCGCCATGGTGATGTGCGGGTCCGTCACCCAGTCGTCGAAATTCTCCATCAGCTCCCGTTTGCCTACCCGGGGAAGCTGACGCGGATCCGTGATGTCGTCCGGCACGTCCCGGTACAAGCGGCGGTAGTAGGGCGACGCTGACCGGGCAAACTCCACGAGCTCGGCAAGCCGGGCCTGCTGCCGGCGTGCGATCCCTTCCGGGCCTTCCCGTTCAGCACGCCAGACGCCCCAGGCGATCCCGATCATCGTTTCGGATACGCCGCGCATCGCGAATCACCTTTCCGGGACCGCCTGCGGTCCCACCTCCACCCTTCCACTGCGGCCGACGCCGTGACAGGGGCTTTCGTCCCCGACACATCCAATCGCTGGACTTTAGTCCGCGGAGCGCCTAAGACTGTCTACATCAGCTGGATTGGCGGCCCCGCACTTCCGCATTCGCGTCCGGCCGGGCTCTATCGGCGGAGCGGTTGGAGGCCGTGCCGCAACACCTTTTCCAGCATCGTGAAAGGACCCGGTATGCCGGAGTTTTCAGTTTTCTTCCCGCTATTTGCCACGCTCATCGGCGCGGCCGTTGTCATCGCCGTTATTTGGCTGACGACAAAACTGATGTGGAAAGTGGCTGAGCCCAATGAGGCCCTTATTATCTCGGGGCTGACGCGGGGAACCCTGGAGACCCGGGAGGGAATGGACTTCAAGATCGTCACCGGCAAGGGCGCGCTGGTGTTTCCCGGGCTGCAGACCGTCAGGACCCTGTCCCTGACCCTCAATGAAACCGAGCTCAAAGTCTCCTGTGTGACGTCGCAGGGCATCCAGGTGATCGTCGAAGGTGTCGTCATCTACAAGATCGGGGACGCCCCTCCGTTTATCGCCAACGCCGCGCGGCGCTTCCTCGGCCAGCAGCCGAAAATGGAAAGCCAGGTTTACAACGTGTTCGAGGGGCACCTGCGCTCCATCATCGGCAGCATGACCATGGAAGAAATCATCCGCGAGCGCGACAAGCTCGGATCACAGGTCCGCAGCGCCAGTGGTGTTGAAATGGAAAAGCTCGGATTGGTGGTCGATTCGCTCCAGATCAAGGACCTGCAGGATCCCACCGGCTACATCGAGAACATCGCCAAACCGCACATCGCCCTGGTCAAGATGGAGGCGCGCATCGCCGAGGCCACCAGGAACCGGGAGGCGGCGGAAAAGGAAGCTGAAGCGGAGGCGCTGATCGCGGACGCCCGCAGCGTCTCAGCCATCCGCCAATCCGAGGCGCAGGCCAACGCCGAGCGCGCCAAGGCTCACGCCGCCCAGGCCGGCCCCCTCGCCGACGCGACCGCCCGCCAGCAGGTGGTGGTCCAGGAGACAGAGGTGGCCAAGCTTGAGGCGGACCGGGAGGAACAGAAGCTGCAGACCACCGTCCGCAAACCCGCCGATGCCAAGGCCTACGCCAAGCGCACTGATGCCGAGGGCCAGAAGTCCGCCGACATTAGCGCCGCCGAGGCTCTGGCCCGGCGCACGGAGCTCGAAGCTGAGGTCAATGCCAGGCGCACGGAACTGCAGGCCAACGCCAATGCCACGGCGGCGGCAGCGGCGGCCGGGGCCACCCGGGTTACCGGTGAGGCGGAGGCTGCGGCCACGAAGGCCCGCGGCGATGCTGCTGCCTCGGCGATCAAGGCCAAGGCGTTGGCCGAGGCGGACGGCATCAAGGCACGCGCCGAGGCCCTCGGCACGAACCAGGAGGCTGTTATTTCTCAGCAACTGGCGGAAAACATGCCGGCTATCATCGCGGCTGCAGCGGAACCGTTCGCCCACGTCGGACAACTCACCGTCCTCAACGGCGGCGAGGGCATCAACCGCATGATCGGCGGAATCCTGGCCCAGGTGGGCGACTATCTCCCGGCCCTCAGGTCCGCTCTCAGGAACGGCCGGGAGGGTTCAAAGGGGCCCGCGAAAGCTCCGGATGCATGATGCACAGGGACGTTGACCGGAGCCTCACCGGCAGGGTCGGGCGGGTTACCGGACGCATCGCGCCGGGCACCATCGGCGAAGTGATGCTGCCGTTCCGTGGTGGAACAAGCGCCTTCCACGCCCACCCGTTCGACAAGACCAGCGTCTTCGCGGTGGGCGAGGAAGTGCTGGTCATCTACTACGAGCCGCCACAAACCGTTTACGTTGATGAGCTGCCGGAGGTCCTGAGGAAGGACGCCCGCGGTTAGAAGCGCCACACGGACAGACCAACTCGGGTAAATCGTGCGACTCCCGAGTGTGCAGCCGGACTTGCCCCGGCTGGACATGCTCACTCTTCGTGACAACGAGAGGGCATATAGGGACTATGTCCAGGCCCTGGCCCGGCAGGAGGGCATGTCCAGCGGACGGGG
>NZ_AUPJ01000418.1:0-5288 GCF_000427315.1 Arthrobacter sp. TB 26
CGGGCCTTGTCACGTGGGTCGCCTGTGACAAGGGAATTCCTGTGGTGTGCAGGTAACGTAAGGTAAGTGCAAATGAGTCAGGCGTTGGTCAGGATCGCAGCCGGGTGGCTGCTGGGCCTGATGCTTGCTGTGGCCGGGGGCATCGTCGCGATCAATATCGTGAACAATTCCATTGCGAGCCCGCAGCAGCCTGTCCGCGAGTATCTCGATGCGCTGCAGAACGGCGAAGGCGAGAAAGCCCTCGGTTTGCTGCACGCTTCCGTTCCGCAAACCAACGCCGCCATGCTGGACGGCACGGCGCTGCAGACCGCCGCCGCGCGGATCAGCGGCGTCAAGTACGGCGACGCCGAGGACCGTGGCGGCAACCAGGTGATGGTCCCGATCGACTACACGATTGACGGCAGCCAGCTGCGGACCGAATTCCTGCTGGAACGTTCCGGTACGGAGTGGCTGTTCTTCCACAAGTGGGCGATTGTTCCTGCGGCTCTACCCGTCCTGAACGTCACCGTGGTCAACGCCAACGAGGCCACCCTGAACGGGGTACCGGTGAACATGCCCAATGGCCGCAACTCCTTCGCCGTCTTTTACCCGGGCGAGTACGAGGCCTCCCTGTCGGGCGAGTACTTCGCGGCCGCGCCCACCAAGGCCACTTTGTCGGGCCGGGACGTCCCCGTGGCCCCGCTGAACCTGATGACCGAAGCCACCGACGGGCTGAAGGACGCGGTGGGCAGCAAGGTCAAGGAGTTCCTGGACACCTGCGCCGACACCGCCGACAAGGAACAAAAGCTCCAGCCGGACTGCCCGTTCTACCACACCACCAACAACCGCGTCGTTGACGGCACCATCGACTGGAGCATCACCGAATACCCCGCCGTCAGCATCGAGCCCTTCGGCGGACGCTGGGTGGTGGCGCCCCTGAACGGCAAAGCCCGGATCAAGGCCCGGCAGGTGGACCTCTTCACCGGGGCCGTGACGGAACTGAACACGGTCCACGACTTCAGCTTCACCACCCGCCTGGACGTCGACGCTGACACCGTCAAAGTCACCCCGCTCCTGAGCTACTAACTCCCCGGACTCCGTTGCGGCAAACGCGTCACGGCGGGCAGTCTTTTGACTCAGCCGGCCGCAGCGAAGCCCGTTATTCCGCGAAGTTCGTTGCACCAGGCATACAAGAACCTGCCTGGCGTGACACCTGGCCCGGCACATTCATCCCAGCTAGGACGGCCAGGACTTCAGCCACCATCCGCGCGGGATGATGCACTACATCGTCGTAGTAGTAACGGAGCACGGAATAGCCCCGGACAACGGACATATTGTTGCGGCGTTGGTCCTTCTTGATCTGGGCCCACTCACCGTGATGGCGGCCGTCCAGTTCCACGATGAGTCTGCCTTCGAGCAGAAGGTCGACGTATCCGACGCCCTCAATGTGTACCTGCGGTTCCACCCTGATGCCGGCCTGGCGGAAAGACGTCCTGGCCAGGGTTTCCAGCATTGATTCGGCACCACGGTCCACCCAGTCAAGGACTTGGCGGGCGCGGCCATTGCGCTTGCCGACNNGAGCCGGTCGCGCAGGAACTCGAGAGTCATGTCTCCCCGGCCGACCGCGCAGTCCACCATGACCAGGGACTCCCGGAGCGGCAGGCACCTCAACGCGTGGATGAGCACATCGCCGAGGGCAGCAACCGGGTGGTGGGGATGCGGTTCGAGAAGAAGACCGCAGTGCCCAGTCTGCCCTTCGAAGGCCTCACCGCGTCTGTGATGGACATGGAGGGGCCCGGCGGTCTCCACGGACCATAGGCGGTAGAAGGGCGCCGCACTCCGGCAGGTGATGAGCTGCCTTCGCTGCAGCAGCGCCACATGGTCCGGGGGCGCCGTCGGAAGTGCGTAGAGTCCGCGGACCGGTTGGAGGACGCCTGCCCTCACCGCACGCCGCAATGCGGCGTCGTCGATCCCTAGACGGGTGAGTGCCGGCCGTCGAGCCGCGCCCCCGCAGATGGCCAAAGCCCTGACGACATCCATGGGGCTATGGTTTCCCCGGCCAGGAGTCAGCGGCACCCCGTGGAAGAGCTATGTGGATATCGCTACGTCACGCAAAGCAGCGTTTTGCAGTAGTCAACGCCGTGAATCCTGCGAATCCCAGGATCCGGGCTCCAGTTAAAGCCAAAAGACTGCTGTCCGTGACACCCGGGCCACGGACAGCAGCCAGCGGGCGTCAGTCCATTCCGCGCAGGTCCAGTACCAGCTCGGTGTCGCCGTCGGCCTGCAGCAGCACCGGGATGCCCCAGTCCTGCTGGTACAGGTGGCAGGCTGCGTGGTCGGGGATCTCGCCGTCCGCATCCTCCGGGCCGTCGCAGGCCGCGGCGCGGGCGGTGATGTGCAGAACGCCCTCCGGCACGTCGGAGGCCAGTTCCAGGGTGCGGAGCAGGCCAACCGAGGTCCCGCCGCCCGCCAGCAGCAGTTCCGGCGGGGTGGAGGAGATCTTCAGCTGGGTCGGGTCGCCCCAGCGGTCGTCCAGTTTCTGGCCGGTCGGCGCGGTGAAGCGGACAGTCAGCTCCAGCAGCCCGGGGGCCACGGGGCTCTTCGGCCGGTGGGTCTGGGCTGCGCCCTCGTCGACCTGCTGCGCCTCCTTGGGGATGGGCACATAGACCAGCTGGTGCTTGTTGGCCTCGACCACCACCAGGAGCGGCTCGGCGCCGGCCACCTGGGTGTGGTCGACAATCACGTCGGAGGGTTCTGACAGCCCGCGGGCCAGCGTGGAGACTGTGCCCGACGCGGGATCGTAGCGGCGGACGGCGCCGTTGTAGGTGTCTGCGATCGCCACCGAGCCATCCGGCAGGACGGTGACGCCCAGCGGGTGCTGCAGCCGCGCGTCAGCGGCGGCGCCGTCGCGGAAGCCGAAGTCGAACAGGCCCTTGCCGACGGCGGACTCGACGGTGATGGCGCCGCCGTCGCCGACCACGAGCTTGCGCAGGGCGGAGGTTTCGGAGTCCGCCACCCAGATGTTGCCGTCGGCGTCCTCGGCGAGGCCGGAGGACTGGGCGAACCAGGCTTCCGCTGCCGGGCCGTCGAGCAGGCCCTCGAGCCCGTTGCCGGCGATGATGGACACGGCGCCGGAGCGCGGGTCAAAGCTGAAGATCTGGTGCACGCCGGCCATGGCGACCACGACGGCGTTCAGTTTGGTGGACCAGACAACGTCCCAGGGCGAGCTGAGGGACACCTGCAGCGGGTCCGCCTCCAGCCGGGCGCCATACGCGGCGCCTTCCTCGTCCACCCGGGCCGGGCCGGTCTCGAGCAGCCGCTGCACACCGTTGCCGGCCAGCGTCCTGACGGTTCCGTCCGCGAGGGACAGCCCGCGAAGCCGGTGGTTCACGGAGTCGGCAATGACGACGTCGTGGCCTGCCTCGGCGGCGACGTCCTCCGGGAGCAGCACCAGGCCCTGGGGTTCGTTGAAGCGGGCAGTGGCGGCATTACCGTCAGCATGGCCCTTGTCGCCGGAACCGTAGGTCGCCAGCACGGTCTGGAAGTCGGTGGAGAGCTCCACGAGGCGGTGGTGCCCGGTGTCGGTGACCAGCCAGGAGCCGGCTTCCGGAGCGCTTCCGACGCCGCGGCCGGCGGGGAGGTAGAGGGCCTTGCCGGGGAACCGCAGGGTGCCCGACGTCGGCTCCGGCGCCACATAGGGGCCGTCGCCGCGGTGCAGGGTGCCTTTGGCCTCGTGCTCGGCGATCAGCTCAGGGATCAGCACGGCCAGGCCGTCAGCGTGGCCTTCACCGGAGAGGTGGGCCACGATGTACCCCTCGGGGTCGATGACCACCAGCGTTGGCCAGGCCCGCGCCGTGTAAGCCTTCCAGGTGTCCAGCTCGGGATCGTCCAGGACCGGATGGCGGATCTCGTAACGCTCGACGGCGGCGGCCAGGGCCACCGGATCAGCTTCGTGTTCGAACTTGGGAGAGTGCACGCCGACCGTCACCAGGACGTCGGAATACTGCTGCTCGAGCGGCCGCAGTTCGTCCAGCACGTGCAGGCAGTTGATGCAGCAGAAGGTCCAGAAGTCCAGCAGCACAATTTTGCCGCGCAGGGATTCCAGGTCCAGGGTCTTTCCGCCGGTGTTAAGCCAGTTACGGCCCACCAGTTCGGAGGCCCGGACCCGGAGGTGGGTGCGAACGGTTTCGGTCATGAGCGTCCTTCCAGCTTTGAGTTGCGTTCGGCCAGCCTGGCATCGCGCTCGGCCAGCTGGGCAAACATATCGTTGTAAGCAGTGAGATCGGCGTCGTTATTCCTGTCCGCCGCCCGGTCGGTGCGTTTGGACTCGCGCGCATCTGAGCGCGACCACATAACGGCGACGCCGATCGCCACTAGCAAAGTGGGCACCTCACCGATGCCCCAGGCCACCGCGCCGCCCATCTGCTGGTCCAGCAGAGCCGAAGGTCCCCAGGTCCGGCCGAGGTTGCCGAAGTAGTCCGCGGCCAGCAGCCCGGTGCCGCCCATGATCGCGACACCGAAGAAGGCATGGAAGCCCATCGTGGCAAGCAGGAGCAGCAGCCGCATGGGGTACGGCGCGCGCCGGGGCAGCGGGTCCGTGCCGATCATCGTCAGCACGAAGATGTAGCCGGTGAGGGCGAAGTGCAGGTTCATCAGCTCGTGGCCAACGTGGTCCCGCATCGCATAGCCAAACGCGTCCGAGTAATAGAAAAGCACAATCGAGCCGGCGAAGTTGGCGGCAGCGAACAGCGGGTGCGTGACGAGCTGGGAGAACTTTGAATGGATAAAGATCAGCAGCCATTCGCGGGGGCCGCGGGAGCTGTCGCGCCGCGGCGTCAGCGCACGCAGGGCCAGCGTTATGGGGGCTCCGAGGACAAGGAAGATGGGCGCCACCATCGTCAGCGCCATGTGGTCCACCATGTGCGCCGAGAAAAGTACCCGGCCGTACACCGACGGCGGACCGGAAGTCACATAAGTCAGGACACCCAATCCGATCACCCAGTTGACGGCCCGGAACCAGGACCAGGAGTCCCCGCGCCGGAGCACCTTCCGCATGCCGAGGATGTAGGCCACGAGGCCGAAGACCGCGACAGTGACCCAGAGCCAGTCCAGACGCCATTCGGTCAGCCAGCGGTCCGGGGTGAGCTCCGGCGGCAGATCGTAGCCGGAGATGATGAAGGCCGGGGAGGCGTCCGGCACGAGCGCCTCGCCCTGCGGCGGGGCTGAGCGGCCGAGCGCGACGGCGATGCCCGACGTCGCCCCCATGAGCAGTAGCTCCGCGACAACAAGCTGCCAGAGCACGCGGCGGG
>NZ_AUPJ01000418.1:5293-12881 GCF_000427315.1 Arthrobacter sp. TB 26
AGCCCGCCGCTTTGGCTGCCCAGCTGCGGGATGACCCAGCGCCGGTGCATCAGGCCTATGCCGCCGAGGACGAGGGTGGCCGCCGCTTTGGCCAGGATCAGCTGACCGTAGGGCGAGCCGAAGAGGTCGGCCCAGGACGTCAGGCGGATGCTGGAGTTAATCACCCCGGAGGCGAAGACGAGGACGAAGGCGAAGCCTGCCAGTGCGGAGAAACGCCGGAGGGTCGGCTCGGTGATGTCCGGGCGGCTGCCGCCCTTCGAGTTCGACGCAGCGCCACCCAGCACCCCGGAGAGCAGTGCCAGCGTGATGATGCCGCCCACCCAGGCCGATACGCCGACCAGGTGCAGGCCGAGCGAGTTGATGGCACCTTCGTGGTCAGCCGAGCTGGCGGAGTGGCCGATCAGCGCCGACGGGACCAGGCCGATCACGGACAGCACCAGAGTTGCCACCAGGCCGCCCAGGGAGCGGACGCCAAAGAGTGCGGTGGTGACTACGGCGGCGATGATGACAACGGCCAGCCAGGCGCGGCCAGTCTCGATGTCGGTCATGAAGTAGACCAGGGACCGGGTGAATTCCGGGTCCCCGGAGATCTGCTGGCCGGCAATGTCGGAGTAGCTCAGCACCAGCACGGCAACAGCTGAAAGTGTCCAGACGGCGCCCGCAGCGGCGGCGACAGCCAGTGCACGGGTGAAGGCCGGGTGTTCCGGGACATCCTTGGCTTTGGACCGGGAGCCGGCGAGCGAGCGGGGCAGGATTCCGACGGCGAAGAGCAGGCCGCCGATCACGGTGGCCAGCGAAACGTTGTGCACGGCCTTGCTGACCGGAAGTCCCCAGCGGACCAGGGCGCCCGGGTCCGAGACCCCGCGGGCGGCTGCGGCGCCGGAGAACAGCAGTGCAGCTACTAGTCCGAGGAACAGTGCGGCAAGGCCCGCGTACAGCCAGGGCCGGGAAATCCCGGCGTTGCCCGCAACAGCGCCCCGCGCTCCCCCGGTCGGGGTGGGAGCGGCGGTGGTGGCACGGGGATTTGCTGCAGAAGGCACAGTTCCATTGTCCGCTACGCGTCGCCTGCTCACCGAATCGAGCGCTGCCCGCAGCCTGCCGGGGAACTGCTGCCGGACGTCTCAATTAACGAAAAAGGAGCGGCGACCCACAGGGTCGCCGCTCCTTTCAAGCGTTCAAAGAAGACTACTTCTTCTTGGAGACCGCAGCCTTCAGCTTGGAGCCGGCGGTCAGCTTCACGCTGTGGCCTGCGGCGATCTGGATGGTCTCACCCGTCTGCGGGTTGCGGCCGGTGCGAGCTGCACGGTCGGTGCGCTCAACTGCAAGCCAGCCCGGGATGGTGATCTTTTCGCCCGCGGCGACAGAGGTCTCGAAGACCTCGAACAGTGCATCCAGCACGGAGTTGACGGCTGCCTGGCTGGTGCCGGCCTTGCCTGCTACCTCTGCAACAAGTTCACTACGGTTCTTAGCCATTTATGTCCTCCTGGACGGTCATGATTTCTGGAGCCTGCACACGGCATGCGCACAAGCCACTGTCCGAAAACTTACCAGCTTGCCGCCGCCGAGGTGGCAAATTCCGCGTGTTTTCGGCCTTTTTTGGACAAAAACCCGGGAAACGGCGCCTTTCGGACCAATATTTCGCCATCAGCGGACGCTCCCTCAGCTGCGGCGGCGTCCGCCCCGACGCTCCCGCAGATCCTGCGTCATCCGGGGCAACGCTGTCGTGCGCTCCCCGGAGGCCCACGACCGCGGCACCCAGCCATCAGCGGGCGCCGCACGTGCCGTCTCCCTGCGCCGGGCGACCCTGGGGGCCTGCAGGTTCGGAGATGGTTCGGGCACTCCCGGACGCTCCGTCACGATCTGCGGGAGGGGTGGCCGGCAGGCCACCGGTGGTGCGGGAGGGTCGGTGTTTCTGTGGTGGGGGTTAAATGCGGGAGGACCCCCAACGTGGTTGGGGGTCCTCGACCGTTTAATGATGTTCCGGCGGTGACCTACTCTCCCACACCCTCCCGGGTGCAGTACCATCGGCGCTGTGGGTCTTAGCTTCCGGGTTCGGAATGGGACCGGGCGTTTCCCCCACGCTATGACCGCCGTAACCTTGTGTCCCGAACCCCCGTGGGGGGGTGGGAAATCTGGTGTTACAACTGTGGTGTTATTCAGTTGGTTTGGTTCCTCGAACAACGGGTTTGTTGTTTGGGAACCACATAGTGGACGCAAGCAGTCTTGTTTCTTCGTACCACCCCTGGGTGCGAACCCCTTTTGAATGGGTTCGCGGGGTGGTGTGTGGTGTAAGTTATCGGCCTATTAGTACCGGTCAGCTTCACGAGTCGTTAGTCCTCGCTTCCACATCCGGCCTATCAACCCAGTGGTCTGGCTGGGGGCCTCTCACACACAAGGTGTATGGAAATCTCATCTCGAAGCGAGCTTCCCGCTTAGATGCTTTCAGCGGTTATCCCATCCGAACGTAGCTAATCAGCGGTGCACTTGGCAGTACAACTGACACACCAGAGGTTCGTCCGTCCCGGTCCTCTCGTACTAAGGACAGCCCTTCTCAAATTTCCTGCGCGCGCAGCGGATAGGGACCGAACTGTCTCACGACGTTCTAAACCCAGCTCGCGTACCGCTTTAATGGGCGAACAGCCCAACCCTTGGGACCTACTCCAGCCCCAGGATGCGACGAGCCGACATCGAGGTGCCAAACCATGCCGTCGATATGGACTCTTGGGCAAGATCAGCCTGTTATCCCCGAGGTACCTTTTATCCGTTGAGCGACGGCCATTCCACAATGTACCGCCGGATCACTAGTCCCGACTTTCGTCCCTGCTCGAGATGTCTCTCTCACAGTCAAGCTCCCTTGTGCACTTACACTCGACACCTGATTGCCAACCAGGCTGAGGGAACCTTTGGGCGCCTCCGTTACTTTTTAGGAGGCAACCGCCCCAGTTAAACTACCCATCAGGCACTGTCCCTGACCCGGATTACGGGCCGAAGTTAGATGTCCAAAGTGACCAGAGTGGTATTTCAACGATGACTCCACCCGAACTGGCGTCCGGGCTTCAACGTCTCCCACCTATCCTACACAAGCCACTCCGAACACCAATACCAAACTATAGTAAAGGTCTCGGGGTCTTTCCGTCCTGCTGCGCGTAACGAGCATCTTTACTCGTACTGCAATTTCGCCGAGTTTATGGTTGAGACAGCGGGGAAGTCGTTACTCCATTCGTGCAGGTCGGAACTTACCCGACAAGGAATTTCGCTACCTTAGGATGGTTATAGTTACCACCGCCGTTTACTGGGGCTTGAATTCTCAGCTTCGCCTTGCGGCTAACCGGTCCTCTTAACCTTCCAGCACCGGGCAGGAGTCAGTCCGTATACATCGTCTTGCGACTTCGCACGGACCTGTGTTTTTAGTAAACAGTCGCTTCCCCCTGGTCTCTGCGGCCCCTGCACGCTCCGGACAGCAAGTGTCCATCACGATGGGGGCCCCCCTTCTCCCGAAGTTACGGGGGCATTTTGCCGAGTTCCTTAACCATAATTCTCTCGATCGCCTTAGTATTCTCTACCTGATCACCTGTGTCGGTTTGGGGTACGGGCGGCTAAAACCTCGCGTCGATGCTTTTCTAGGCAGCATAGGATCACCGAATCCCCCCTTACGGGAGTCCCATCGGGTCTCAGGCATCATGAACGGCGGATTTGCCTACCGTTCGCCCTACATCCTTAGACCGGGACAACCATCGCCCGGCTCGGCTACCTTCCTGCGTCACACCTGTTAATACGCTTGCCTCCCAGGATCAGGTCCCGCGCTCCACCAAAACCCTTCACCCACAAGGGGTGTCAGGCAGGTATTGGGCGGTTAGTATCCCCTGTTCAGCATGGGCGGTTTTTCGCCGGTACGGGAATATCAACCCGTTGTCCATCGACTACGCCTGTCGGCCTCGCCTTAGGTCCCGACTTACCCAGGGCAGATTAGCTTGACCCTGGAACCCTTGATCATTCGGCGGACGGGTTTCTCACCCGTCTTTCGCTACTCATGCCTGCATTCTCACTCGTGTAGGCTCCACCGCTGGTTTACACCGCGACTTCACTGCCCACACGACGCTCCCCTACCACTCCAGACGCCTGAACCAACCCACAAGGGGCGGCTTAGCTAATATCTGAAATCCACAACTTCGGCGGTGTACTTGAGCCCCGCTACATTGTCGGCGCGGAATCACTTGACCAGTGAGCTATTACGCACTCTTTTAAGGATGGCTGCTTCTAAGCCAACCTCCTGGTTGTCTTCGCAACTCCACATCCTTTCCCACTTAGCACACGCTTAGGGGCCTTAGTTGGTGGTCTGGGCTGTTTCCCTCTCGACTATGAAGCTTATCCCCCACAGTCTCACTGCTGCGCTCTCACTTACCGGCATTCGGAGTTTGGCTGACGTCAGTAACCTTGTAGGGCCCATTAGCCATCCAGTAGCTCTACCTCCGGTAAGAAACACGCAACGCTGCACCTAAATGCATTTCGGGGAGAACCAGCTATCACGAAGTTTGATTGGCCTTTCACCCCTACCCACAGCTCATCCCCTCCATTTTCAACTGAAGTGGGTTCGGTCCTCCACGACGTCTTACCGTCGCTTCAACCTGGCCATGGGTAGATCACTTCGCTTCGGGTCTAGATCACGCCACTGCAACGCCCTATTCAGACTCGCTTTCGCTACGGCTTCCCCACACGGGTTAACCTCGCGACGTAACACTAACTCGCAGGCTCATTCTTCAAAAGGCACGCCGTCACCAGAATCAGACTGGCTCCGACGGATTGTAAGCACACGGTTTCAGGTACTGTTTCACTCCCCTCCCGGGGTACTTTTCACCTTTCCCTCACGGTACTGGTCCGCTATCGGTCATTAGGGAGTATTTAGGCTTATCAGGTGGTCCTGACAGATTCGCACGGGATTTCTCGGGCCCCGTGCTACTTGGGATACTCCCCGGGCGGTACACAACATTTCGGTTACGGGGCTCACACCCTCTCTGGCCGGCCTTTCAAGACCGTTCACCTATGCCTGCACTACACACCCCACTGTCCCGGCAGAGACAGAATGGGAAGTCCCACAACCCCGACCATGCAACGCCCGCCGGCTATCACACATGGAACGGTTTAGCCTGATCCGCGTTCGCTCGCCACTACTGACGGAATCACTATTGTTTTCTCTTCCTGCGGGTACTGAGATGTTTCACTTCCCCGCGTTCCCTCCACGCACCCTATGTGTTCAGATGCGGGTCACCAGGCAGCTCGCGCCCCTGGCGGGGTTTCCCCATTCGGACACCCTGGGATCACAGTCCGGTTATCGACTCCCCCAGGCTTATCGCAGATTCCTACGTCCTTCTTCGGCTCCTAATGCCAAGGCATCCACCGTGTGCTCTTAAAAACTTGACCACAAAAGATCAAAAAAACTAATTTTCGAGAGAACCACGAAAACCAACCCACACACCCAAAAGGCGCCCAGGTCAGATCCAGGTTCATATTCTTGGAAATTGCTTCTTATAAAAGATGCTCGCGTCCACTATGTAGTTCTCAAACAACAACCCCATACCACACACCCCACACACACAACAGTGCATGATCGGTGCAGCCAGGAAACCAGAAACACAAGTCCCACACCCCACCACCGGAGACTCCCCCGTAAGGGAACCCGGCCATGAGCCATGGTCCTGTTGCCTCAGGACCCAACAGTGTGCCAAACACTACCCAGCGAAACATTCCAGCCGCGTTCCAGGACCCGCCCGAAGGAAGATCCGTACTTGCTGCCGGCACATGCCGCCAGGCACCTATTTGTTGATATTCCACCCGTGAGCACCCGCCGCAGAACTAGCGTCTGCGCAACGGGCGTACTCCTGACAACCCCGCCACACCCACATACATGAGGCACGGTGATTGTAGGCGCTCCTTAGAAAGGAGGTGATCCAGCCGCACCTTCCGGTACGGCTACCTTGTTACGACTTAGTCCCAATCGCCAGTCCCACCTTCGACAGCTCCCTCCCACAAGGGGTTAGGCCACCGGCTTCGGGTGTTACCAACTTTCGTGACTTGACGGGCGGTGTGTACAAGGCCCGGGAACGTATTCACCGCAGCGTTGCTGATCTGCGATTACTAGCGACTCCGACTTCATGGGGTCGAGTTGCAGACCCCAATCCGAACTGAGACCGGCTTTTTGGGATTAGCTCCACCTCACAGTATCGCAACCCTTTGTACCGGCCATTGTAGCATGCGTGAAGCCCAAGACATAAGGGGCATGATGATTTGACGTCGTCCCCACCTTCCTCCGAGTTGACCCCGGCAGTCTCCTATGAGTCCCCGCCATAACGCGCTGGCAACATAGAACGAGGGTTGCGCTCGTTGCGGGACTTAACCCAACATCTCACGACACGAGCTGACGACAACCATGCACCACCTGTAAACCGACCGCAAGCGGGGCACCTGTTTCCAGGTATTTCCGGTTCATGTCAAGCCTTGGTAAGGTTCTTCGCGTTGCATCGAATTAATCCGCATGCTCCGCCGCTTGTGCGGGCCCCCGTCAATTCCTTTGAGTTTTAGCCTTGCGGCCGTACTCCCCAGGCGGGGCACTTAATGCGTTAGCTACGGCGCGGAAAACGTGGAATGTCCCCCACACCTAGTGCCCAACGTTTACGGCATGGACTACCAGGGTATCTAATCCTGTTCGCTCCCCATGCTTTCGCTCCTCAGCGTCAGTTAATGCCCAGAGACCTGCCTTCGCCATCGGTGTTCCTCCTGATATCTGCGCATTTCACCGCTACACCAGGAATTCCAGTCTCCCCTACATCACTCTAGTCTGCCCGTACCCACCGCAGATCCGGAGTTGAGCCCCGGACTTTCACGGCAGACGCGACAAACCGCCTACGAGCTCTTTACGCCCAATAATTCCGGATAACGCTTGCGCCCTACGTATTACCGCGGCTGCTGGCACGTAGTTAGCCGGCGCTTCTTCTGCAGGTACCGTCACTTTCGCTTCTTCCCTACTGAAAGAGGTTTACAACCCGAAGGCCGTCATCCCTCACGCGGCGTCGCTGCATCAGGCTTTCGCCCATTGTGCAATATTCCCCACTGCTGCCTCCCGTAGGAGTCTGGGCCGTGTCTCAGTCCCAGTGTGGCCGGTCACCCTCTCAGGCCGGCTACCCGTCGTCGCCTTGGTGAGCCATTACCTCACCAACAAGCTGATAGGCCGCGAGTCCATCCAAAACCACAATAAAGCTTTCCACCCCCCACCATGCGATGAGGAGTCATATCCGGTATTAGACCCAGTTTCCCAGGCTTATCCCAGAGTTAAGGGCAGGTTACTCACGTGTTACTCACCCGTTCGCCACTAATCCCCCCACAAGTGAGGTTCATCGTTCGACTTGCATGTGTTAAGCACGCCGCCAGCGTTCATCCTGAGCCAGGATCAAACTCTCCGTTGAAGTAAAACAGACACAACCAACACCCCCGGGAAAACGGGACGTGCCGGCTGCACAAAATTTGAAACCAGCTGTAAAAACCAGACCACACCACGGGGTGGCGGATCCAGTCAATTCAACCAATTCAATACAAT
>NZ_AUPJ01000419.1:0-6524 GCF_000427315.1 Arthrobacter sp. TB 26
CATCGGCCGTGGCGTCCGACGGCGAATGGCTCAGCGTCACGGTCTCCGGCAGGGTTCCGGGCGCCGTCGGCTCGCTGCTTCCCTGGACTCTTACGGCCCGTGCCTGGACCCGGGGCGAAACGTCCGGGCCGTCAGCCGCGGCCCGGGTTCCCCGGACATGGCGCCTTCAGCTGCAGGGCCTGGCCGCATGAGCCGGCCGGATACCCGCAGGACGCGACGGGGCGGGCACACGCCGGACCCGGAGCGCGGCGCGGGCACCGTCCTGGCGCTCGGGCTGGGACTGCTGGTCGTCCTCGCCGCTGTCTTGATCGCGCTGCTCTCGCAGTCGGCTGCAATGGCATTCCGGGCGGCCGCGGCCGCAGACCTGGCGGCCCTGGGAGCCGCGGATGCTGCCCGGGGAATCGCTCCCGGAGAACCATGCGCCGTCGCTGCGGAGGTCGCCCACCGGAACGGCGCGAGGGTCCTCAGCTGCGCGGAAGGCGCCGGGAGCACGGTCCAGGTACGTACCGAGCTCGAGGTCCGCACCCCTCTGGGCGCGGCCACCGGGCTGGCCAGAGCCGGACCGCCCCCGTGAGCCGGTGCCTGCGGCCGAGGCTAGGCCTGCAACGGTGTCGCGGCGTGGTCCGGCTGCCCGGTGCGCATCTGGTCCGTTGCGTCCTTGAGCAACACGTCGATCAGGGTCACGGCCGCGTCCTTGTCGAGGGGATTGTTCTTGTTGCCGCACTTGGGCGACTGCACACAGGACGGGCAGCCGGACTCGCATTCGCAGGCTTTGATCGCGTCGCGGGTGGCGGCGAGCCAGACCCGGGCCTTGTCGTAGCCGCGCTCGGCGAAGCCTGCCCCTCCGGGGTGGCCGTCGTACACAAAGATGGTTGGCACTCCGGTGTCGGCGTGGATGGCCGTGGACACCCCGCCAATGTCCCAGCGGTCGCTGGAGGCAACCAGGGGCAGGAGCCCGATCGCGGCGTGTTCCGCAGCGTGCAGGGCACCCGGGAACTGCGCCTCGATCAGCCCCGCACCGGTCAGGGAGCGGTTGTCCATGACAAACCAGACCGCCTTGGTGAACAGGTCCCGGGCGCCCAGCTCCAGCGGTTCCTCACCGAGGATCTCGTTGGAGATCAGCGCCTTGCGCTGGAAGGAGACCACCTGCGTTGTCACTTTTACATCCCCGAAGTGGACGGCCACGTCGCCCCACTGGGTGGTGCGCTGTGTTTCGAGCACCTCGATCTGGGTCACGTCCCGGGCGGTGGTGTAGTAGTCCGGGTTCGCCCGCCGCACCACCACGCAGTGGTCGTCCTCGTTCAGGTCCTCCACCACATAGCTCTCGCCCTGGTGGACGTAGATGGCGCCCGTGTGGGCCTGGTAATGCGTCTGCGGGGAATCCATGGTCCCGAGCAGCGACCCCGTGTCGGCGTCCACGATGCTCACCGGGCCGCCGCCGTCGGCCCTCAGGTTCACCATGGCCGCGGCGCTTTGCGGGTGGGTCCAGAACCACCCTGCGGGGCGCCGGCGCAGATATCCCTGGGCCACCAGCTGGTCCAGCAGCTTCTCGGAGGTGGCCCCGAACAGGTCCAGTTCGGCGAACCCCAGCGGCAGTTCGGCGGCGGCGGCACACAGGTGTGGGCCCAACACGTAGGGATTGGAGGGATCAAAGACCGTGGCCTCGACCGAGACGTCGAAGATCGCCTCGGGGTGGTTCACCAGGTAGGTGTCCAGCGGGTCATCGCTCGCGACGAAGGCGGCGATGGCGTCCTGCCCTGCCCGGCCGGCCCGGCCGATCTGCTGGAACAACGACGCGCGGGTTCCTGGCCAGCCCGCGACGAGCACGGCGTCGAGCCCGGAGATGTCGATGCCGAGTTCCAGGGCCGACGTGCTGGAAACGCCCAGCAGCTCGCCGGAGCGCAGCGCTTTCTCCAGGGCCCGGCGCTCCTCCGGCAGGTAGCCCGAGCGGTAGGCCGCGACCCGTTGCGGCAGGCTGGGGTCCACCTCGTCGAGAAGGCGCTTGGTGATGGAGGCGATGGTTTCGGCGCCGCGCCGGGACTTGATGAACGCAATGGTCCGCACCCGCGAGGACACCAGGTTGGCCAGCAGGTCCGCGGTTTCCGCTACAGCCGTGCGCCGCTCCTTGGCGCCGTTCTCGCCCCGGAGCTCGGTCAGGGCAGGCTCCCAGAACGCGACGGTCGTGGAGCCATGGGGCGAGGAGTCCTCGGACACGGCACGGACCGGGGCACCGATGAGCCGGCCGAACGACGTCGCCGGCTCGGACGCCGTGGCGGAGGCGGCGATAAACACCGGCCCGGAGCCGTCCGGGCTGTAGTAGGCGCAGATGCGGCGCAGCCGGCGCATCAGATTGGCCACGTGGGAACCGAAAACGCCGCGGTAGCTGTGGGCTTCGTCCACGATCACGTAGCGCAGCCGGCGGAAGAACCGTGCCCACCAGGCATGGTTGGGGAGGATCCCGAAGTGCAGCATGTCCGGGTTGGCCAGGATGAAGTTCGCGTGGTCGCGGATCCAGCGGCGGGACGCGGGGTCGGTGTCGCCGTCGTAGGTCTCGGCCCGGACGGTGGGGAGTTTCAGCGCCCGGATGGCGGCCAGCTGGTCCGCAGCCAGGGCCTTGGTGGGGGAGAGATAGAGGACGACGGCGCCGTCGTCGTGGATCCTGCCGGGATCGGCGAGGACCCGCAGTTCGGACCGGTGGATCGCGTCCAGCGCCGGAAGTTGGTAGGCCAGCGACTTTCCGGACGCGGTGCCGGTGGCGATCACCACGTGCTCCCCGGCGTGGGCGAGGTCGGCGGCCTGGATCTGGTGGCGGTAGGGCTCGTGGATGCCGAGCGATCCGTAGGCGTTCACCAGATCGGGATGGGCCCACCCGGGCCACGGCGCGTGCACGGCCTGGCGGGCGGCGATGGTGCGCACATGACGGAGCTGTTCCGGGTCCGGGCCGCGGCCCAGCAACGGAATCAGGGACTCATGTGGGTTCACTCGTACATTCTTTCACCCGGCCTCAAATCGTCCGGGGCGCGGGACCCAGCAGCCCCCGGGCCTCAGCCCACCGACAGGTCCGAGCCCTCGTCCGAGGCGGAAAGCATCAGCACATGGCAGACCGCTGTCCAGCCGAGGTGCGAGTACAACTTCTGCCCGTCCAGCGAGGCGAGCAACAGCCCGGTCTGGACGTCGTGTTCGAAAGCCTGGGCGGCGAGGGCCCGCATGATGAAGCTGCCCAGGCCCCGGCGCTTGTATCCGGGCTCCGTGACGATCTTGTCGAAGATTGCGGTGTGGCCCACCACAAACACGCGCCCGCTCGCCGCCACCTCGTCCCCGGCATAGACCACGGCATGGTGGACGCCGTCGGATCGTGACGGCACCCACCGCAGGTCATCATCCGGAAGCCAGGGATCCTCGGAGTCCTGGGTGTCCATATCCACGATCATCATAGTCTGCGAGGCGGAGGTGACGTTGAGCCCGTGTTGCTGGGCGAGGAAGGTGTACCTGGCTGCGTCGTTCGTGAGGACCGTAAGGATCCGGGCAGGTACTTCAAGGGTGGTGGCGGCCAGCGCCGCGAACTCCGCATCGGAGGGGTCATGGGCGAAAAATTCCCATTCGTGGGTGGTGTCCGCCCTGAGGGCCGCAGGGAACCGGCCCTCCCTGCGTGTCTCATACCCCCGGCAGCCAGCCCAGCCGGTGACCCAGATTTCGAGCAGATGGGTGGTGTCTTCAACCATGGCCTCAAGACTCATGTGATGAGCGTATTCCAGCCCCGCCACAAGCAACAGGGGCCGGGTCCGGGAACAGGACTTGCTTACGTAATTGTGACCGGTCCGCCCTCCGGAAGCCGTGCCGCCGCGGCCAGGACCGCGGCTCTGGCCCGCGCGCTACTGGCTGCCTGCAGCTTGTCCCGCGGCGCCCGGCGTTCGGCCCAGCCAGTACCCTTAAAACGTGGCTTTGAACAGAATTGTGCTCTTTTACGGCTTTACCCCTCTCGCGGACCCCGATGCCGTCCGGCTCTGGCAGCGCGCCCTGTGCGAGAAGCTCGGGCTGACCGGCCGCATCATCATCTCCAAGGACGGCATCAACGCGACCGTCGGCGGCGAGCTGAAGGCGGTCAAGCAGTACGTGAAGACCACCCGCGAATACAAGGGCTTCCACGGTATCGACGTGAAATGGTCCGACGGCGGCGCCGCGGACTTCCCCCGGCTCAGCGTCAAGGTCCGCGACGAGATTGTGTCCTTCGGCGCGCCGGGTGAGCTCAAGGTGGACGAACACGGCGTCGTCGGCGGCGGGACGCACCTTGCGCCCGAGGAACTGCACCGGCTCGTGGAAGCGAAGAAGCAGGCCGGGGACGAAGTGGTGTTCTTCGACGGACGCAACGGCTTCGAAGCCCAGATCGGAAAATTCAAGGACGCCGTCGTCCCCGACGTCGCGACGACCCACGATTTCATCAAGGAACTCGACTCCGGCAAGTACGACGCCCTCAAGGACAGGCCCGTGGTCACCTATTGCACCGGCGGCATCCGCTGCGAGGTCCTCTCAAGCCTGATGGTCAACCGCGGCTTCAAAGAGGTCTACCAGCTGGACGGCGGGATCGTCCGGTATGGCGAAACCTTCAAGGACCAGGGCCTCTGGGAGGGCTCCCTCTACGTATTCGACAAACGTATGCACCTTGAATTCAGCGAGGACACGAAGACCATCGGCGAATGCGTCCGCTGCTCGGCGCCGACGAGCAAATTTGAGAACTGCTCCAATCCGTCCTGCCGCACCCTCACCCTTTACTGTTCGGACTGCGCCGCCAGCCCGGAGACGCTCCGCTGCCCGGAAGGCTGCGCGGCCTGACGCCCTGCACCCCGCCGGCCCACCCCCGAACCGGTCCGGATGACGGCCCGGGGACTCAGATCCGGCTCACCCGGTAGGCGAAATTGGCACCCTCCTTCGCCTCCACCTTGATATGGAGTACGACGTCGGCCGGCAGATAGACCACGTTTACCCGGGAGGTCCCGCACCGCAGGTTCAGGTCCACCAGTTCAATGTCGTCATGGCTGATGCTGAACGACACCCGCCGCGGGCTCCGGCACGCCAGCGTCAAGGCGTAGCTGCCCTCGGGCAGGTTCGCCGTGTTCTCCTCCCGTTCCTCGGCTGCCGCCAGGGTTCCGTAGTTGCTGTGGAACACCTGTCCCTCGGCTCCGGGCAGCACCTGTGCCACCCACGAGTCCAGTTCGGCGCCGGTGACGGGCTGGTTGTACGTGGGATCGCGCGGCAGGGCCGCATCGGATAACCCCGGGGCGGGGGCGGTCGCCGTCCCGCTGGCAAAGCCGTCGTCATATTCGTAGGCGCAGCCGGTCAGCGCGGTTCCCAGCAGCAGCGCGAGCAGGAGCCCCACGGCAGATCCCGTGTGAGTCCGGGACACGCTCGACACCGGAACAGTGGGCATGTCCTGACTTTAACCCGCCCCGTGCCGGCGCGCCAGAGTCCAACGCCCCGTGCTGAAACGTTGTTCCGGGCCTACTGCCCCGGTCCGCTGAAGCTAATCCGGATCCCCGCGACGGCGCCGGTTCCGGGTCCCGGGACGCCGTCGCCGTAACGCACGACGTGGGCCGAGACCGATCCCGGCACCAGGTCCACCCGTGCTTCCGCCGTGCTGCCGCAGTCAAGGCTGAGCTCCAGGAGAGTGCCGCCCTGACGGGCGCCCTGCGTGACGGATAAGTGCGTATCCGGTGCCCCGATGCACGCCGCGGTGACCGTGTACTGGCCAGCCCGGGTGACAACGCCGGACGTCATGAACCCGCCGCTGCTGGTGTCGCCGATCCCGCCCGATCCGCCGATCAGGAGCCCCTCCGGTGAGCCGAGTATGGCCCCGAGTTCCAGCAGATTGCGGGTCTCGGCGGCCACGAGTTCGGGGTCCCGGGCCGGCAGCGGCGCCTTGGCAGGGTATGACCGGCTGGGCGGGCTGGAAGCGGCCGGTGAGAGTCCAACGTCGTCGGCGTATTCACAGCCCGCCAGCCCCGCGGCGGCCAGCGCCAGCACCACGGCAGCCCGGCCCGTCCAGTGCGTACCCCCAGTAGCTGACATGGACCGAGCCTAGCGGCGGGGGCCGCGCATGCAAGTCACGGCGCGTCCCCGCCCGCGGTGGCGTCGGCTGCTATCCCGCGGGTGCCAGCTGGTAGGCGTAAATGAGCGGAGCATCAACGCTTGAGGTGCTGATCTGCAGCGTCCCGGCGGCGGGGACTTTGATGCGTGCCGTTTCGCGGCTGCCGTTGCAGGCCGCTCCGGCCTCGTTCAGCCTGGCGCCGTCGAGGGAGGCCACGAAGAAGGCCTTGCCGCCGCCGTCGCAGCTCATCGTCAGCAGGTAGGTGCCGGCCCCGATTCCGGGGGCGGCTTTGACGATCGGATCCCGGTTGAGGATTTTTCCCGAGTCCTCGAGCACGATCCCGTCGACAGAGGGAAGAGCCGTGGCCTTCCATGCCGGCACATCGGCCGACTCGACGGAACCGACCGGGGAGCACGCTGCTGTGGCCAGGACGACGGCGGCG
>NZ_AUPJ01000419.1:6529-8414 GCF_000427315.1 Arthrobacter sp. TB 26
GGCGCCGGCCGCAGCGCCGAAGGCGGCGCGGCTGAACGGCCAGGCGGCGCGCCCGATAGGACGGGCACGCTGCCGGAGGATCCGGGCACGCCGGGGGCCGGGGATAAGGAAGGACATGCCTCCAACTTACCGTCGTTGGGGGCCGCGGCTGGTCCACCGGNGGCGGCCCGGCGCCACCGGCCCGCGCCCCTTATCCCGAGATCAGCTCCAGCACCCGGCCCCGGTGCAGGGCAAGGTACACGCGGTCCCGCACGAGGTTGGCCTCGCCGTCCGTGAGGGTCCGGTCCAGCGGCTGCAACACCAGCCGCAGCAGCACATTCACCTGGTTCGGAGTGAGGCGGAGCCGTTCGAGGGCGGCGGGCGGCAGACCCGACGCCGGGGTCACCGCCCTGATTTCCAGTGCGGCCAGCATCTCGGCGTCCGTCCCGAGGGCCGTCCGCGCACGGTCACCGAGCAACTCGACGTCGGCCTCCGCCGCGGAGTCCAGCACGAGGGACAGGTCGCGCCTGACCTCGGGCATGACCGACACCGGACGGTAGGGATTCAAGTCCAGCAGCTGGGCCCGGACTTCGGGATTCTCCGAGCGCAGGAGCCGGATGTCCCGGATGCCCTTGCGCAGCATCAGGGCGCGGTCCAGCCCCAGGCCCAGGGCGAGGCCGGCCCAGCGCCGCGGATCGAGCCCGGAGCCGCGGAGGACCTGCGCGGCGACCAGGCCGCATTCGGCCAGTTCCAGCCATTCCCGGCTGCCGTCCGGCTGGGTGACGAGCACGTCCAGCTGCCTGCCCGTATCCGTGTAGTGGTGGGTTGCCGGGGTCGCGCGCCACTGCACATCCGGGGAGACGGAGGCCGGTAGGACCGCTTCCACGACGGCCGCCATCATCTGGTCCAGCTCGGCGGAACCCAGCAGCCCGCGCGCTTTGAGCCTCCAGAGATCCACCTGATGCGGGGCGCCCACGTGGGTGCGGTCGATCGCGTCCCTCCGGTACACCAGGCCGGGCACCGCGTGCAGCCGGTCGTAGTAGCCCATTTCCTGCCGCAGCGAGTCGAGCAGGGCCGGGACCCCCGCCGACGTGTGGCTCCGCAACATCACCGTGGGGCTGACATGGCGGGAGTACCGGGAATCGCGGGTGACGTCGTCGGGGGAGTAGCCCAGACGGTCGTAGTTGTCGGCGGTTGCGACCAGGGGGCTGAGACGGTGCGTCTCAACCGGGATGCCCCAGCGCCGTTCCAGCGCCGTCATGATTTCCGCCAGCAGCAGGGACATGGCGTGAGGGCCCTGCGCGGGATCGGACAAGTCGCGGAGCGACAGGGCGACCTGCAGCGCGGAGGGGGTCAAGTAGTTCTTCATGAGGGGTCCTTGGGTTTTGAGTGCGGGAGGGGAGCTTCACCCTCAGCCGCTGCACCGGACGGACCCCGGCGGCTGCAGTTATGCGCGCGACAAGAAGCCCGTGCGGCCGGAAAGCGGCCGAGGGCTGATAAATCGCTGCTGCGTGTGCATACCGCCATGCTACGCCAGGCCTCCGGCGTCCCCGCCGGCCGGCACACGCAGTCCGTCATACGCAGGCCTTGACGTTGACGTAACGTCAACCCCTAGCATCGGGATACCGGTCCGGGATCGGCCGGTGCCGGAGCGGAAGGAGGCAGCCACATGGAATGGTCCGTGCAACAGATCGCCAGGACCGCCGGGACCACGAGCCGGACGCTGCGGCACTACGACGACATCGGACTGCTCAAACCCAGCCGGACCGGTGACAACGGCTACCGGTTCTACGACCAGGCATCCCTCGTGCGGCTGCAGCGGATCCTGCTCCTGCGGGACCTTGGGCTCGGCCTCCCGGCCATCGCCGAGGTCCTCCGCCGCGAGCCCGACGCCGAACAGGCGCTC
>NZ_AUPJ01000420.1 GCF_000427315.1 Arthrobacter sp. TB 26
CAGGAACAGGACCGGCTGGGCCGCCAGATCGCCTCGGTCCGGCAGACGATTGACAGATTGAAAGCAGGAGGAGAGATCATGGCGGAGAAAATGTTCGACGGCTTCGACCACACCCAGTACAAGGACGAGGTTCAGGAGCGCTGGGGCACGGACGCGTACGCAGCGGGAGACGCCTGGTGGCATGGGATGAGCCCGGCCCAGAAGGACGCCTGGAAGAAACGTTCCCGGCAGCTGGGCAGCGACTGGACCGCGGCCGCGGAGTCGGGGGTCCCGGCCGACAGTGCCGAGGCGCAGGAGCTGGCCCGGCGGCAGGTCGAATGGCTTTCCGGGATCCCCGGCACGCCCGCTTCAACGTCAGCCTCGGGCAGCAACGGCGACGTGAAAGGCTACGTCACCGGCCTCGGGGAGATGTACGTTGCCGATCCGCGCTTCGCCGCGAACTACGGCGGCGCAGCCGGTGCAACCTTCGTCCGCGACGCCCTCCGGATCTACGCCGGCAAGCACCTCTAGGACCGGCGCCGCCGGGACCGGGACTAAACTTGACCGGTGACTCTTTCAACGCATTTCACGGCCGGCAACACCACCGACGCCCCGCGCAGCGACCTCCCCGGCCTGCTCGAAGCCCTGGCGGCGGACCTGCGCGGCATCGGCTACACCGTTGACGGCGTCGCCGGACTGCTCGGCACCGCCGCGCACAGCGCCCTCAGCCGCGACCAGCTCGTTCCCGCGCTGATCGTCACCGAGACCGCCCGCCA
>NZ_AUPJ01000421.1 GCF_000427315.1 Arthrobacter sp. TB 26
CCAGCAACGCCGTCGTCTGGGCCAGCGCCGCCGTGGTCCTGGGTCTCGGCATCCTCATCGCCGGGCTCCGGGGCCGCACCTCGGGCATCCTCGGATTCTTCGCCGCGGTCGCCCTGATCGTCGGCGGCATCTTCAATGTGCTCCCCAACGGCGACCGCTTCCGCCCGCAGAACGCCGACTGGTCACCGGTGAGCATCGAGCAGGCGCAGGGTGGATTCGATATCACGGCCGGCACCGGGACCGTGGACCTGACCCGGCTCTCGCTCAACCCTCCGCTGGAAACAGATCTGGTGGTCCCCATTGACGCGACGGCAAGCAACCTCACGGTGGTTATCCCGGACACTGTTCCGGTGGAGGTCCGCGCCGACATGACCATGGGGAACCTCAACGAAGGCAGCCAGAACCACGGCGGCATGACCACCCAGCAAAGCAGCTACAACACCGGCATGCCGGGAGCGACACTGGTCGTGAAGATCAACGGCACCTTCAGCAACGTCACCATCAAGGAAGGGAACTGACATGAGCAGCTATGACGCACCGTCCGGCAGCCCGGAAGGCAGCAGCCCCGCCACTCCCCCGCGCTCCGGCGCCCCGGAGCCGCCGGAGGATTCCCCGCCCCGCGTGGGCACCATCGTCTGGGGGCTGATTGTGGTGGCCCTCGCCGCACTGATCATCGTTTCCCAGCTTGGCATCGTCGCGCTCAACGGCACCTACGTGGTGATCGGCCTGATGATCGGCGCGGGGGCGGCACTCGTGGTGGGCGGGCTGCTTTCGGCCCGCGGACGTGACAAAGCAGCATCGACAGGGAAGTCTTGAACCATGGAAAAGTTCTTCAGCACCGTCAGGGGCCTCGGCCTGAAACGTGGTCCGCAGCGCTGGTTGGGCGGTGTCTGCGGCGGCATCGCAGCCAAGCTGAATGTGGATGTCGCGTTCGTCCGGATCGCGTTCCTGCTCTTCGCGTTGCTTCCCGGTCCGGCCTTCGTGTTCTATCTCGCGGCCTGGCTGCTCCTCCCGGACCAGCGGAACGCCATCGTCCTTGAGACGTTCCTGGCGAACCGTTCGTCCCGCCCCTAAGATCCGGCCCGCGAGACGGGAAGTGCCCCTGCCGCCCGGCGGGGGCACTTCGCCGATGTCACCGTTTGTGTCCCGCCCCACATGCGCTACTAGACTCTAGGTGAGCTCAGCGTGGCGCTCTGCCTGTAACCCTCCGAACCAGGATTTGAGCCGAGACATGAAAATTGGAATCCTCACCAGTGGCGGCGACTGCCCCGGACTGAACGCCGTCATCCGTGGCGCCGTCCTGAAGGGCATCGCCGTCCATGGCCACGAATTCGTGGGGTTCCTGGACGGCTGGCGCGGCGTCGTTGAGGGCGACACCATCGATATCCCCCGCACCATGGTCCGCGGCATCGCCAAGCAGGGCGGGACCATCCTGGGCACTTCCCGCACCAACCCGTTCGAAAACAATGGCGGGCCCGAGGTCATCAAGGCCAATATGGACCGGTTGGGCATCGACGCGCTCATCGCCATCGGCGGGGAAGGCACCTTGGCCGCGGCCAAGCGGCTCACCGACGCCGGCCTGAAGATTGTGGGCGTCCCCAAGACCGTCGACAATGACCTCGACGCAACGGACTACACCTTCGGCTTCGACACCGCCGTCGAGATCGCCACCGAGGCGATCGACCGGCTGCGGACCACCGGCGAGTCCCACCACCGCTGCATGATCGCCGAGGTCATGGGACGCCACGTGGGCTGGATCGCCCTGCACGCGGGCATGGCCTCGGGCGCCCACGCCATCCTGATCCCGGAGCAGAAAGCCTCCATGAAGCAAATCGCCGAATGGGTCGTCTCGGCGCGCGACCGCGGCCGCGCGCCGCTCGTGGTCGTCGCGGAAGGCTTCGTCCCGGACGACCAGGAAACACCGCACTCCGAACGCGGGCTGGACACCTTCGGCCGTCCGCGGCTGGGCGGGATCTCCGAGCGGCTGGCCCCCGAACTCGAGGCCATGACCGGCATCGAAACCCGGGCCACGGTCCTGGGCCACATCCAGCGCGGCGGAGTCCCCACCGCGTTCGACCGTGTGCTGGCGACCCGCCTGGGCATGGCCGCTATTGATTCGGTCGTCGAAGAACGCTGGGGCACCATGGTGTCCCTCAACGGCACCGACATCGTCCACGTGGGCTTCGACGCCGCGCTCGGCAACCTCAAGACCGTCCCGCAGTCCCGCTACGACGAGGCCGCGGTCCTCTTCGGCTGAGCCCCCCGATCCTCTGCACTGAGCCCGACACGCCGGTGGGTAGGGTGGAGCCATGACACTTGAGCCCGGTTCGGTCAATATCATCCAGCTCGCGTGGGCCCGCCGCCTGGGCCTCGACGACGGCGCGTTTGCGGCGGCCGCGGGCGAACGCATCGCACGTGCCGACGAGTCGGCCCGTGCCGTCCAGTTTGTCCGGCTGTTCGGCAATTCCGCCCTGGTGGGACCGCAATGGGCGCTGGATGCCGCCGGCGGGCTGTCCGACGGGGAACTGGCACAGCACGGCACCCTGTTGACCATCACGCGGGACCACGGCGGCCACGGGCTCGGCGCCGCGGCCCTGTTCTTCGCGGACGATCTGCCCCTGCAGCAGCCCGCGGAGGAGCTGACCGTCTCGCAGGGCAGCCCGGAAGCGGTCGAGCTGGAAGCCGCCTGCCCGCCGGATGACGTCAACGAGGTGGGCCTCTCGGACCTCGAGCACCGCTTCACCATCATGCACGTGGAGGACGGCCGCCGGACCCCGGTGGCGTGCGGCGCCTACACCGAGTGGGAGGGCATCCTGGCGCAGATGGGGGTGCTGGTCGCCCCGGAATGGCGCCGCCAGGGACTGGGCTCACTGGCCGCGTCAATCGCGGCCCATGAGGCCCTCGCCTCCGGGCTGACGCTGCAGTGGCGCGCCGATGTCAGCAACAAGGGCTCGCTGGCCATCGCCCGCAGCCTGGGCTTTGCCGCCGGCGGCATCCAGACCAGTGTGCTGCTGGGCTGAACCGGCAGCACACTGGCGTCGCCTCAGCGGGACTGCACCTCGGCGCCCTTGGCGCCCTTGGACGTTGCCGGCACGGAGCCGGGCGTGCCCCAGCCCTGTATCGGCTGGGGTTTGGCAAAGAACAGCACCACCGCCATGCCGATCAGGATGACAGCAGCGGGCAGCAGGATGGACTGGCCCATCGCCGTCGAGAACCCCTCCTGCAAAGCCTCGGGCAGTGTGCCACCAAAAGACATCGGGCTCGCCCCGCCGGATCCCCCCGGAACCGCCGGAAGCTCTGCCGCGAGCCGCGCCTGGATCAGGACCGCGATGGCGGCACTGCCCAGCACTGCCCCGATCTGGCGGGTCGTGTTGTACACGCCGGAACCGGCGCCGGCCNNCGCGGCGGCAGGTTCCGGGTGGCGGTCGTACTCAGGGGCGCCCAGATGCCGGCGTTCGCGAAACCGAGCACGGCACTCGGCAGCAGGAACAGCAGGATCGGCGTATCCGGGTGCATCAGGACGGCATTCCAGGTCAGCGCCACGGACATCAGGAGCAGACCGGACGCGGTGATGAACTTCGGATTGACCCGGTCGATGATCTTGCCCACGACGGGCGCAAGGCCGCCGGAAATGAGCGCCATCGGCACCATCATCAGCGCTGACTGGGTGGGGGTCAGCCCGCGGACGATCTGGAAGTAGAAGATCAGCGGCAGGGTGAAGGAGGTGATGGCGAAGCCGACGGTGGTGATGCCGATGTTCGCCAGGGAGAAGTTCCGGTCCTTGAACAGCGACAGCGGCAGCAGCGGCTCGCCCTTATTCACTTTTTGCCACACGACAAACGCCACCAGCACGACGATCCCCGAGATAATGAGCCCCCAGACCGTGATGGGTCCGGTGATGGTGCCCCAGTTGTAGGTCTCGCCTTCCTGGATGCCGAACACCAGCAGGAACAGCCCGACGGCGCTGAGCAGCACGCCGGGGATGTCGAACTTGTGCGGGTGGGTGCTCAGGGCGGGCACGTAGCGAAGTGCCAGGAAGAATCCGACGAGGCCCACCGGGAGGTTGATGAAGAAGATCCACTCCCAGCCGAGGCCGTCGACGAGGACACCGCCCAGGATCGGTCCCACCAAGGTCGCGACGCCGGCGGTGGCGCCCCAGATGCCCATCGCGGCGCCGCGCCGGTCCGGCGGGAAGATCCGGGTGATGACGGCCATGGTCTGGGGTGTCATCAGCGCGGCGCCGAAACCCTGGAAGACCCGGGCCAGGATCAGCGTCTGCACGTCGCCGGAGAGCCCGCACCAGAGCGACGCCAGGGTGAAGACGACGAGCCCCGTCAGGTACAGCTTCTTCGGGCCGAAGCGGTCTCCCAGCCGGCCGGTGATCAGGAGCGGCACGGCGTAGGCGAGCAGGTAGGCGCTGGTCACCCAGATCACCGCGTTGATGTCGGCGTTGAGGCCTTCCATGATGCGGGGGTTGGCCACCGAGACGATGGTGGTATCGATCAGGATCATAAAGAACCCGATCACGAGGGACCACAGCGCCGGCCACGGCCTGGCAACGATTTCCATGGGATTCCTTACGGGTCGAAACGGGTGGTTGTTGTTTTTCACAGGGTGTTCGTCGGGGCCAGGGCCCGGGATGGGCTACCAGGCAAGCTGGCCGCTGCCGAGCTGGTCCTGGAGATTCCGGATCCAGCCGATCTCGGCGTGCAGCATCACCTGCTGGTAATCCATGTCGATCCAGTACTTGCGCTCGACGCCCTTCGTCCGCACCCGGTCCTGCGCCGCGGCGAGGAAGTCCAGTTGCTCCTGCAGGTCCTTGAGGCGGCGGTCGAGCAATTCGGTCACGACGCCGGCCGGAAGGTTGTACGCTTCCGAGACGGCGAGCGGGAACGAGGGGTATTCGTTGACGGGGCTGGCCAGCATGTCCTGAATCCTTTGGGTGAGGGCTGCCCGCCCGGCCCCGGAGATCTCATACGTAGTGCGTTCGGGACGGTTGCCTTCACGGTCTGTGCCGGTTGCCAGGACCAGGCCCTGCTCCTCGAGCCGTCCCACCGCGTGGTACAGCGTTCCCGGCCGGACCTTCACGAGCCGGTCCTCATGCCGCGCCATCAGGAGCTGGTACATCTCGTAGGGATGCATGGGTTCTTCGACCAGCAGGGAGAGAGTGGCGACACCCAGCGGTGTCAGCGGCGCGGGTCGGGCCATGGAGCGTTGTCCTTCACGCGGTTCCTGTCAACGCGGCCAGAAGCCGCGGTTATTATTCCATTAGAACTATTCCACATGGAGTATGAGGACACAAGATACCCATCGGGCCGCCGCGACGCGTTCAGCCCAGCAGGGCCAGGATGTCCTTCCGGTCGAACATCTGGGCGGCTGCCCGGGCGGAGGGCGTGCCGGCGTCGGGGTCGGCGCCGGCGTCGAGCAACACCTGCGACACATCCGTGTAGCCCTTGAATACGGCACCGGCAAGCGGCGTCTGGCCGCGGTCGTTGGCGGTATTGGCGTCTCCGCCGTGCGCCAGGATAAGCCGGACGGTGTCGGCGTGGCCGTGGTAGGCCGCGAGCATCAGCAGGGAATCCCCGGCCGCGTTCGTCAGGGTGGCCGGGACTCCGGCGGCGAGGTAGCCGCCGAGCAGGGCGGAGTCACCCTGACGGGCAGCATCGAGGAGCCTGTGGGCCAGGGCCAGGGTCTCCTCGTCCGGCGCGGTGCTGCCCTCCGTCATCGGGTCCCCCTCAGGAAACCGGTCTGCCGCCCCACGACCTGGCCGGCGTCGGGAGCCACAATGACTTCCTGTGCTGCGGTGTAAGGCTCGTCGCCGTCGAGGACGGTCAGTACTTCCTCCGGCGCGACCGAGCGTTTGACCACGGCCAGGGCCACCGGCCCCATTTCGTAGTGCTGCGCCACGGATGTTACGGTGCCGACCTTGCGGTCCCCGGAACGGACCTCGCTGCCGACTGCGGGCATGGTGTGCTGCGAGCCGTCGAGCTGCAGGAACACCAGCCGGCGCGGCGNCGGGTGGCCCAGGTTGTGGACCCGGGCCACGGTCTCCTGGCCCTTGTAGCAGCCCTTGTTCAGGTGCACGGCGGTGCGGAGCAGGTCGAGTTCGTGCGGGATGGTCTTGTCGTCGGTTTCGGCACCCCAGCGCGGCCGCCACGCTGCGATGCGCAGGGCTTCGGCTGCCCAGACGCCGGCCAGCGGGCGTTCGCCGGCCGTGGCTTCAAGCTCCGCAGCCGGGACGAGGTACTCGAACCACGGCCGTTCGAGGCCGGGGTGGGAGTCCTCCCCTACCACCGCGTAGGAGTAGCCGCCGGCGCCGACATGCGGCCATGGGTCTTCCCAGACAAGCAGCCCGGACCATTCGGGCACCGGCAGGGTGGACCCCAGCACGGCCCAGTCCGCCGACACGTCGGCGATCTCGACCCGGAGCATGAACTTCATCTTGTTGAGCCACTCCGCCAGCGGCCCGGCCTCGGCTGCCTCGACGATCAGCCAGGTCGTGGCGCCGTCGTCCACCACCCGCGCGTCGAATTCGATCCGGCCCTGCACGCTCAGGAGCAGCAGCTCGCTGGACTGCCCCGGCGCCAGGTTCGTGAGCTGCTGGGAGGACAGCGTGTTGAGCCAGCTCAGCCGGTCCGGCCCGGTAACGGTGACGACGCCGCGGTGCGACAAATCGACGACGGCGCTGCCCGCCGCCAGCGCCCGCTGTTCGCGCAGCGGTTCGCCATAGTGGGAGGCGACGCCGGCGTCAGCGCCGCCGGCTTCGACGGCGCCGGGGCGCGCGAGCAGTGGGCTCTTGGTAGTCATATGTAGTAGAAGTCCTCAGCGGTTAGCGGTATTCCGGATTTTCGAAGTCAAACCTGGTCCCGGCTTTCCAGGCCTCGGGCAGGTTTCCGTAGGCAGGAATGCCGCCTGCATCCTTGAGCATCCGGGCCAGGTGCAGCATGTTCCACGTCATGAAGGTGGTGTTGCGGTTGGTGAAATCATTTTCGGGACCGCCGGAACCTTCATCGAGGTAGCTCGGGCCCGGCCCG
>NZ_AUPJ01000422.1 GCF_000427315.1 Arthrobacter sp. TB 26
GACCGTGAAGCCGATGTGCTGGAGGCTGTAGAGGACGTTCATGGCGCAATGCTTGATCCCGTCCTCGTTGCCGGTGATGAGGCAGCCGCCCACCTTGGGGTAGAACGCCCACTGGCCCTTGTCGTTCAGCTCGCCCGAGTGCGCGTAGAGGCGCTCGATCAGCTTCTTGGTCTGCGAGGAGTTGTCTCCCAGCCAGATGGGCCCGGCCACCACAACGATGTCGGCGTCCCGGACGGCCGGATAAAGCTCCGGCCATTCATCGCTCGCCCAGCCGTGCACGCGCATGTCCGGATAAACTCCGCTCGCGATGTCGTGGTCCACCGTCCGGATGACCCGGGTGGTCACGCCCTGCTTGTCCATGATCCGGCGGCTGACGTCGATCAGGCCTTGTGTATTGGAGGCCTCGGGGGACTTCTTCAAGGTGCCATTGAAGTACACGGCTTTGAGGTCGCTGAAATCGGCGGGTGTTGCGGGTGTGGCATTCACTGCGGTACTCCCTGCGGTCGCGGCGGACAACGGAAAAACAGTGAGACCTCAGGATCGGGCGGCTCTCCGCGCGGACGCCGCCGGTCAGCTGACTTTGTGGAGGATGGCGGACGCGTGGGCTTCCAGGCCGCTGCCCCCCGCAGGGCCCTTGCCCGTTGCCATGTCCCAGCGCCAGAGCAGATTGCCTTCCACGAGGCCGAAGATCCTGGTGGCGGCCGTGTACTCCTTGGAGTGGCTGCCGCGCATCACCATATCGGTGCTGAGCTGGATCTGCGGGCCCTTGATCTGGCCGTAGTACAGCTCCGAGATCCCGCCGGGGTGGGAGATCGACACGGAGATGTCGAAGCCGCCGTCTTTGTTGCGCAGCGCCTCGACTTCGTCGGCGCTCCTCAGCACGGGAACGATGTCGGCCGGGATAAGCCCCGGGCCGCCATCCTCTTCCCGCTGTTTACGCTCCAGCGCCCAAAAACCGGTCTCGACGGTCAGGGGACGCAACGTGGTGCCTGCGTCGTCGGTCAGCCAGCTCTCGGCACGGTATTGCAGGTAGGGCAACCCGTTATGCGTGAACGACACGTGTTGCCGGAAGTGCTCGGAATCCTCTTCCCCGGCCCCCAGCCGGCCCCCGCCCTCCCACTCACCAATGAGCCAGGACAGCGGAACGATTTCGGGTGTCAGATCTGTTGGAATTTCAATCGGCACAGCAGCTACCTCTGGAAACGAAGACGGCTATTGATTTCTGGCTGTTACTTCTGGCCTTTGAAGAGGCGGTAGACAACAAAGCCGGCAAACCACGCCATGGCCAGGCTGGCAACGCCGAGCAGTACAAGGAAGAAGATTTCAAATGCAAGTACGGACATGATGCCATCCTAGCGCGTTAGTAGATGAGTAGTTTGTCTATGAAGTAAGCCAGGGAACCGACGGCGGAGACCGGGCCCAGCCCCATTCCGAGGGCCGCCGCAAAGCTTAGCGACTCGCCGCGGATGATCACCAGCCGGCGGAAACTCATCAGCACGGCCCCCACCACCACCCCGACGATCGCGGCTGGCAGCACGGCGATGTCGGAGAAGACGAGGCCTGCGAGCGGACCCGCCAGCCCGGCGCCGACGACGCCCAGCGGCGCCACGACCCGGTCGGGCCAGCGGATCAGGCCGGCCAGCAGGGCGATCGCAGCGCTGATGGCGGCGACCAGGAGCATCTCTTGTACGCCGTTGAAGCGGGAGCACGCAATCCAGCCGGCGCCCAGGCAGGAGAGCATGACGCCGGCACTTGAACCGAGCGTGGATTCCAGGCGCTGCGCCTGCCCGGTGCCCCGGATCAGCTGCATCACGAAGACCGCCATCACGCCTGCCGCCATAAACGACGGGGTCCAGTCCAGGAAGCCCGGGGCGGGAAGGTAGGTGGCGGCAACGGCGGCGCCAACGCCCGGCAGGCCGATCAGGGCGGCCAGGGTTTTCTTGGCCGGAATGCCCAGGAAGTGCGGCCAGCCGACCCCGACGGCGGCGGCGATGAGCACTCCGACCGCCAAAAGCGCCTCCGGCGAGATGTACGACGCGCCGACTATCGCGGCGAGTCCGGCCAGCCCGATGACGCCGATGGACCACGTCTTCACTGATTACCCAACATCTTCTTATCCGTCATCCGTCTTCCGGTCATCGTCGTACTTTCGCTCACTGCGGACCCCAATTCGACCTGATCTTTCGCCGGGGGGCTGCGGGCCCCGACGGATCAATCCTGCCCTATGTGACCGTTTTGTGTCGCAAAGGAACCGGACGCAGGTGACGGAAGCATGTCCGGGAAGGGGCCTTTGGGTATACTCAGACTCAGCTACAGACGCCCAACGATGCGCGGACACCCCTTGGAGGAAACATGTCGCACATCCTGCTACTGACGAACAGCACCGGCTCATCGGTGGACGTCCTGCCTGCTCTGGAACTACTGAACCACCGGGTCCATATTCTCCCCGCCGAGCCGACAGCGCTGCTGGAGACGGACCCCTGCGACATCGTCCTGCTGGACGCCCGCAAAGACCTTGTCGGTGCACGTTCCCTCACCCAGCTGCTCAAGGCCACGGGCCTGAGCGCCCCCCTTATGCTGATCCTGACCGAGGGCGGCATGGCCGCCGTGTCCTCCGCCTGGGCTGTTGACGACATCCTGCTGGACTCCGCGGGGCCCGCCGAGGTCGAAGCCCGCATCCGCCTCGGCGTCGCCCGGGCCGTACCGGACCAGGACGATGCCCCGACAGAGATCCGGGCCGCCGGCGTCGTCATCGATGAGGCCAGCTACACCGCCCGGGTCAACGGCGCACCGCTCAACCTGACCTTCAAGGAATTTGAACTGCTCAAGTACCTGGCCCAGCACCCCGGACGGGTCTTCACCCGCCAGCAGCTGCTGACCGAGGTCTGGGGCTACGACTACTACGGCGGCACCCGCACCGTGGACGTCCACGTCCGGCGCCTGCGGGCCAAGCTCGGCGCCGACCACGAGAACCTGATCAGCACGGTCCGCAACGTGGGCTACCGCCTGACGCTGGTCCGGCACCCCGAGGAAGAGCTCACCGAAGCCTGAACCTCGCGGGTTCCGGCCGCACCCCTTCCGGCCACAGAACAAAGAAAAGCCCCGGACCTCGGTCCGGGGCTTTTCTGCTTCAGTGGAGGACATACGGGTCGAACGTATCGAGGCCACCCCAGTGGTGGATCCCCCTCGCATCCGAACGGCAGTTCCAGAAACAGTCTCTGGACGAACAGCCGGATGAGTTAACGACTATACGTAACCGTTCCGGAAACCACAAAATCGGGCCCGCCCCGGCGGCACCGTATAGCCTTGCACCATGAGTCCTGAGCATCCTGAAAACTGGCCCGTACTCGCCGCCAACGGAGCTGCGGATGCGCAGCTCCTGAAGGACGTCAAAGCCCTCGTGGCCGCCGCCGAGGAATCCGATGGCAATCCGCCGCTGTCCGAACAGACGCTCGTGACGCTGCGCGCCGCCGGCGGCGGGCATGAAGTTCTGACACTCGCCCTTTACTGCCCCGAGGAGAGGTCCGACCCGGCGACGGCGCAGGATCTGGCCGGGGTCGCCGTCGTCATCGGGGAACCGGACGGTACGGGCGTGCTGGAAATTGCCGTCCACCCCAGCTACCGGAACCAGGGCGTCGCGGACCGGCTGGNCCGCGAACTCAAGAACACCCGCGGCTTCGCGGGCCTCAAGGCCTGGTCCCATGGCAACCACGAAGCCGCGGCCGAGATCGCCGCGCACTACGGCTACGGGCCGGTCCGGGAGCTGTGGAAAATGCGGCTCACAAGCGCGGCGGCGGAGCTGCCCGACGTCCCCCTGCCGGTCGGCGTGACACTCCGCGCCTTCGTCCCGGGCCGGGATGAGGACGCCTGGCTGACCGCGAACCGGTCCGCCTTCGCGCACCATGCGGAGCAGGGAACCATGACGCGCGGCGATCTGGACGCCAGGATGGCCGAGCCATGGTTCGATCCCGCCGGTTTCCTGCTGGCCGTCGACGCCTCCGACCGGATTCTCGGCTTTCACTGGACCAAGGTGCACCCGCGGCACGGAGACCATCCGGCGATCGGCGAGGTGTACGTGGTGGGCGTGGCACCCGACGCGCAGGGCACCGGACTCGGGAAGGCCCTGACGGTCGCCGGCATCCGGCATCTGCAGAACCAGGGCCTGCACGCCGTGATGCTCTACGTCGATGCGGACAACGTTCCGGCCGTGTCGCTGTACCGGCGGCTGGGGTTCACCCGCTGGGACGTCGACGTGATGTATGCCCCGCTGGAGGGGCAATAATCCATTCGGCGGACATCAGGTGTCCACCCGGGGAATTCTGGACTCGTCGAAAGCTAATGGCACGGTGAATGCTTGTAAGGTTGAAGCACATCGCGCCAGCATTAGGAGACACCATGCAACGGGAATCTGCCCGGACAGCCACGTCTGAGGCCGCTACGTCGGACAAAAAAGTGCGACCCGCGCGTGCCCGGTTCGGCTCCTCCGAAGTGCCTGCCTCACGTGCCACCCAGGACCGGATCGACATTCCTGAGTTCGCGCCCAACCTGGAGCCGGAGGGCGATTTCAGCCCGGACCGCTTCCTGGACCGCGAACTGAGCTGGCTCTCGTTCAACGCCCGCGTCCTGGAACTTGCCGAAGACCCAAACCTGCACCTGCTGGAGCGTGTCAGCTTCCTCTCCATCTTCGCGTCCAACCTGGATGAGTTCTTTATGGTCCGTGTTGCCGGGCTGAAGCGCCGGATCGCCACGGGCTTGGCCGTCCCCTCCCCCGCCGGGCTCAGCCCGATGCAGGTCCTGGAGCAGATCGGGGACGAGGCACACCGGCTGCAGCAGCGCCACGCCCGCGTCTACGCCGAGCAGATCCGTCCGGCGCTGGCCTACGAGCACATCCATCTCATGCACTGGGAGGAACTTGATTCCCAGGCCAAGGACCAGCTCAGCGCCATGTTCGCGGAGAAGGTCTTCCCGATCCTAACCCCGCTGGCCGTGGACCCGGCCCACCCCTTCCCCTACATCTCGGGGCTCTCCCTGAACCTCGCCGTCGTCGTCCGCAACCCGGTCAGCGACAAGGAACTCTTCGCCCGCCTCAAGGTTCCGGACCAGCTCCCCCGGCTGATCTCGATTGACGGGCCCCGGGCCGGCTCCGTGCCGGGCCGGGTGGCACGCTTCATCGCCCTCGAGGAAGTCATCGCCGTCCACCTGGACCAGCTCTTTGCCGGCATGGAGGTGCTGGAGCACCACACCTTCCGCGTCACCCGCAACGAAGACGTGGAGGTCGAAGAGGACGACGCCGAGAACCTGCTGCAGGCGCTTGAGAAAGAACTGCTGCGCCGCCGTTTCGGCCCGCCGGTCCGGCTCGAAGTCACGAATGACATCAATCCGAACATCCGGGCGCTGCTGATCCGCGAGCTGGGCGTCGAGGAATCCGAGGTCTACTCGGTCCCGGCCCCGCTGGACCTCCGCGGGCTCTCGGTCATCGCCGGAATCGACCGCGCCGACCTGCACTACCCGAAGCATGTCCCGCATACGTCCCGGTACCTCAACGAATCAGAAACGTCCAAGGCGGCGAACGTCTTCGCGGCCATGCGGCGGCGTGACATCCTGCTGCACCACCCGTACGACTCCTTCTCCACCTCGGTCCAGGCGTTCCTCGAGCAGGCCGCCGCGGACCCGAAGGTCCAGGCCATCAAGCAGACCCTGTACCGCACCTCCGGCGACTCGCCCATCGTCGACGCCCTGATCGACGCCGCCGAGGCCGGCAAGCAGGTGCTGGCCCTCGTCGAAATCAAGGCCCGCTTCGACGAGCAGGCCAACATCTCCTGGGCCCGGAAGCTGGAGCAGGCCGGCGTGCACGTGGTGTACGGCATCGTAGGCCTCAAGACCCACTGCAAGCTCTCGCTCGTGGTCCGCCAGGAAGTGGATGGGCTGCGCCGCTACTGCCACATCGGCACCGGCAACTACCACCCGCGCACCGCCCGCTACTACGAAGATCTCGGCCTGCTGTCGGCCAACGAGCAGGTGGGTGAGGACCTGTCCAAGCTCTTCAACCAGCTCTCCGGCTATGCGCCGAAGTCCACCTTCAAGCGCCTTTTGGTGGCCCCGCGGTCGGTGCGTTCGGGACTCATCGACCGGATCGAAACAGAGATCCGGAACGCCCGCGCCGGCCTGGCCGCCCGGGTCCAGATCAAGGTCAACTCGATGGTGGACGAAGCCATCATCGATTCCCTGTACCGGGCTTCGCAGGCCGGCGTTCCCGTGGACATTATCGTCCGCGGCATCTGCTCGCTGCGCCCGGGAGTGCCCGGACTCAGCGAGAACATCACAGTCCGGTCCGTGCTGGGCCGTTTCCTGGAGCACTCCCGCGTTTTCGCCTTCGCCAACGCCGGGGACCCGGTGGTCTACATCGGGTCGGCGGACATGATGCACCGCAACCTGGACCGCCGGGTGGAAGCCCTCGTCCAGCTCACCAGCGGGGACGACACAACGTATGTCATGGATCTGTTGCGCCGCTACATGGACCCGGGCACCGCCAGCTGGCACCTCGACAACCAGGCCGTATGGACCCGCCACCACCTCGCGGAGGACGGCCACGATCTCGAGGATATCCAGTCCTGGCTGCTCAATTCCCGCTCGCGGCAGCGCTCGTCCGGGCTGCGGTAGGGGCTCTGGCATTGAGTAGCGATTCACTGGTTGCCGACCAGAGCGACCATCCCGGCGAAGCAATCGCGGTGGTGGCTGCGGGCGCACTGCCCTGGCGTGTCGCCCCGGGCGACAAGGGCCAGCTGGAGGTCCTGCTGATCCACCGCCCGCGGTATGACGACTGGTCCTGGCCCAAGGGCAAAATCGACCCCGGCGAGACGGTGCCCGAATGTGCCGCCCGCGAGGTCGATGAGGAAATCGGGCTAAAGGCGCCGCTGGGCATCCCGCTGCCGGCCATCCATTACCACGTCCCCGCCGGGCTGAAAGTGGTTCACTACTGGGCTGTCGACGTCGACGGGGCCGCCCTTCTGCCGGACGGCAAGGAAGTGGACAGCGTCATGTGGTGCTCGCCGGAGAAGGCGGCCCGGATGCTGAGCAACCCGAGCGATGTGGGCCCGCTGGAGCATCTGGCGGCCGCGCATGCCCGGGGCGAGCTGAAGACGTGGCCGCTCGTCATCGTCCGCCATGCCAAGGCCAAGCCGCGTTCCTCCTGGTCCAAAGCCGAAGGGGACCGGCCCCTTGCCGCCACCGGGATGCGGCAGGCACAGGCGGTGGGCCGCCTTCTGCAGGCCTGGAAACCCATGCGGGTTGTCTCCAGCCCGTGGCTCAGGTGCGTGGCCACCATCGCCCCGTACGCCAAGGCGTCGGATGCGAAGGTGAAGCTGAACGAGGCCCTCACAGAGCACCGGCATGGCCGCCATCCGCACAAGACGGCCGCCGCCGTCGAGAGTCTTTTCGACAAGCAGCGGGCCGTGGCGCTGTGCACCCACCGACCTGCCCTCCCCACCGTGTTTGCCCAGCTTGGGAAGCACATGGGTTCCCGGCTGCGCGCCCAGCTGCCGGACGCCGACCCGTTCCTGGCTCCCGGCGAGATTGTCGTGTGCCATGTGGCGCACCACAGCAAGGACAAGGTGGTCGCCGTCGAGCGGTTCCGGCCCTTCGACGACTAGGGTCCTTGACCCTCCGCGCTGCCGGCGGCCGGTGTCCACGGTGGCTGCCGGGCTGGGCACGATCGCGGGGAACTTCGCGGCCCGACCCGTCGGCCGGAGACCCGTCGTGGACGAATCCGGCCGGACTGGCCGGCATGGCTGTCCTGCTCGTCATGTGGTGGTTGCGGCCGCCGCGGC
>NZ_AUPJ01000423.1 GCF_000427315.1 Arthrobacter sp. TB 26
CCGCCGTGCCGCTGCTGGCCGGCGTCTTCCTCGCCCAGGCCCTGATGGCTGCCGCCAGCTCTGGTTTTGCGGGCTTCGTGGCTCTGATGGCAGCTTCCGTGCTGCTCGTCATTCCCGCCGGCGAGCTTCTGCTCCAGCGCAATTACGGGAGTCCAGAGGCACCGCGCCCCTGGCCGCGGCAGCCGGTGGGCCCGGCCCTGCTGACCACTGCTGTCGTGGCACTGCTCGTCTTCCTCGTCGTGCTGATCGTCACGGCGGTGGGACAGGACCGTCTCGCCGCAGGCCCGGACTGGGTTCCGGCCGGGCTGCTCACGGCCGGAGTTTGCGCGGCCGCACTCCCGGTCGTCTTCACGGCCAGACTCCGTCAGGGTGTTGCCGGTGCCCCGGCCGGACTGGACGCTGCCCTGCGCGCCATCACTGTGCACCGCGTGGTGCGGACACTGGCAGCCACCCTCGCAGCGCAGACCGGAATCCTGCTGCTGACGCAGAGCAACGCCTGGGCAGCGGTGGTGGGCCGGTCTGCCTTTGGGGAGACCGACCCGGCCGCGGCGTTCTGGGGTCCGGCGGTCACCGCGGGCGCAGTCCTCTGCGTCGTGGCCACGGTTATCGCCGTCATTCCGGTCGGCACCCTGGCGCGGCCCGCCCCGGCCCGCCTGCGCAGGAAGGAAGTCTCCGCGTGACGGCGGCCGTTGCCGCGGAGGTGACTGCCGCCGTCGAGCGCTACATTGCGGAAGGCCGGTGCGCCGGCCTGGATGACGCCGGGCTGCTGGCAATCCTGCGGACCACGCTCAGCCAGCAAGACGGATAAGGAGTGGCAGCGACTTCTCAGTAGACTGGGACAGTGAGCATTCCAACGCCCTATGAAGACCTGCTGCGCGATGTCCTGGACCACGGCACGCACAAATCGGACCGGACCGGGACCGGCACCCTGAGTGTGTTCGGCCGCCAGATGCGGTTCGACCTGAGCCAGAGCTTCCCCCTGGTCACCACCAAACGCGTGCACTTCAAGTCCGTCGCCGTGGAGCTTCTCTGGTTCCTCCGCGGGGACACGAACGTGAAATGGATGCAGGACCAGGGCGTGACCATCTGGAACGAATGGGCCGACGCCGACGGCGAACTGGGCCCGGTTTACGGCGTCCAGTGGCGCTCCTGGCCGACCCCCGACGGCGGCCACATCGACCAGATCGCCGAACTTATCGAAAACCTCAAGACCAACCCGGATTCCCGGCGCCACATCGTCTCGGCCTGGAACGTCGCCGAGCTCAAGGACATGGCCCTGCCGCCGTGCCACGCGTTCTTCCAGTTTTACGTGGCCGACGGCAAGCTATCCTGCCAGCTGTACCAGCGTTCCGCGGATACCTTCCTGGGCGTGCCGTTCAACATCGCCTCCTACGCCCTGCTGACCTGCATGGTCGCCCAGCAGACCGGCCTGGAACCTGGCGAATTCGTCTGGACCGGCGGCGACGTGCACATCTACGACAACCACATGGACCAGGTCCTCAAGCAGCTCACCCGCACCCCGTACGAGTACCCGCAGCTCAAGATCAACCGCAAGCCGGACTCCATCTTCGACTACACCCTCAATGACTTCGAAGTGGTCGGATACCAGCACCACCCGACGATTAAGGCCCCGATAGCCGTATGAGCGACGACAAAACGCAGGGCGCGCAGCCCGCCGACTTTCCCGAGAAGCTGGCCGCCCTCACCGGCCTCGGCCTGGTCTGGGCCCAAACCAGCACCGGTGTCATCGGCAATGACGGCGGCATGCCGTGGCACCTTCCCGAGGACATGGCGCACTTCACCCGGCTCACGACAGGCCACCCGGTGATCATGGGCCGCAAGACGTGGGAGTCGTTTCCCGACAAGTACCGCCCCCTGCCCGGGCGGACGAACATTGTCATCACCCGCCAGGAAGGCTGGGGGGCGACTCCGGCGGCCGCGGGTGCCACCCCCGTCAGGTCCCTGGACGATGCGCTCCTGGAGTCCCAGTTCGCGCCGGGCAACGACATGGTCTGGATCATCGGCGGCGGCAACATTTTCGCGCAGTCCATGGATTTCGCCGACGTCGCCGTCATCACCACGATCGACACCACCGCGGAGGGCGACACGTTCGCCCCGGACCTCGGGTACGACTGGAGCATGGACGGGAGCCTGCCGGCCGACGGCTGGGAGACCTCCGGCAACGGCACCCGCTACCGCATCAACGTATGGCGCCGGACGGAGCACTAACCGAATGTTGAAGAAACCCGAAACTCTCTTTGTCCTCGGCTACATGCTGCTTCCGCTGCTGGCGCTGCTTTCCGCGATCGTGGGGCTGACCATGATCCTGGGCGGCAACAAGATCGTCGGCGCGATCGTACTCGTGCTGGTCACGCAGGCTTTTGCCTTCGGGGCGTTCTTCGCCCTCCGGCGGCGGAAGCACGCGCTGCTCGCGGAGCACGGCGGCGAGTAACGGCGGCGCCGCCCCCAGGGCCCGCATGGGGAGATCACCCCATCGCCGCGCCGGCCGGTTCCGGCTACATTGGTCCCGGTTGGATACGTACGCCGGAATGCACCGGGTCCCGACCCTAGCCGGTTAGGCTGATGCACGTATAGGGGGAGCCACTATGGCAGGAAACTTGTGGGGCGCCGACGTCGCCCAGTTGCGCACACTCGCACAACAGTTTGGCAAGACGTCCGAGACGCTGCTGCAGCAGTCGACCACTCTGACGTCGGCCATCAACGGCACCACGTCCTGGAAGGGAACCGACGGTGCCCGGTTCACCTCCGAGTGGAACAGCAGCCACCGTGCCCTGATCCAGAAGACCGCATTTGCCCTCAAGGAAGAGTCGAAGCGGCTGCTGACCCACGCGGAACAGCAGGAGAAGGCCAGCAACGCGGTCACGGGGGCGGGTGGCGGCCCGGGCGCCATCGGCGGGGCGGGCGGCGGCTGGGCCGTTGTCGGCGGTGCTGCCGTCGTGGGCGGGATCCGGGCCGCGATGGGAGTCCAGAAGAACATCAAGGCTCCGCTGACGCTGGCCAAGCATGTTGGGCAGTACGGCTGGGTCCTGAAGAACCAGCGTGCGGAGCTGGCCCGGACCATGCTCACCAAGGGGCGCCACCGCCTGGGCGGGCCCGCTTTCGACAGCCGGCACCTGCGGCAGACCACCGCCGGGAACCGCGCCCTCGAGGTGCTGCTCAAGGACACCGGCAAGTCAAGCCGCATTCTCGCGGGGATCGACAAAGCCTCTGACATTGCCTCCCTGAAGAACCTGAACAAGTACACCGGTCCGCTGGAAAAGTTCATCAAGCCACTGGGGAAGTTTGAGGGCTTTTTCGCCGAAAAACCGGGGTTCGGCGCTGGCGGCAAGGCGGAGTGGCTTGGGAAAACGGGGCTCGCCCGTGGGCTCGGCTGGCTCGGTGTGGGCTTCAACGCGGCAGATTCGGTACAAAACTTCGCCTCAGGGGACGTCCGAGGCGGCCTCGGCAGTGCCGGTAAGGCCGTGCTGGGTGTCGGCTGCTTCCTGCCGCCCCCGGCCGGAACCGTCTGCCAGGTAGCCAGCGTCGGAATCGCCATCTACGAGAACTGGGACACCATCAGCAGCGTAGGCCAGAACATCGGCGAGGGTATTGCCAATGCCGTCAAGGATCCAGGCAAATTCGTCAGCGACGCCGGAGATTCCGTCAAGGATGCTGGGAAGTCCGTGGCCAAGTTCTTCGGCTTCGGGGATTAGGAGACTCGTATGACTGTTCAGAATGAGACCCACCAGGAGCCGCGGCTCGGCGTCGACGTGATCGGCTTCGGGGTGGGCGAATTCGCCTATCTGCTCAACGTGTTCGAGGGCCCCGCCCGGGACCGGTCCGTCAGCGTCTTCCGCGCCGAGGAACTGGTGGATGATGTTGGGCTGTATACGGCCGGGGCATCATCGCTGATGGCACGGGACATGGCTACCGTTGACGACGACGGCGACATCGGCGTGAAGGGGGTGGCTGCGGCCGTCGCCACGGCCCTGGGACAAGCGACGCGCTGGACCGAACTTTCCTTGCTGACGGAGGACAGCATGGACAACGTGGTGCTGGTCGAGGCGCCCGGTGTGGCCCTGATGCTGCAACCACGGTTGCTGGGGACCTGGTTCGTCTTCGCCCAGGATCCCGCTATCAGTTCCGCCGAAGCAACCCTCCGCGTGGTCCGCCAGCACGTCGAACAGAACCCCGGCGGCACCGCCTACCTCACCTTCAAGACCCTTGACGCTGAGAAGCACCTGCTGATCCGCCGCGACGAGGACACCTGGGCCACCGGCATCCCCAACTTCGCCACTGACGAAGTCGCGGAAACCGAAGGACTGGACGATGCCGCCCTGCTGCGCGGCATCCGGGAGTCCCGTGGCGAGGCGTAGCCGGGACGTGCCCCAGGATCCAGGCTACGTGCCGTATCAGCCGACGGAAGAGCGCGTGGTCCACCGCATGGCGGAGAACGGCGAGATAGTCGCCTACACGGAGGAGGAGTACGGGGTCCGCAAGGACGACGGCAGCGGACTGGTCAAGCCTGTCAATTCGGCCCGCGGCCTACTTTTGATGGCTATTATCGTGTCCGCCCTTGATTGCCTGGTGCTCTACGGTCTGATCAGAATCGTGCTCGACGGGACTTGGGAGATCCTCGCAGAAACATGGTGGGTCCTGCTTGTCGGCATCTTTGTGCCCTGGGCGTGCTGGGGCTATTACCTTCAGGAGCGCCGGGCAGAGAAGCTGCGCAAGGCCCGCAACCTCCCCCGGCCCGTTGAATAGCCTGCACGCCATCGAGGTCTACCGTGGCCAGGCGTAGCCGGGACGTTCCCCAGGAGCCCGGATACGTGCCGTACCAGCCGGCCGAAGCGCGGGTTATCCACCGTCTGGCGGAGAACGGCGAGGTGGTCGCGTACACGGCCGAGGAATACGGTGTCCGCAAAGACGACGGCCTGGGCATCATCAAACCCACGAACACGGCGGCCGGTCTGCTGGTCCTGGCAGTCCTGATCACCATCGCATTCGGCGGGATGCTGTACGGCCTGGTCCAAATGGGAATCACCGACCAATGGGAAATTCTGGGCGAGATCTGGTGGATGTACCTGTTGATCCTCTATCCGCTGATCTTCGCCTGGTCCAGCTACCTCTCCGAGCGCAAGGCCGAGAAATTGCGCAAGGCCCGCAACCTGCCACGGCCCGTTGAATAAGCCGACCGCAACCTCCCCCGCCCCCGTCGGCGCCGCAGGCGGTGTCCGGTGACAGGTGAGTCGTCGAGGCTCCGGTCCGGGCTCTCCCGCCCGTGGTACTTCGGCACCGGAATGGACAGCGCGATCCATGCCTACACCCGGGAGGAGTGGGGCATCGGCGGCTCGCAGCCCTACGGGAACTACTCGGTCCACACCGTCACCGGCTTGGTCACCGTAACAGCCCTGATGACCCTCCCGGCGCTTCTGGCGCCGGTGATGCTGGTCATCGCGGTCGCGAGGCTGAATCCAGGCGTTGCCTTGCTGTTCCTGGCCTGCACGGCACTCTTCACCGGCGGATGGCTGTTGGGACTGCGCGCGCTGAGGAAAGAATCCAAGGCCGGAACGCTTCGGCGCCTGAAAGGCCTGCCCAAGCCGCGCTTCACTGTTACCGACGACCAGGCGCGCCGGTGGTTCGAGGAGAATCCTGCCGGAATCCCAGTCACCCGCGAGAATTTTCCGGACAGCAGCCATCCTTTTTCAGGCGAATGATGGACCATAGCGCCGCGCGCTGCGAAAAGTAGCCGTGACGTAACCGGCTGCGCCCCGGAGCCAACAAAGTCTAAACTGAGCCAATGACTACAGCAGCTACTCCGTCCGTTGGACTGGTCGGTTGGCGTGGCATGGTCGGCTCCGTCCTGATGCAGCGCATGCAGGACGAGGGCGACTTCGCCAGCATCAACCCGGTATTTTTCTCCACCTCGAACGCGGGAGGTGCTGCCCCGGCGTTCGCTGAAGGGGCCGGCAAGCTCGAGGACGCGTTCGACGTCGATGCACTGGCGAAGCTGCCGATTATCGTCACCGCCCAGGGCGGCGACTACACGAAGCAGGTCCACGGGGAGCTGCGCAGCCGCGGCTGGGACGGCCTCTGGATCGATGCCGCTTCCACCCTGCGGATGAACGACGATTCGATCATCGTGCTGGACCCGATCAACCGCGACGTCATCGACAAGGGCCTTGCCAACGGCACCAAGGATTTCATCGGCGGCAACTGCACCGTCTCCTGCATGCTGATGGGCCTCGGCGGGCTGTTCAAGAACGGCCTCGTCGAATGGGGCACCTCCATGACCTACCAGGCTGCCTCCGGCGGCGGCGCCCGGCACATGCGCGAACTGCTGAGCCAGTTCGGCACGCTCAACGCCCAGGTCAGCTCGGAACTGGACGACCCGGCGTCGGCCATCCTGGACATTGACCGCAAGGTCCTGGCCCACCAGCGCAGCGACATCGATGCCACCCAGTTCGGCGTCCCGCTGGCCGGATCGCTGATCCCCTGGATCGATGCGGACCTCGGCAACGGCCAGTCCAAGGAAGAGTGGAAGGCCGGGGTGGAGACAAACAAGATCCTCGGCACCTCCGGCGATCAGCACATCATCATGGACGGGCTGTGCATCCGGATCGGCGCGATGCGCTCGCACTCCCAGGCGCTCACGCTCAAGCTCCGCGAAGACCTTTCCGTCGCGGAGATCGAGAAACTCCTGGACGCGGACAACGAGTGGGCCACAGTGGTGCCCAACACGAAGGAGGCCTCCATGCAGAACCTCACGCCGGTGGCAGCCTCCGGCACCCTGGATATCCCGGTGGGCCGCATCCGGAAGCTGGAAATGGGGCCGCAGTACATCAGCGCCTTCACCGTGGGCGACCAGCTCCTGTGGGGCGCGGCCGAACCGCTGCGCCGTATGCTCAACATCGCGACCGGCAACCTGTAGAACCCAAGCAGCATCAACGCCGGAGCGCATAACCCCGGTTCAGGTTCCGAGGAATCTCCGGTACTTCGCGGCCTGCAGCTCAAAGGATCTTTGGGCGGCAGGCCGCAGTCCGTTGACGTCGTCGAAGGGCTCAGGTACGGCCGCCGCGCCCCCGCCCCTCCGGGATACGTCCCAGGTGCCGACGATCTGGCCGCCGGCAACAATCGTTTTCCGGAAGACCCCGTTGCCGCCCGGCACGATCCTGTTCGCATGCTCCGGAGGCAACACGACCGACCGGTCCGTGTAGCCGAGCACGAACTCATCGAAGCCGGGCAGTGCCAGCACCAGGCGCGCTGCGGGGACGCCTTCGTCGAGCAGCGCCGCCGTCTCCGGGGAGAGCCAGTAGCTGGCCCCCTCGAACGCCACCTCCACCAGCTGGTCCTTCACTTCGGCCAGGGCCGCGCGGACCTCCGTCAGGGGTATGCCGGACCACCAGGAGAAATCACGCTCGGTAGCGGGACCGTGGCTGCGCAGGTACCGCAGCAGCCATTCGGCGGTCCCCTCCGCACGGTCCAGCATCCGCGACTCCGTGATCCAGTCGTCGAAGGCCACCACCAGCTGCTGGTTCCCGGCCAGCGGACCCTGCACCAGCCAACCCCGCTGGCACAGCATCCCCAGCAGGTGGATGCCGCGCTGGCCGGCCGTGGACTGGCCCGACCGTTCGAAGGCCTGGAACAACTCCGCCCGGCTGGCCGCTGCACCGCCGGACACCAGCTCCAACGCGGCACCCGCTGCGGCCTCGACGTCCCGGGCCGAGATATCGAGCTCCCGGTGGCGCCCGGCCATCCCCCGGATCAGCCGATCGGAGGTGATGGCCAGCATCCATTTCAGGTCTTCGGGAGCCAGCAGGTGCAAGGTGCCGCGCATCGGCCAGGATCGGACGATCTCACCCCGGTCAAGGGCGCTGCGGACATCGCCCACACGGGAACCCGGCACACGCTGTCCGACCGCCCAAAGGACAGACTGCAGGTCCTGCGCCTGCATGGCCGTCATCCACCGCACGGCCGCCGGGACGCCGCCGAATCCGGACCCGGCCAGGCCCTGCGAGGCCAGCCGCAACCGGCCCAGGATCCCCCGGCTCAGCCGGATACGCGCCTTTGCTGTCATGCACCCCATGCTAGGACGCCTGCCGTGCGGTTCCCAGCCGCCTTCCAGCCGGACTCCCTACCCTTGATGGATGACCTTGAGTGAGATGTGGCCACTGCTCCGGCCCCTGAGCAGAAGGCTGGCCCTCCTGGGCTGGGCTTCCAGCGCTGCCGGCATGACCGCCGGGCTCACCGTTGCTATTGCCAGCGGCACCCGGCTCTCCCCCATGATGAGCACCATGCAGTTGGTTTCCGTGGTGGCCATGGCCGTGGCGGTGACCAGTTTTGTGACCGCCGCATCGGTGCAGCCGCGGTCGCCAGTGCGGGACGACGGCGACGCACCGGACGGCCGCGAACCAAGGGACCTCCCCGACACCGTGCAAAGCTTCCTGCTCGGCTCCTTGGCGCTGCTGGCAGGGGCGGTCGTCTTCGCGCTGGCCGGTTTCCTGCTCCGCAGCGGGCCCAGCGACCAGTCCGTGGCGTTTTGCCAGGTCTTCTTCCTGGGCGCCGCGGCGTCCGGCTTCACGTTTATGCTCTTCAGCCGGGTCGTCGGACGCCACGGCAGGAACTGAGCGGCGAAACCGCGGGCCAGCCGTTCCTTAGAGCTCCACGCCGATGAGCAGCGGTTCCGGGTGCAGTTCAATCCCAAAGCGTTCGACGACGCCGCGGCGCACCTCGCGCGCGATCGCCAGCAGGTCCGCGGTGCTTGCCCCTCCCCTGTTGGTGATCGCCAGGGTGTGTTTGGTGGACAGCGAGGCCCGGCCGCCGGACACACTGTCCGGCTCCAGCCCGAATCCCTTGCCGTAGCCGGCCTGGTCGATCAGCCAGGCCGCCGAGAGCTTGGTCAGCCCGTCGGCACCGCCCGGGTAGCGCGGCGCGTCGTCCGGCAGCCCGGCGGCTATGTCCGCCGGCACGATCGGGTTCGTGAAGAAGGAGCCGGTGGAGTACGTGTCCCGGTCCGCGGCGTCCCACACCATGCCCTTGGACGCCCGGAGCCGGAGCACCTCGCGCCGGACATCGTTGGAATAGGCCCGCTGGCCTGCCTCAACACCCAGCGCGCGGGCGAGCTCGGCGTAGCGGATCGGGGCGCTCATCCGGCCCAAGGGCAGCTGGAACTCGACCGTCAGCACGACGAAGCGCGGCGAGCCGTTGACCGTGGTTTGTTTCAGGATCGAATCGCGGTAGCCGAACTTCAGCTCAGAATTGGTGAAGGTCTGCACCGCATTGCGCTGCCGGTCCCAGGTCCGCACGGCGGCAATGGTCTGGGACACGTCCGAGCCGTAGGCACCGACGTTCTGGACCGGGGTGGCGCCCGTGGCGCCCGGGATGCCGGAGAGCGCCTCGATCCCGGACCAGGCATGCAGCACGGCGTGCTCAACCAGGGCGTCCCAGCCATGGCCGGCCTGGACCACCACGGCGACGCCGCCGCAGGAGTCCTCCGCGTTGACAGTGAAACCCTCCGAGGCGATCTTCAGCACAGTGCCGGGGAACCCGTCGTCGGACACCAGCAGGTTGGAGCCGCCGCCGATGATCAGCAGGGGCTCACCGGCAGAGTCCGCTGAGCGGACGGCGTCGATGATCCCGGCCTCGGTGCGGGCCTCGATGAAGCTGCCGGCGGGGCCGCCCACGGCGGCGGTGGTCAGGGCGGAGAGCAGAGTCTGGGTCACCCGACCAGCCTAGCCGGGTATGACCGGACTCCCCTAAGCAGGTCCCTGGGCGGTCTTCCGGGCCACCGGCGAGAGCAGGAAGCTGACCACGAGCATCACCATCACGGCCAGCAGGGAGTGCAGGATCCCGACGTGTTCCGCCAGGAGGCCCAGCAGGGGCGGCCCGCAGAGGAATGCGCCGTAGCCGATCGTGGAGACGACAGAGACCCGGGCGGCGGCCTTGAGGGGATCGTCGGCGGCGGCGGACATGCCCACCGGGAAGCCCAGCGAGGCACCGAGCCCCCAGACCGCGAGGGCCACATAAGCCACCCACGGCACGGGCGCGAAGACGAACAAGCCCAGGCCCAGTACGGCCAGGGCCGCGCACCAGCGCATCACCGGGACGCGGCCGAAACGGTCCAGGACCACGGTTCCGGTGAAGCGTCCCACGGTCATGAACGTGACGAAGAGCCCGTAGCCGGCGGCGCCCGCGGCGTCGGACTGGCCGTGGCCGTCGGCGAGCGCCAGTGCCACCCAGTCCCCCGCCGCCCCCTCGGCGAGTGCAAGCCCCAGGACGAGCACTCCCAGCAGGAGTGTCCGGCGGTCCCGCCAGGCCTGCGCAATCTGGCGTTTGCTGTCCAGCGGGGCCTCGGACCGGTCCGTATCCGGACTGATGATCGGAATGGGCCCGGTGGAGGGATCCTCGAACGTATCCGGTTTGGCTGGCTTGAAGCGTTGCCCGCCCTCCACCGGTGTAATGTCCGCGCGGAACCACGACGCGGCGGTGGCCACGGAGCCCGCGACCAGCAGACCCACGGCGGCGAAGTGCCAGAAGACGGGCACCGCGGCCCCCGCGGCCCAAGCGCCGGCCCCGGCGCCTGCGACGGTGCCAAGGCTGAAGGCCCCATGCAGCCGCGGCATGATGTGCCGGCGAACGGCCCGCTCAACTGCGGCTCCCTCGACGTTGGAAGCCGTGTTCCAGCTCGCCGTGCCGAGACCAATCACGGCCAGCCCCGCGGCGACGGCGAGCGGGTTGGCCAGGACGGAGGTTCCCGCGCCGGCGAGGACCAGCCCGGTGCCCACCATGATGCTGCCGATCCGGATGGTCTGCTTGGATCCGAACCGCAGCACGATCAGCCCGGACGCGGAGACCGAGATGAAGGAGCCCAGTGTCATGCACAGCAGCAGGAGCCCGACATTTCCCGGGGTGAGGTCCAGTCCGTCACGGATGGCCGGCAGCCGGGACACCCAGGTAGCGAACGCGATGCCGCTGACGGCGTAGGCAACGACGACGGCGTTCCGCCACTGCGTGACCTCCGCAGCCTGGTTCGTGCGCACGTTCACGGCATCGCCATGCGGCTAGGCCAGCCTGACGACGGCCTGGGCCTTCATCAGTACTTTCTGGCCGGCCGAGGTGACGGTGAGGTCCACGCGGGCCGTGCCTGCCTCGGCGTCGAGCGCTCCAATGGCTCCGCTGACCTCGATCACGGCGCCGGCCGTCCCCGTCGTGTCGGACACCGGGACCGGTTTGGTGAAGCGGGTCTGGAAATCGACGACGGCGGCGGGGTCGCCGGCCCAATCGGACACGAGCTGGACGGCGGAGCCCATGGTGAACATGCCGTGCGCAATCACACCGGGCAGTCCCACGCCGGTAGCGAAGGCCTCGTTCCAGTGGATCGGGTTGAAATCGCCGGAAGCGCCCGCGTACTTGACGAGGTCCGTGCGGGTGACGTCGATGCTGCGGCTGCCGATGTTTTGGCCGACAGCGAGTTCTGAAAGTGTGGGCTTCATGTTTACTGTCCCTCTCCGCGGACCAGGATGGACGAGGTGGCGGTGGCGACGGCCTCGCGTGCTGCGTCAGTGGCAGCTCCGGCGGCCACAGCGAAGATTTCCGAGCGGGTGGTGATCATGGCTCCCCCGCCCATGGCACGGACGCCGTCGACGTGCAGTTCGGCAACCAGCCGGTCCCCGGCGACGATGGGCCGGTGGTGGATGAACCGCTGGTCCGCGTGGACCACGCGGGAGAAGTCGATGCCGGAGTCCGGGTCCTCGATCAGCTGGGCGTCCGCCCTTTGCGCCACAATGATGGCGAAGGTCGGGGGCGCCACGAGGTCGCTGTGGCCCAGGGCTTTGGCCGCATCCACCTCGAAGTGGGCGGGATGGGTCGCTTTGACCGCGCGGGCGAACTCGCGGATTTTTTCGCGGCCGACGTCGTACACCTCTTTGGCAGGGTAGCTGCGTCCCTGCAGATCCGGATTGATAGTCATGGGTTCCAGCCTAGCGCCAGGCCGCCGGCCGCCCGCGCCGATGACACGGGGTGAACGGACTGCGGTATGATGAAAACATCATTCCATCAATTCACGGTCGGTCTCCGGATCCGCGGGGGCCAGGAAGCACGGGCAGCGATGATCTCGGCAGCACAAACCCCCTTGTACGAAATCAAGGCGAACCTGTTCAAGGCACTCGCCCACCCGGCGAGGATCCGCGTGCTCGAACTGCTGTCCGCCGCCCCGGATAACGCCGCGCCCGTCAGCTACCTGCTGGCCGAGACGGGCCTCGAAGCGTCCCACCTGTCCCAGCACCTCGCCACCCTGCGCCGGCACGGGGTGGTGACCTCCACCCGCGCCGCCAATACTGTGACCTACCGGCTGGCCCATCCGAAGATCGCCGAATTGCTGGCCATCGCCCGGACCTTCCTCCTCGACAGCCTGGCCGATTCCAACGACCAGCTCAGACTCGCGCAGGAACTTCCCAATGAACACCTCAAGGATTCCGTTTCATGAGCACGGCACTGGCGCATCTCAGCCGGTTCCTGCCGTCCCGGCGTGACTATGACGGGCTGCGCTCGTCCTGGAAGACGGATCTGCTGGCTGGCATCACCGTGGGGATTGTTGCCCTGCCGCTGGCACTGGCGTTCGGAGTGAGTTCCGGCGTCGGCGCCGAAGCCGGACTTATCACCGCCGTCGTGGCTGGCCTCGTCGCCGCAGTGATGGGCGGCTCGCACGTCCAGGTCTCCGGCCCGACCGGCGCCATGGTCGTTGTGCTCGCACCGGTCGTCGCCGCCCACGGCGTTGGCAGCATTGCCCTGGTCTCGCTGATGGCCGGGCTGCTGGTGATTCTCCTGGGCATCAGCGGGCTGGGTCGGGCCGTGGCCTTCATCCCGTGGCCGGTGGTGGAGGGCTTCACCCTCGGAATCGCCGCGATCATCTTCCTCCAGCAGGTCCCGATGGCCACCGGCACCGAGGGGATACCGGGCCACAACACCCTGCTGGCCGCTGCCGAGAGCGCCTCACAGGCCACCGCGCC
>NZ_AUPJ01000424.1 GCF_000427315.1 Arthrobacter sp. TB 26
GGAGTGGCCGCCGTAATGTTCCTGCTCCCGAAGCTGAACAAGGCCCTGCCGGCGAGCCTGATCGCAGTCCTGCTGGCCACCGTGGCCGCCGAGCTGCTCCAGCTCGAGATTCCCCGGATCGGCGAGCTGCCGCATTCCCTGTCAGCACCGTCGCTGCCGTCGCTTGATCCGGCGACACTGGGCGGTCTCCTGATGCCGGCGGTCTCCATCGCGATGCTCGCCGCCATCGAATCCTTGCTCTCCGCACGGGTGGCCGCCGGCATGGTGGGCCCTGACGGGAGGCCCTCCGGGGCCTACAGCCCGGACCGGGAGCTGACGGGGCAGGGACTCGCCTCCGTCGCGGCGGGATTCTTCGGCGGCATGCCGGCCACCGGCGCTATCGCCCGGACCGCGGTCAACGTCCGCTCCGGCGCCAAAACCCGGCTCTCCGCGATTGTGCACGCGCTGGTGCTGCTGGCCATCATCTACCTGGCAGCCGGACTGGTCGGAAAGATTCCGCTCGCGGTCCTGGCCGGGATCCTGATGGTTACGGCAACCCGCATGGTGTCCAGGCACACGGTCGGAGCGATCATGCGTTCCACCCGCGCCGACGCGTTCGTGTTCATCCTGACGGCCCTCATCACCGTGGCCTTCGACCTGATTGTGGCCATCGAGATCGGGCTTGTCGCCGCGGCCCTCTTTACGCTGCGCAAGTTCGCCTCGCTCAGCGGGGTAAAGCGCGAGGAGGTTCCGGGGCCGCGCGAGGCAGGGGACGAGCATATCGCGATCTTCAGGCTGGACGGGGCCATGTTCTTCGGCGCCGCGGAACGCGTCCTGCAGGAAATCAGCCAGGTCAAGGATATCCAGGTGGCCATCATCCGGCTGTCCCAGGTGCGGATGCTCGACGCCACCGGGGCCCATACGCTGGTGGAGGTCATCTCGGCGCTGGAGCTGCGCGGCGTGACGGTCCTGCTGAAGGGCGTCCAGCCGCAGCACCTTGAGCTCGTGACCAACGTCGGGGTGATCCGCTCGCTGCGGCACCACAAACACCTGTTCACGACGCTGCCCGAGGCCGTGGCGCACGCCCGCAGCCACGTGCTCCGGAATGCCGCTGCTAACGCTTGAGGTTTTTCCGGATCGTCTGGCCGCGGACCACAATCCCCGCAATGTGCAGGACCAGGCCGAGCCCGATCACGGCGAGGGAGGCCACTGCGAGGTCCTGGTTACCGGAGGTGTTCCCCACGAGGTTCAGGGCGATGCCGACGGCGAGCAGCCCCATCGCGCTGAAAACCAGCACCTTGTAGGTGGTTGATGCGGAGTCCCAGAATTCTTTCAGCACCGTGCCAGTCTACTGGGGACCGCCGGCAACGCCGCGACACGCAAAGTGCCTGGCGACCCACAAAATGCCGGGCGACGCGGGAATACGGGCGCGTCAGGTATTTTGCGCGTCGCGGGGTAATTTCAACGTCAGAACAGCGGCTCCTGGACTGCCGGAACGTCGCTGCCGTGGTCGCCGAGTTCGATGGTCCGCGCCTTCAGCTGGCCAAGGTTGACGACGAATTCAAGGTCGGCGCCGTCGAGCCCGGCCAGCGCAACGCTGCCACTCAGCGAGTCGATCCGGAAACCGTGGGCACCCGTGCTGAGCTCATGCGGGTAGGCGTGCCGGACGGCCGGTCCGCAGACCGCATCCGACAGTCCCGGCCGCAGCCAACGTTCGTCCACGACCTCGAAGCCGCCGCCCCCGGCACCCGAGAGCAGCCCGCGGACAACCCCTGCCAGCCTGCAGTTCAGGGCGTCCAGTTCGACGGCGGGCGCCGGCCCGGTCAGGGCTGCGGCCTTGGCGGCCGAGCGGATCTGCTGCGGGACACCGGCGTCGCGGGTCACCAGGTCCTCGAGGTTCCTGACCACCCGGCCGTCGTCAGCGCGCGCGACGTAGCGGGCGGTGACGGCGCCCTGCTCCGCGAGCCGCTTCCATTTGCGCAGGTTCGCGGCGGTGCCCACCTTGCTGGCGCCGTTGGCGAAGGTGGCGATGTAGAGCCAGTGCGGCTGCATCAGGTAGGCCCGTAGACCAGGCGGCACATGTCCGCCGCGGTGAAAATCGTGGATGAGCCGTGAATCGTCCACGACGAAGCAGCGCTCACACTGGCTTCCCCTCACCGCCTGCGCCCGGTCCGGGCAGAGGACGTGATCGCGGTCAGCAGGCCCATGGACCTTGTGGTGCCCGAGACAGTATTTGCCGCCGGCGGC
>NZ_AUPJ01000425.1 GCF_000427315.1 Arthrobacter sp. TB 26
CGGGTGCCGGCGTCGAGCGTCAGATCGGTAAAGCCGCCGTCCAGGTCCTGCAGGCGCATGACCGGGCTCCCGCCGTCGGGGATGCCGGCTTCCCCCGGTTCAGCCGGGTCGGAATCCCAAAAGACCCCGTGGACCAGATAGCGGGCATCGGTCACGGGGTCTCCTTGGTACGAGGCTGGCTAGACGGCCGGCTGCACCCCGAAGGCTACCGCGAGCTTGATGATCTTCTCGGCGCGGCCCAGGCGCGGCAGGTCCGAGCCGTCGCGGATGACGCGGCCGTTTGCCTCGAAGTCGGCCATGAAGTCAGTGGCCCAGGCGACGTCGGACGGCGTCGGGCTGATGACCTCGTTGATGACGTTGGTCTGGTCGATCGCGAGGCACAGCTTGCCGGTCATGCCCATCATCACCGTGATGCCTGTCTGCTCGCGCAGGATCGGGTGGTTGGTGCCGACGGTGGGGCCGTCGATGGGGCCGGGCAGGTTCCCGACGCGGCTGGCCACCACGAGCTTGGCGCGGGGGTAGGCCATGGCCTCGGGGGTGGCCGCCATCCCGGTGTCGCGGCGGAAGTCGCCGGAGCCGAACGCGAGGCGGAACGCGCCCTGGGCCCTGGCGATGTGGTTGGCTTCCTCGATGCCCACGGCGGACTCAACCAACGGGATGACCGGGGTCTTGCCGTCCATGCGGTGGAAGCTTTCGGTGACCTGGTCGGCGGACTCGGTCTTGGCCAGCATCACACCGAGCAGGCCCGGCGTGCCGCGGAGACCAGCGAGATCGTCGGCCCAGAAGGGGCTCGTGGCGTCGTTGATCCGGACCCAGGCGCTGCCGCCGGCGGTCAGCCAGTCCACAACGTTGCTGCGGGCGGCATCCTTCTGGGAAGGGTCCACCGCGTCCTCGATGTCCAGGATGATGGCGTCCGCGCGGGAGACGGCCGACTGGTCGAAGAGCTCGGTTTTCATAGCATTGACCAGCAGCCAGGAGCGGGCGATTTCAGCTGGGATGTTGCGTTGAGGCCGGACGGTCCCGGCGGTGGTGGTGGAGGTCATGTCTCTACGCTATCCGTTCCAGGCTGTCCCCAGCCAAGTATTCCGGCCTTGGAGACCGACCAATACGACCAAAATCACAAGCTACGGGATATTGCTGCCGCGCGCCGTCACCCAGAGCCGGTACCACTGCGCCCGGGTCATGCCCGCGGCGACCGCGGCCGCGTCCGCACACGCGCGGATGCGGTCCGGCTTGGCAGTGCCGATCACGGGCGCGATCCGGGCCGGGTGCCTCATCAGCCAGCCCAGCAGGATCGATTCCCCGGTCGTCTTTTTCTCCGCTGCCAGCTGCGCCACGAGCCCCGCGGTCGCCTCTTCCGCGGCCGACGGGGTTGCGGCAGGCGCCCCGGTGTAGAGGCCCTGCGCCAGGGCACCGTAGGCCTGCAGGGTGATTCCATGCCGGACACAGTACTCCACGGTGCCGTGCGGGAAGCTGTAGTCCGTTCCCTCTGCATGGTTGACCAGCACCGTGCTCTCCAGCCAGGCGCGTTTGAGCAGGCTCATCTCCAGCTGGTTGGCGACCACCGGGGTCCCGAGCCGGTCCTGCAGCACCTCGATCTGCGATCCGGACATGTTGGACACGCCCAACGCCCGGACCTTGCCTTCCGCCATGAGCTGCCGGACGGCGGAGGCCACCTCGGCAGGGTCCATCAGCGGATCGGGGCGATGGAGCATCAGGACGTCCACGTAGTCCGTGCGGAGCCGGGCCAGGCTTTCGTTGACTCTCGTCAGGATGCCGTCCCCGCTCAGGTCGTAGTGCGTCTCCAGGCCCTGTTCGTTGAGCCGGATGCCGCACTTGGTCTGCAGCCGGATCCGCTCCCGCAGTCCCGGCATCTGTGCCAGCACCTCGCCGAACACCGCTTCGGACTTGCCGCCGCGGTAGATGTCGGCGTGGTCGAACAGGGTGATGCCAACCTCGAGGGCCGCGTCGACGGCGGCCNCGCCGCCTCGTCCACATCGGCGGACGAGTGCGGCTCCGATGACCAGCTGCCGCCCAGGCCCATGCAGCCATAAATCAGTTCCTGGGCTGGCTGTGCGGCCGGCACCCTTCCGGGCGTGGAGCTCACCGCAGCCAGACGGTGGTGCTGCCGGGCAGGAGGTTCTTCTCGAGCGGTCCGCTGCTGAGCAGTACCGTTCCGGCGGGCAGTTCAACAGGTTCGGCACCGAAGTTCGTCACCGTCTGCCAGCCGCCGGGGCGGCTGAAGTGCAGGACGTGGGCGTTGCCGGATTCCAGCCAGTCCAGTTCTTCCGAGGTCTGCAGTTCGCGGCGTAGCTTCAAGGCCCGGCGGTAGAACTCGAGGGTGGACCCCTCAACGCCGTCCTCCGCCGCGACGGCGTAGCGGCTGAACCAGGCCGGCTGCAGCAGGTGCGCCCCGCCGTCGCCGAATCCGAAGGAGGTTCCCTCGGCGGCCCACGGGAGCGGCACGCGGCAGCCGTCCCGGCCGATCTCGACGCCCTTGTTGCGGAAGAAGGTGGGGTCCTGGCGCTCCGAGTCGGGGATGTCCGCGACTTCCTGCAGTCCGAGCTCCTCGCCCTGGTACAGGTAGGCGGAGCCCGGAAGTGCCAGCATCAGCTGGGTGGCCGCACGGGCGCGGCGCAGTCCGAGCTCGACGTCCAGCTCCTCGGCCGGGGCGCCGGCCAGCAGCCAGCCCTTGCCGTCCTGGCCCTTGGCGTGCTTGCCGCCGCCCGTGGGCAGGCCGTAGCGGGTGGCGTGGCGGACGACGTCGTGGTTGGAGAACACCCAGGTGGAGGAGGCACCGGATTCGGTGGCTTCGGCGAGGTTGCGGGTGATGATTTCGTGGAACTCGTCGGCGGCGAAGTCGGCCTGGAGCAGGTCGAAGTTGAACGCCTGTCCCAGGCCTTGGGGGCTTGCGTAGCGGCCGCGGCGGCTGGCGTGCACCCAGGCTTCGGCGACGGCGGTGCGCGGCGGATTGTATTCGTTGAAGACCTCGCGCCATTCCACGTAGATCTCGTGGACCTCGTCGCGGTCCCAGAACGGGTGCGAGCCGTCGTCGAAGCCGTCGGTGCCGCTGTTGGCCTCGCTCAGCTCGACCTTGGACAGCAGCGGCTCGGTGAGGTCCTTGGTCAGGGCGTGGGCCACGTCGACGCGGAAGCCGTCCACGCCGCGGTCCGACCAGAAGCGCAGGGTCTTGAGGAAGTCGTCGCGGATTTCGCGGTTGGACCAGTTCAGGTCCGGCTGTTCCTTGGCGAAGATGTGCATGTACCACTGGCCGGGGGTGCCGTCCGGTTCGGTGATGCGTTCCCAGGCCGGGCCGCCGAAGACGGATTCCCAGTCCGACGGCGGGATCTCGCCGTGCTCGCCCTTGCCGTCCCGGAAGATGTAGCGCTCCCGGGCGTCGGAGCCGCGGGGGGAGGCGAGGGCCTCCTGGAACCAGGCGTGGCGGTTCGAAGAGTGGTTGGGGACGATGTCGGCGATCAGCTTGATGCCGGCCGCGTGCAGCGCGGCGGACATCTCATCGAAGTCCTCCAGCGTGCCGAGCTTGGGATCGACGTCGCGGTAGTCGTCGACGTCGTACCCGCCGTCGGCCAGCGCCGAGGGGTAGAACGGGGAGAGCCAGACGGCGTCGATCCCGAGTTCCTTCAGGTAGGGGACCTTGGCCGTGATGCCCTTGAGGTCGCCCAGGCCGTCACCGTTGGAGTCGGAGAAGCTGCGCGGGTAGATCTGGTACACGGACGCCTGGCGCCACCAGTTGGGGTCGGCAGCGAGGTCGGAACCGGACAGGGTTGCCAGCGTGGCGGTGTTGGACAAGAGGTAATCCTTCGGGGCTCTGAACAAGCTTCTGATAATTTAGATACAAGCTAAATATATTGCCGGATCAATTATGGGTCCGGACTCACGGGGAGGTCAAGAATGTGATGCCGCACGCAGCCGCCGCCACGCCCCAGCTGCTGCGCCGGGTCAACGCCCAGTCCGTGCTCGGCGTCATCCGGAACACGGACGTGGCCACCGGGACGGAGCTCATGGCCCGGACCGGACTGACGCGGGCATCCGTCATCGCCGTCTGCGAGGACCTGATCCGGCGCGGCTGGATCCGCGAACTGGGCGCCCGCGACGAGGAACAGCCCTTGGGCCCGCGCAAGGGACGTCCCGCCCGGCGCTTCGAGCTCAATAGCGGGGCCGGGTTTGTGCTCGGCCTCGACATCGGCGCCGCTACTACCACCGCTGCCGTCGCGGACCTCCGCGGGACCGTCGTCGGACGCTCCAGCGGGAGCTTCCGGGCCGCCGACATCCCCGCTGCGGAGCGGATCGACGTCGTCGACCGGGCCTGCCGGCAGGCACTTGCGGCCGCCGGGACGGGCCCGGACAGGGTCCTGGCCGTCGGCGCGGGCATCGCCGCACCGGTGGACCGCGACGGCAAGGTGCTGGTGAGCCAGCATTTCTGGAGCCTGTTCGACGTCGGGCTCCGCTCGGCGCTGCAGGACCTGCACGGCTGGACCGTGCTGCTGGAGAACGACGCGAACCTCGCCGCCCTGGGCGAACGCTGGCGGGG
>NZ_AUPJ01000426.1 GCF_000427315.1 Arthrobacter sp. TB 26
AGCCTCCAGCTCCTCGGCCGGGACCAGGCGTTGCTCAGCATCGACGGCCGCACCGTGCCGTTGTCCGCCCGGCACAGCGAAATCCTGGCCTTGCTCAGTACCCACCCGGAGGGGCTGAACGCCGAGGAACTGTGTGTCCTCCTGTACCCGGGAAACGCCTCCACCATGACGCTGAGGGCCGAGATGGTCCGCCTGCGCAAGGTCCTCCAGCAGCTCAATCCGGACGCTGTTCCGGAGTCACGCCCCTACCGGCTGCCGCTGGACCTGGTGCCGGACTCCGGGCAGGTCCTGAACTGCCTGCAGCGCGGCGCGCACCGGATCGCCTTGGAAATCTACCGCGGCGCTGTCCTGCCCCGCTCCGAGGCCCCCGGCGTGGCCGAGCTGCGGAACCGGGTCTCCTTCCTGCTCCGCGAAGCCGTGCTGACGGACGGAAGCGCCGAGTCGCTCCTGAGGTATGCCGAGCTTCCCGAGGCGAAGGACGACGTCGAGGTCCGGATCGCGGCACTGAAACTGCTGCCGCCGCGGTCACCCAAGCGGGCCGCCATCGTTGCCGACCTGGAACGGCTC
>NZ_AUPJ01000427.1:0-794 GCF_000427315.1 Arthrobacter sp. TB 26
CGCCATGGGCCGCGGGAGTGACCCGGGTCACTTCGGTTGCAACCTGACTGCAACCTCCCGGCTTCTAGGCTGAACGCAACGGTGGCGCCGACATCTGGCCGCCATCAATCTTGCACAGCAAAGGAGCTAGCAATGACTGTTTACGCACAGCCCGGTACCGAGGGCTCGAAGGTCACTTTCAAGGACCGCTACGAGAACTGGATCGGCGGCGAGTGGGTTGCCCCGGTTAAGGGCCAGTACTTCGAGAACATCACCCCCGTCACCGGCAAGGCGTTCTGTGAGGTCGCCCGCGGCACCGCCGAGGACATCGAGCTCGCACTGGACGCTGCCCACAAGGTTGCACCGTCCTGGGGCAAGACCTCCGTGGCCGAGCGCGCCGCCATCCTGAACAAGATCGCAGACCGCATCGACGAGAACCTCGAGATGCTCGCCGTCGCCGAGTCCTGGGACAACGGCAAGCCGATCCGCGAAACCCTCAACGCGGACATCCCGCTCGCCGCCGACCACTTCCGCTACTTTGCCTCCGCCGTCCGCGCCCAGGAAGGCCGGCTGTCCCAGCTCGACGAGGACACCACCGCCTACCACTACCACGAGCCGCTCGGCGTCGTCGGCCAGATCATCCCCTGGAACTTCCCGATCCTGATGGCCGTCTGGAAGCTTGCCCCGGCCCTCGCCGCCGGCAACGCCGTCGTCCTGAAGCCGGCCGAGCAGACCCCGTCCTCAATCCTGGTCCTGATGGAACTGATCGGCGACCTGCTGCCGGCCGGCGTCCTCAACGTGGTTAACGGCTTCGG
>NZ_AUPJ01000427.1:803-1674 GCF_000427315.1 Arthrobacter sp. TB 26
AAGCCGCTGGCCTCAAGCCCCCGGATCCGCAAGATCGCTTTTACCGGCGAAACCTCCACCGGCCGGCTGATCAGCCAGTACGCCAGCCAGAACCTGATCCCGGTCACGCTGGAACTCGGCGGCAAGAGCCCCAACATCTTCTTCAACGACGTTGCCGACACCAACGACGCGTTCTACGACAAGGCCCAGGAAGGGTTCACGCTCTTTGCCTTCAACCAGGGCGAAGTCTGCACCTGCCCCTCCCGCGCCCTGGTCCAGGAGGACATCTACGATTCCTTCATGGCCGACGCCGTGGCCCGGGTCGAGAAGATCATCCAGGGCAACCCGCTGGACACCGAAACCCAGCTTGGCGCCCAGGCCTCGAACGACCAGCTGGAAAAGATCCTCTCCTACATCGACATCGGAAAGCAGGAGGGCGCCAAGATCCTCACCGGCGGCGCCCGGGCCGAAATGCCCGGCGACCTGGCCGGCGGGTACTACGTCCAGCCCACCATCTTCGAAGGCCACAACAAGATGCGGATCTTCCAGGAGGAAATCTTTGGCCCGGTGGTCTCCGTGACCCGCTTCAGCGATTACAACGACGCCATGGGCATCGCCAACGACACCCTCTACGGCCTCGGCGCCGGCGTCTGGTCCCGCAACGGCAACGTCGCCTACCGTGCCGGCCGTGAAATCCAGGCCGGCCGGGTGTGGGTCAACAACTACCACGCCTACCCGGCAGGGGCTGCGTTCGGCGGCTACAAGTCCTCCGGCATCGGACGCGAAAACCACGCGATGATGCTGGACCACTACCAGCAGACCAAGAACCTCCTGGTCAGCTACAACGAGAACAAGCTCGGCTTCTTCTAAGCCGCACCAAGCCCGGGCGGGG
>NZ_AUPJ01000428.1:0-1596 GCF_000427315.1 Arthrobacter sp. TB 26
CCCCGCCCGTACCACTTGTGCACCTACGCGGAAGGACGCCGGCACGCTGCACACGCCCTATAGCTACACCCAAGTTTGATGACGCAAGGATTTCGCTATGACGACGACAACGACGACGACGACAATGCAGGCAGCAGTAGTAACCGAATTCGGCAAGGACCTGCAGATCCAGACTCTCCCTGTTCCCGTTCCGGGCCGGGGCGAGGCGCTCGTGAAGGTACTGACCACGGGCGTCTGCCACACAGACCTCCACGCCGCGGAAGGCGACTGGCCGGTCAAGCCGACCCCGCCGTTTATCCCGGGCCATGAAGGCGTCGGAGAGGTCGTTGCCCTCGGCGAGGGCGTTACGGACCTGGCCGTCGGAGATCTCGTCGGCAATGCCTGGCTTTGGTCCGCCTGCGGCGATTGCCAGTACTGCCGCACCGGCTGGGAAACCCTCTGCGAAGCGCAGCAGAACGCCGGCTACAGCGTTGACGGTTCCTTTGGCGAGTACATGCTGGTGGACACGCGCTTCGCGGCCAGGATCCCGGCGGGCTCGGACCCGGTGGAGGTGGCCCCGGTACTCTGCGCCGGCGTGACCGTCTACAAGGGGCTCAAGATGACCGAGGCCCGGCCCGGCCAGTGGGTCACGATCTCGGGCATCGGCGGGCTCGGCCACATCGCCGTCCAGTACGCGGTTGCCATGGGCCTGCGTGTTGCCGCGGTGGACATTGCTGACGACAAGCTCGCCCTGGCCAAGAAGCACGGTGCGGAGCTGACAGTCAATGCTTTGCAGGAAGATCCCGCCGAAGTCATCCAGCGCGAAACCGGAGGTTGCCATGGAGTCCTCGTCACGGCGGTGCACCCGTCAGCATTCGGCCAGGCGATCGGGATGGCCCGCCGCGGCGGAACGATTGTGTTCAACGGCCTGCCGCCGGGTGACTTCCCGGCACCGATCTTTGAGATTGTGCTCAAGGGCCTGACCGTCCGCGGTTCCATCGTGGGAACGCGGCAGGACCTGGAGGAGGCCCTGGAATTCTACGCCCAGGGCAAGATCCACCCCACCGTCTCCACCCGGGAGCTCTCCGACGTGAATGCTGTGCTCGACGAAATGAAGCACGCCAAGATCGACGGCCGCGTTGTCATCAAGTACTGACGAAGAAAGGACTCTGATGCCCCAGACCAAGCTCGACGCCGCCGTGACCGTTCCCGGGGAGGACTTCTCCCGGGTGGCGCTCACCCCGGAGTCGGTGGAACTCCTGCGCACCCTGTGGCTCCAGCACGGTCCGCTGATGTTCCATCAGTCCGGCGGCTGCTGCGACGGATCCTCGCCGATGTGCTATCCCGCCGGGGAGTTCATCACCGGGGACTCGGACGTGCAGCTGGGACTGTTCGACATTTCCGATGGGCTGCAGCCGCAGCCCATTGAGTTCTGGATGTCGAAGGAGCAGTTCAACTACTGGAGCCACACCCACCTGACCGTGGATGTTGTTCCCGGCCGGGGGAGCGGGTTCTCGGTGGAAGCACCTGAGGGCAAGCGGTTCCTGATCCGGTCCAAACTGATGGACTGGCCGGTCTAGCGGGTCTGGAACCGGGCGGATGGATCGTGAGCGGGCC
>NZ_AUPJ01000428.1:1606-7032 GCF_000427315.1 Arthrobacter sp. TB 26
CCTGCGCGGCCCGCTTTTTGCGTCTCACTATGTGGGACAAAAATAGCCGTCCAGTGGATGGACACTACTATGGATAGGTCTGTTTCCACCAAGCTACCAAGATTGTGGACCTTGCTATGAACCTATTCCGGACCAAATCAATCGAGCAGTCCATGTCGGACGCCGAAGAACCCGGACGGAAGCTGAAGCGCTCGCTCAGTTCCTGGTACCTGATGATCATGGGTGTCGCCGTTGCTGTCGGCGCCGGTATCTTCTCGGTGGGCGCCAAGGCGGCAGCAAACTTCGCCGGCCCGGCCGTGACCCTTTCCTTCGCCATTGCCGCCGTCACGTGTGCGCTGGCCATCATGTGCTACGCGGAGTTCGCCACGGCCATTCCCGTCGCCGGCTCCGCCTACGTCTTCACCTACGCCACCATGGGCGAGTTGCTGGCCTGGATTATCGGCTGGAACCTCATTCTCGAACTCTTCACGGCCGGTGCTGTGATCGCCAAGTACTGGGGCATCTACCTCAGCAAGGTGTTCGCCCTGATGGGCGTGGACATCCCGCCGTCGATCTCCCTAGGCGGGGTGGACCTGTACTGGGGCGCCTTCCTGATCGTCGCCGTGTTCACCGTGCTGCTGGTGCTGGGGACAAAGCTGTCCGCCCGCGTCGGCAACATCTTCACGCTGGTCAAGATCGCCGTCGTACTCTTTGTGATCGTGGTGGGGTTCAGCTACGTGAAGTTCGAGAACTACGCCCCCTTCGTTCCGGCCTCCGAGCCGACCGGCGGCACCGGTGCCGCCGACGTCATGAAGCAGTCCTTCTTCGGCTTCCTCACGGGCGCTGCCCCGGCGCAGTACGGCACGCTGGGCATCTTCGCCGGCGCAGCCCTGGTTTTCTTCGCCTTCATCGGGTTCGACGTTGTGGCCACCTCGGCCGAGGAGGTCAAGAACCCGCAGAAGACGTTGCCCCGCGGCATCTTCGGCGGTCTGGCCGTCGTCACAGTGCTCTACATCCTGGTGTCCCTCGCGCTGACCGGCATGGTCTCCTACACCAAGCTGGCCGAGGCCGAAAACCCCACCCTCACCACGGCGTTCGAGGCCGTGGGCAACAACGATGCCGCGAAAGTCATTGCCTTCGGCTCGCTGGTCGGCCTGACCACCGTGATCATGGTGCTGCTGATGGGCCTCTCCCGCGTCGTGCTGGCCATGAGCCGCGACGGCCTGCTGCCCCGCTCGCTGTCCAAGACAAGCACTATCCGTGCGACGCCGGTCCGGCTCCAGATCATCTGCGGTGCTGCCGTGGCGGTTGTCGCCGGGCTCACCAATGTGGACCTGCTCGAAGAAATGATCAACATCGGCACGCTGTCCGCGTTCGTGACGGTGAGCATCGGTGTCCTGGTGCTGCGCAAGAAGCGCCCGGACCTGAAGCCTGCGTTCCGGGTGCCGTTCGGCAAGGTGCTCCCGATCGTCTCCGCCGTCCTGTGCCTCTACCTCATGACCAACCTGGCCGTGGAGACCTGGATCTTCTTCGCCGTCTGGCTCGTGATCGGCATCGTCATCTACTTCTCCTACGGCCAGCGCCACTCCCGCCTGAACGAGAAGTTCGCCGAGGCCAGGGCCTCAGTCAACGGGCCCGGCGACAAGCACGCCGCCGAGGCCGGGTCCGGGGCCGCCCTACAGAACGGGGCCGCGGCGGAGGACGCCGAGCTCGACGCCACCTTCACCCGCTCCTAGCGAGCCCCAACAATTAACCCCAACGCGGGGTCACATATCGCCCATCCCGACCCCCGGGATGGGCGATATGTGACCCCGCGTTGGTGTTTGGGCCTACTTCGGCGACTTCTGCGGTCGAGGGCACATCCGGAGGGCCCGTCTCATAGCTGTAACGATGGTCCGAATGTGGTTGACCTCACTCTATCTTTAGATCAGACTTAATTTGAACTTATGTTCGAAGAGCGAACATTGAGGCTTGGGGGCTAGTCACTCCCATGCCAATGGGCACATAGGAGTGAACATGAAACGTCGAATTATTGCCGTCCTGGCCGCCGCGTCGGTCCTCGGCCTGTCGGCTTGCGGTAGCGGCTCACCCAGTTCCACGGGAGGCGGGACTGCCTCGAGTGGAGCCGCCGGTAGTACCAACTTGACGAAGGTCAGTGTCGGTGTCATTCCGATCGTCGACTGCGCCCCCATCTACCTCGGTGACAAGCAGGGCTTCTTCAAAGAAGAAGGTCTCCAGCTGGACATCCAGACAGCAACCGGCGGCGCGGCGATCGTTCCGGGCATTGTCAGCGGAAGTTTCGACTTCGCCTTCTCCAACCTGATCTCGGTCATGGTTGCCAAGGACAAGGGACTTGACCTCAAGTTCGTGGCCAATGGTGCGTCCACCACCGGCGAGAAAGGCAAGGACATCGGCGGCGTCGTCGTTCCGGCAGGGTCGGACATACAGACCGCGAAAGACCTCGCCGGCAAAACCGTTTCCGTGAACAACCTCTCCAACATCGGCGACACCACCATCAAGTCGGTCGTCGAGAAGGACGGCGGCGACCCCAAGAGTGTGAAGTTCGTCGAGGTAGCATTCCCGGACGCCCCCGCGGCGCTGGCCAACAAGCAAGTTGACGCGGCGTGGATCCTCGAGCCCTTCCTGTCCAAGGCCGTGGCCGAAGGCGGCAAGGTGGTTTCCTGGAACTTCGTGGAGATGAGCCCGGAGCTCGACATAGCTGGCTACTTTACCAAGTCAGACACCATCAAGGGCAAGGCTGAGCTCACCCAGAAGTTCACCCGTGCCATGAACAAGTCGCTCGAATACGCGCAGCAGCACCCGCAGGAAGTCCGCGACATCGTGGGCACCTACACAAAGATCGACGACGCTGCCCGGGCCAAGATCGTTCTGCCGCGATACCGGGTCGAATTCAACCAGGATGCGTTCAAGACCCTCGGCGATGCAGCCGCCAAGTACGGCACGCTGACCAAGGCTCCGAACGCTGGCGAACTCCTCCCGTGAGTTCAACAATCCTGACTTCCGGTGGTGCCGCCCCGAGTACGGAGCGGCACCGCCGGCAGGTGCGTAAAATACCAACAAAGCAGCTGCTCGGCCTCGCAGGGATCCTCGGCTTCCTGGTGACCTGGGAGATGATTCCCCGGCTGGGCATCGTTGATGCACGCTACCTGCCGCCCGCCAGCGAGGTCATTGCCGCCCTGGTTGCTGACTTTGGACTCACGGCCTTCTGGGTTTCCGTGGGCGAGACCATGAAGGCCTGGTTCCTGGGTCTCCTGATCGCCGTGGTGGCGGCTGTGGTGCTTGGCTTCATTATCGGCTCCAGCACCTTCCTGCGGAAGGCTACCAACTCCACAATCGAGTTTCTGCGCCCGATCCCGTCGGTCGCTCTGATCCCGCTTGCCGTGTTGCTTTTCGGCGTGAAGATCGAGTCCTCTTTACTGCTGATCGTGTATGCGGCCTTCTGGCAGATCCTGATCCAGGTGCTCTACGGTGTGGCCGATGTCGATATGGTCGCCAACAACACGGCCAAGACGTACGGCCTGGGCAGGATGGCCAGGATTCGCTACGTCGTCTTTCCCACCGCATTGCCCTACTTGATGACAGGTGTACGGCTCGCCGGAGCGGTGGCGCTGGTGCTGGCGATCACGGCCGAACTCGTGATCGGATCCCCGGGACTCGGCCGGGAAATCGCACTGGCCCAGTCCGGCGGCGCCATCTCCGGCATGTATGCCCTGGTTCTCGCCACCGGCCTGATCGGAGTCCTGATCAATATGCTGATGCGCTTTATCGAGAAGAAGACCCTGGCCTGGCACTCGTCGGTCCGCTCCGAGGTGATCATATGAAAATCCTGAAGAATCTCGGCTACCTCCTGGGCCTGCCGGTGCTGCTGGTCCTGATCTGGTGGGCCGCCACCCTGGGGACGACCAACTTCTTCGTTCCCACCCCGGCGAACCTGGTCAAAACGTTCGGCGAGGTCTGGTTTGGCGAGCGTTTCTTCACGGACGTCCTGCCCAGTATCGGGCGGCTCGTGGTGGGCGTCGTCGCAGCGATCGTGATCGGCGTCGTCGGCGGAGTCCTGATCGGATCCATCCGGTGGCTCCGGGCGCTGCTGGAACCGACGCTGGAGTTCTTCCGCGCCATCCCGCCTCCGGTCCTGGTGCCGGTGCTGATGCTGCTCATGGGCATTACCGACTCCATGAAGGTCGTCGTTATCATTTCCGGCTGTGTCTGGCCGGTGTTGTTGAACACGATCGAGGGTGTCCGCGCCGTCGACCCGGTGCTCTCCGATTCCACTCACACCTACGGCATCGACGGCTGGGCCCGCGTCCGGTACCTCGTGCTGCCGTCCGCCAGCCCCCAGATCATGGCCGGCGTCCGCCAGTCCATGTCCCTCGGGCTGATCCTGATGGTCATCTCCGAAATGTTTGCCTCGTCCTCGGGACTTGGCTTCACTATCGTCCAGTTCCAGCGCTCCTTCTCCATCCCTGAGATGTGGTCCGGCATCGTCGTGCTCGGACTGCTGGGCGTGGGCATGTCATTCATCTTCCAGTGGGCCGAGCGGAAAATACTGCGCTGGTACCACGGCCAGAAAGAGGTAGAAAATGCAGCCTGACTCAACTCAAGCGGCCCCGGAAGCGATGCTCTCCGTCCGCGGGCTGAAAAAGGTGTACCAGACCGACGGCGGCGACGTGGAGGCCGTCCGGAACCTCACCTTCGACCTGCGCGCCGGCGAACTCGCTTGCCTGGTGGGACCCTCCGGCTCCGGCAAGACTACGCTGCTCAAGTGCATCTCCGGGCTGATGGCCCCGACCGAGGGCGAAGTGCTCCTGGACGGCAAACGCGTGGTGGGTCCGCCGAAGAAGATGGCGGTGGTCTTCCAGGAATACGGCCGCTCGCTGTTTCCGTGGATGCGCGTCCGGGACAACGTGGAACTGCCGCTGAAGAACCAGGGTGTCCCGAAGGCCGAACGTGACCGGCTAGTGGATGAGGCCCTCGAGGCCGTGGGCCTGTCCCACGTCCCGCGGTCCTACCCCTGGCAGCTCTCGGGAGGCATGCAGCAGCGGGTGGCGATTGCCCGCGCCATCGCCTACCAGCCCGAGGTCCTGCTGATGGATGAGCCATTCGCGGCCGTGGACGCCCAGACCCGGGCGGACCTGGAGGACTTGATCCGCACCGTGTGGAAGAAGCTGGGCATCACTGTCCTCTTCGTCACGCATGACATCGACGAATCCGTGTACCTCGGCGAGCGGGTCATCATCCTCTCAAGCTCCCCGACAGTCGTGCAGGAAGACATCACCATTGACCTGCCATCCGACCGAGACCAGCTGGAGACCCGTTCGCTGACACGCTTCACCGAACTGCGCCACCATGTCTACGAACAGATCCAGCTCGCCAAAAAGGGTCACCGCCCGGCTGCCGCGGGCGGGGTTGCAGAACGCCCGACGCCG
>NZ_AUPJ01000429.1:0-3782 GCF_000427315.1 Arthrobacter sp. TB 26
GGCGGGGTGATCTTGTTGGAGGTTGCAGCAGGCCGATCAGACCTATGCCTTCGGCGTGTGGCTCGGGATCGGCGTCGACACCTACAGCTCCTAGGAACAACGGAGCTCCTGGCCGGGCCCCCGGGCGCTGGAGTCCAGTGCCCGGAACTGGCGTTATGCCTCCATCGGTTGATCGTCGCAGTATGCTGCCTGCCCGGCGCGCTCCCTATGATGGAATCATGGCCCGCCCAGCACGACCAGAACGCAAGGCAGAGCTGCTGGCTGCCATTCTGGACTACCTCATGGACAAGACCCTCGCGGACCTCACCTTCCGGAGCCTGGCCGAGGGCTTGGGGGTCAGCAGTTACGTGCTTGTGTACCATTTTGGCCACCGCGAGGAGCTGGTGAACGAGATCATCCGCACCATCGAATCGCGGCTGGACAGCATCCGGGCCACGGATGTGAAGGATATCGACCGGTACGCGTGGCGGGCATTCCTGCTGGAATCGTGGCGTTGGACCATGGCGCAACGCAACCGCCACTTGGCCCGGCTTGAGTTCGAGGCCACGGCGCAGGACATCGTGGCCGCGTCACCCCGGGGAACGGCGCAGGAGCATTTCAGGATGCTGCGTGAGAAAGCCCGTGACTGGCTTATGCTCCAGGGCATCCGGCAAGAATTCGCCGACACTGACGCCCGCCTCTTCACTGCCGCCTTCTATGGGCTGCAGTTCGACTTCGTGGTGAACAACCAGCCCGAGGAAGCCAGCGAGGCTTTCGACCTGATGCTGATGGTCTTCTTCAACAACCTGGACCGGCGCCTCGCCGCCGACGGCCAGCACCTCTGACCCGGTACAACTGCCCGCATGCTTGACACGCACGACTGACCGGCACAACCTGGGCCGCTCCCGGTCAGGGGGCGGCATGGCGGCCGATCCAGTCGACCAGGGGCCTCAGCTCCTCCCAACGCCGGGCCACTTCAGCTGGCGCCCCGGGGGTCGCGAGCCAACCGGGTTGGCCCACGTTGACACCTGCGGTCAGGGACTTGTGCTTGAGGAGCTCCGCCCGCGGATGGTCCTTGTCGAAGCCGTGGGGGACAGTTTTGAGGGTGTCGCCTTCCACAGCGAAGCCGGCAGCCTCGATGTCGTCAACGATCGCCTGCAGGGCCTCGCCGCTGGCCGGCGCATCGACCGCATTGCGAAAACGCGTCAGCTGGGCAGGCGTATGGGTGTGGCAGCCGCCTCCAATGAGGAGGCCGTCGGCGCTGAGCTGGATGTAGAACCCCATACCTTCGGCAGTTGAGGCAAGCGCGCCCTGGGCGGTTTTGTAGGGAGACTTGTCCAGCGAGAACCGGATGTCCCTGTTCGGCCGGAAGAGCTTGGCCGCACCGAAGGACGGTTCCAGCTCGGCAAGCAGCAAAGTCAGCGGCCCTTTCACCGCCGAGTCATAGGTTGCCTTGTGTTCCAGCCACCACTCGCGGTTGTTGTTGTGTTCAAGGTCTGCATAGAACCGGAAGGCGGCATCCGGGATGCCTTCAAACGGGATGCCTTCAAATGTGTCCATACAGGGATCGTAGGGACACCGCCTGCGTCCTGGCGAGCGGGTTCGGCAGCCATGTGGAAAAGCGTAAAAAACTCCCCGCCACGAGGATCCGTAGCGGGGAGTTTCAGCAAAGCGGGAAAGCGCGGGCAAGCCCGGGAAAACGATCAGATCTTGTTGGCGGCCTCAGCGTCCGACTCGACCTGGCCTGCGCCCAGGTTGGCCCGCAGCTTGGCGCCGAGTTCGGCGTCGACGTTGGTCCAGTACTGGATGGCGCGTTCCTTGATGGTGGCGTTCTTCACGCCGCCCACGGCACCGGTGATGGTGTCCAGGAAGCGGGCCTTGGCTGCCTCGTCAAAGACGTCGCGGTACAGTGTGCCGGCCTGGCCGAAGTCGCTGTCCTCGGAGTGCAGGGTCGCTGCGGTGCGGACCAGGGCGCCGTCGAACTCCCAGGAACCTTCACCGGCGCGGGCCGGGTCGGCCACGGGGCCGCCGAAGGAGTTCGGGGCGTAGACCGGGGCCGTCGCCGGCTTGTAGCCGTGGCGCAGCGAGCCGTCCTGCGAGTAGTTGTTCACCGGCGAGACCGGGCGGTTGACCGGCAGCTCGTTGAAGTTGGTGCCGACGCGGTAGCGGTGTGCATCCGGGTAGGAGAACACGCGTGCCATCAGCATCTTGTCCGGCGAGATGTCGTGCCCCGGAACGACGTTCGCGGGAGACAGGGCGATCTGCTCGATCTCGGCGAAGAAGTTCTCCGGGTTGCGGTTCAGCTCGAAGCGGCCAACCTCGACCAGCGGGTAGTCCGCGTGCGGCCAGACCTTGGTCAGGTCGAACGGGTTGAAACGGTAGGTCTTGGCGTCCTCGTACGGCATGACCTGGACGTGCAGGTCCCAGCTGGGAAAGTTGCCCTCGGCGATGGCCTCGTACAGGTCGCGGCGGTAGTAGTCGGCGTCGGCGCCGGCAAGCTGCTCAGCCTGTTCGTTCGTGATGTTGTGCTCGCCCTGGTTGGAGCGGAAGTGGTACTTGACCCAGAAGCGTTCGCCTTCGGCGTTCGTCCACAGGTAGGTGTGGGATGAGAAGCCGTGCATCTCGCGCCAGGAGCGGGGCAGGCCGCGGTCGCCCATGAGGTAGGTGACCTGGTGGGCGGACTCGGGGGAGAGCGTCCAGAAGTCCCACTGCATGTCGGCGTCACGCAGGCCGGAGCCCGGCAGGCGCTTCTGCGAGTGGATGAAGTCCGGGAACTTAATGCCGTCCTTGATGAAGAACACGGGGGTGTTGTTGCCCACGATGTCCAGGTTGCCCTCAGGGGTGTAGAAACGTGTCGCGAAGCCGCGGACGTCGCGCCAGGTGTCGGGGGAGCCCTGCTCGCCGGCCACGGAGGAGAATCGGATGGCCGTGCCAACCTGGGCGCCCGGCTGGAAGGCAGCCACGCGGGTGTAACGGGACACGTCGCCGGTCACCGTGAAGGTACCGAAGGCGCCGCCACCCTTGGCGTGCACAATGCGCTCCGGGATCCGCTCGCGGTTGAACTGAGCGAGCTTCTCGACCAGGTAGCGGTCGTGCAGCGCGGTAGCCCCGTCGGCACCGGCGGTCAGCGAGTGCTCGTCGGACGCGACGGGGGCGCCGGTCTGGGTCGTGGTCGCGGTGTGCGGGATGGGCGCGGAAAGGTTCGCAGTCATCATTCTCCTTTGTTGATTACTTGCTCTTCAGATGTGGCGGGAAGTTGTTGGGTGCGCTGGCAGTCCTGGCAGATGCCCTGGTACAGCACATCGGCGATCTGGATGGTCATCGGCTTGGAGTTCCCACCCCAGTGCGGAGTGAGGCAGGGGGCGTGGCCGACGGCGCATTCGACGTCCTCCACCCGGCCGCAGCTGATGCAGACGGCGTGATGGTGGTTGTCGCCCACCCGCGTCTCATAGAGGGCGGGGGAGTGCGGGGGCTCGAAGCGGCGCAGCATCTGCAGGTCGGTCAGGTCGCCCAGGACCACGTAGACGGACTGGGCGGTCAGCTCGGGAAGACTCTGGCGGGCGGCGGCGAGGATGTGCTCGGCGGGGGAATGCGGGTGATGCTCGACGGCGGTGAGCACGGCCAGCCGCTGTTTGGTCACCCGCCGGCCGTGGGCACGCAGGGCAGCGGCCCATGCTTCGTGGGTGCCCGTCGAATCCGTCATGCGACCATTCAAGCACCTATTATGATTCGATCATAATAAGGGCGGGCATGTTACGCGCGCTCACGTCACCCTGCGCGTGCCACTCACCGGGATCGCCGGG
>NZ_AUPJ01000429.1:3789-9550 GCF_000427315.1 Arthrobacter sp. TB 26
CTCCGCCGCCGCTAGAGTGTCCGGGTGGGGAAATATCTGGCGGACATCACGCCCTTGCGCGAGAGTCCGGCGTTCCGCCGCCTGTGGCTGGGATCCGCTGTCGCCGCCCTGGGCAGCCAGTTGACTCTCGTTGCCGTGAGCCTGGAGGTCTACCGGCTCACCCAGGACAGCCTGTACGTCGGGCTGCTGAGCATCTTCGCCCTCGTCCCGCTGGTTTTCGGCGGACTGCTGGGCGGCTCCATCGCCGACGCCCATGACCGCCGCAAGGTGGCCCTGCTCGCCTCCTCGGTGCTGTGGCTGACCACCGCGTGCCTCGCCCTGCAGGCCTGGCTGCAGCTGGGAAATGTCTGGCTGCTGTACGTCCTGATCGCGGTGCAGAGCGGCGCCCAGGCCATCAACCAGCCAGCCCGCAGCGCCATCATCCCGGAGCTGGTCCGCAAGGAGCTCCTGCCGGCCGCGAATGCACTGAGCATGATCAGTTTCGGCCTCACGCTGACGGCCGGACCCCTGCTGGCCGGGCTTCTGGTGGCCACCGTCGGCTTCGCCTGGACCTACACGATTGACGTCGGCACCTTCATCTTCGCCCTGTGGGCCCTGCTGAGGCTGCCCGCCATGCCTCCGGGGGAACATGCGCGGCCGGCGGGACTGCGGTCCGTCGTCGAGGGCTTCCGCTTCCTGGGCACACGGCCCAACCTGCGGATGACCTTCATTATCGACCTCGTCGCCATGATCTTCGCCCAGCCCCGGGCGCTCCTGCCGGCGATTGGTGCCGTGATGATCGGCGGCGGTGAAACAACCGTGGGGATCCTGCTGGCCTCCACCGCTGTCGGCGCGTTCCTGGCCGGCCTCTTCTCCGGGCCGCTGGGGGCGGTGCGACGGCAGGGGACCGCCGTCGTCTGGTCCGTGATGGGCTGGGGCGCCTCCATTGCCGGCTTCGGCCTCGTCGTCGTCCTGGCCGGGAACGCCGGCGCCGGCGGTGTGACGTGGTGGCTGCTGCCTGCGGCCTTGTGCTGCGGGCTGGCCGGAATCGCCGACTCCGTCAGCGCTGTCTTCCGCACCACCATCCTGCAGGCCTCGGCGCCGGACCACCTGCGCGGCCGGTTGCAGGGCGTGTTCATTGTGGTGGTGGCGGGCGGCCCCAGGGTGGGGGACATGCTGGCGGGCGGTGGGACTAAGATTCTGAGTGAAGGCTGGGTCCTGCTTCTGGGCGGTCTGTTGTGCATCGCGGTGGCCTGGAGCGTGGCGCACTGGCAGTCGGGCTTCCTGCAGTATGACGCGCGGAACCCCGTGCCTTAGCGGGACGTTTTTCTTGTGTGGGTCGATATTGGGACGACTTCTGGAGGAACAGTGCATCAGCATCACAACGGACTGAAGACCGCCGCGCTGTTCGGCGTGCTGTGGGCGGTGTTGCTGGGCCTTGGCGCGCTCATGGCTTCGAGTATGCGCAGTGCCGCACCGATCTGGATCATGGCCCTGATCGGCGTCGCCACGACGGCGTACGGCTACTGGAACAGTGACAAAATCGCCATCCGGGCCATGCAGGCCTACCCCGTGACGGAGGCCGAGGCGCCCCAGCTCCACCAGGTTGTCCGGGAACTCTCCGCCGCGGCGCAGCAGCCGATGCCGCGGATCTACCTCTCGCCGACGATGGCCCCGAACGCCTTCGCGACCGGACGGAACCCGCAAAACGCGGCGGTGTGCTGCACGGAAGGCATCCTGCGGCTGCTCGACGCCCGGGAACTCCGCGGCGTGCTGGGCCACGAGCTGATGCACGTGTACAACCGGGACATCCTGACCGCCTCGGTGGCTGCCGCCGTCGCAGGGGTCATCACCTCGGTGGCGCAGATGTTCCTGATTTTCGGCGGCGGCGGGGACCGGCGGAACGCCAACCCGATCGCCGCGATCGCGATGGCACTGCTGGCCCCGTTTGCCGCCTCGCTGATCCAGATGGCCATCTCCCGGACCCGGGAGTTCGACGCCGACGAGGACGGCTCCAAGCTCACCGGAGACCCGCTGGCGCTCGCCTCCGCCCTGCGCAAGATTGAGCAGGGCGTGCAGCTGGCGCCGCTTCCACAGGACCAGCGGCTGGTCAACGCCTCGCACTTGATGATCGCGAACCCGTTCCGCGCTGGCGGGGTCGCGAAAATGTTCTCGACGCACCCGCCGATGAGCGAACGAATCGGCCGGCTCGAGCGGATGGCCGGCCGGCAGCTGGGCTAGTCCGCTGGCCCCGGGGCTGGCGACGCGCAAAAGTCCTGGCGACGCGCCTGCGGACTCGTGACACGCGAAAGGGCTGTCGACCCGGCAATACCCGGTGCGACAGCCCATTTGCGCAGCGTGAGGAAGTCTGCGCCGCGGCGAGAGCCTAGCTGCGGAAGTTCACGAACTGCAGGTCGGCCTCGTCAAAGTCCTTCAGCAGCGCCATGACGGCCTGCAGGTCATCGCGGGACTTGGACGAGACACGGAGTTCGTCGCCCTGGATCTGGGACTTGACGCCTTTGGGCCCCTCATCCCGGATCAGCTTGTTGATCTTCTTGGCCAGGTCCTGCTCGATGCCCTCCTTGATGGTGGCCTCGAGCCGGAACTCCTTGCCGGACGCGTAGGGCTCGCCGGCGTCCAGGGACTTCAGCGAGATGCCGCGGCGAATCAGCTTGGACTGCAGCACGTCCAGGACCGCGAGCACACGCTCTTCGGAGTTGGCCTTCATGAGGATTTTCTCATCACTGAAATCGACCTCGGCCCCGACGCCCTTGAAGTCGTAGCGCTGGACCAGTTCCTTTTGCGCCTGGTTCAGCGCGTTGGCGACTTCCTGCTTGTCTACCTTGCTGACGACGTCGAACGTTGATTCGCCTGCCATGACTGTCCTCCTGATGGTTGGGGGGTGCCCGTTGAAGGGCCGTGGTGTCTGCCATCCAGCCTAATACGGATGCCCCCGATGTGGAGTGCGGGATCGTTGACCCGTTCACAGTCCGCTCAAAGCTGGGTCAGGGCGGGGACGAAGTTTCGGACGGCAGAGTTGCAGGAGTTGGAAGAGTCGTTCGAAAGGTACATCTCATGCAGAACCAGGCCGTCCGGTACGTCATCCGCTCCACCGCAGCTGCCGCCGGCGGTATTGCCGCGGCCGCGACGTCGGTAGCGGCGGCAACGCTGGCAGCCTCGATCATCTTCAGCCCGGCCGCGGATGCCTCCTCGAGGCTCGACGGCGTCCATGCGGACCTGGCACGCGCCGTACAGCTGAACCAGATCACGGCGGAGCAAGCCGCGAGGTTCGAATCCAAACTCGCTGGCCGGATCCTCGGGGAGGCCTGAGTTTCCGGGCTTTTTGGGCCCACAAAGCGCCGATTCGATTCTTCGGCGGAAGTTCTGTAAAGTTGTCTTGCCCGCGGTTACTGGAAGCGGAACGGACTGGAAACAGGCGTTCTGAACAAGGAGGCCGCGAGTGATCTTCTTTTGAAGTTCGGCAGATTACCCGAGCGGCCAAAGGGGGCTGACTGTAAATCAGCTGGCAACGCCTACGGGGGTTCGAATCCCTCATCTGCCACCCTTGGAAAGCCTCCGGAACCAACAGGTTCCGGAGGCTTTTTCTTTGCCCTGCGGGGCCCGGAACTGCCCGCGGAATTCGGGAGCGCGCCGTCGCGCCATCGAAAGTCTCCGGGCTTCGGCGTGACCTTCTCCCCTGTTGAGGTCCGCGTGCGCTGTCTACTGTTCGAGGCATAGACCAGCCCACCACCGACAAGGAGATCAGCGCCATGGCGAAACTGACGAAGAACATCACCATCAACGCACCGGTCGAGAAGGTCTACGAATTCGCAAGGGATGTCGGCAAGCTCTGGGCCTGTTTCCCGGAGGTTGCGGTCAGGGATGTTGAGCTGAAGCCCGATGGCGTCGGCTCCTCCGCCCGGTGGTTCACGCACACGCTGGGGATCCACAATGAAGGAACCATCGAGTTCACCCGGGTCGTCCCCAACCAGCGCATCCTCGCCAAGTCCTCTGCCGGCCCGACCTTCACCTTCACGTTCGAAGCCGACGGCGGCGGAACGAAGCTAACGCTCGACGCCGAGTGGCACCTTCCGGTCCCGCTTGTCGGCCCGCCGGTCGAGGCGCTGATCATGAAGCGTAGCGAGAAAGACGGCGAGGCGATGCTGGCGGGCATCAAAGCCCAGGTGGAGGGAACCGCGGCGTGACTGGAAGGGCCGTCCGGCACCCTGCCACGAGTCCGGCGTCGTAAGCGCTGCCCCTGCGGGCTCACCCGAAAGGGATGATGCGGCGACCGTCCGCTGGCGTTGTAGTGGTCTCAAGATCCCCTTGACGACTGAAGCGGACTGACCCGCGGCCCGCTGGCGCCCTGCCCCGGGTATCACCCCACGCGGGTGGTGACCGTCCGGCAGACGACGTCCACACTTAAACGAACGCGCCGGACAGCGCACTCGAATCTGAACGGAGGAAAGCCAGTGACAACCACACCGGAGACCGAGGCCCACGGGCCGGTCGACTTTGTGCTCCTCGAGTTCCCCATGGCAGGGCTGACGGGACGGGCGAGTGAAGAACTCGTGCGGCTCGTCGAGCAGGGTGTGATCCGGCTCTTCGATCTCCTCGTCGTCATGAAGAACGAGGACGGTGCGGTCGAGGTGCTTGAACTCACCGACCCAGGCGGACCTGCGGAGGCGTTCTCGTACTTCGACGGCGCGCAATCCGGGCTCCTCGGCGATGAGGAAATCGCCGAAGCGGCAGAGGCGATTCTCCCGGGGAGCCTCGCCGCGCTGATTGTCTACGAAAACATGTGGGCGGCACCATTTGTGGCGGCCGTTCGGGACTCAGGGGGCGAGCTCGTGGCGAGCGCGCGGATCCCTGCGCCGGACGTGATGGCGGCACTCGAAGCCCTCGACGCCAGGCCGCCCGTAGCCTGACACACCAAAGACGCGACGCGAGAGGAAAGGCATTATGGGACTGCTTAGGGGTATGGCGCGGACGGCGGTCGTGGCCGGGACGGCATCTGCGGTCAGCGGCCGCGTCCAGCGCAGGCAGGCTGCGAAATTCGCCGACAAGGACGCCGCGACCGCGGCGAAGCAGCAGCAGGCCTACGACCAACAAATGAGCCAGCAGCAGCAGGCTGCGTACCAGCAGCCGGCGCCGCCCCCGCCTGCCGCCGGCGGAATCTCCAACGAAGCCATCGAGCAACTCAAAGAGCTCGCGGCGTTGAAGGAGCAGGGGATTCTCACCGAACAGGAGTTCGGAGCCCAGAAGGCGAAGATCCTCGGCGGATAGTGCTGCCAGGTTCGGCCGCGACCGCAAAACACCCCCACACTTTCCGGTGAAGGCAGGTGCGGGGGTGTTCCCTTGCGAAGTTCGCGACGGACCGGCGGCTCAGCGTACTTTGGAGCCGACGAGGATGGCGTCGACCTGGCCGAGGGCCTGCTTCATGCCCTCTTCCATGCCCATGGCGAGAACCTGTTCCAACGCGTCTGCTGAGTCAAAGGTCGACACTATGGTCATCCGGGTGCGGTTCCCGACTGCCTCAAGCCTCATCACGGCATGGCTCGTGCCCATGTCGGGGTTCGGAGCGCCGTTCTCGTCGGCAAAACCGTCGTCGAACTCCAGATGGTGCGGAGCCTCGATGGCCGTGAACCGCCACCAGCCCCGGCTCTTCTCGCCGTCGGGCCCGGTCATGAAGTAGCTGGCCTTACCTCCGGACACGAAGTCGTGGCTTTCGAAAGTTGCGGGCCAGGTGGGCGGGCCCCACCAGCGCTCAAGCTGGCGGGGG
>NZ_AUPJ01000429.1:9556-14482 GCF_000427315.1 Arthrobacter sp. TB 26
CCCAGACCTGCCACACGCGCTCGACTCCGGCATCGAACTCGGCGACGACGGTGAAGCTCAGGGCTTCGGCATTCTTGTGCGAACTGATAACGGTCATAACGCTTCCTCTCCCTCTGCGAGAATGTCTGCGATCCGGTCGGCCCGCTGCCGCCAGATCGTTTCGTACTCATCGAGCAGGCGTCGGGCTCTTTGCAGGCCATCGTGGTGGGCCCGCACGATCTGCTCCCGTCCGCGCTTTTCCTTCGTCACGAGGGAGGCGCGCTCCAACACCGCCACGTGCTTCTGCACGGCGGCGAAACTCATGGCATAGTGCTCAGCGAGCCTCGATACCGAATACTCTCCGGCCGTCACGCGGGTGACGATGTCCCGGCGGGTGGCATCGGCGAACGCTTGGAACAGGCGGTCAAGGTCGGCATCCCGCAGCTCATCTACAACCATTTGGTTGTAGAATAATCCGCCCGATCCGGGATGTCAATGGGTGCCGCGGCGGCTATGTGGCCATCCCGGGGTGCACCGCGACAAACTCGATCTTGTTCGCAGGCTGGACGGTCCTTTTCGGCGCCCGGGAGTACCCCTTGGCATCCAGGTGATTCTCCGCCCGGAAGACGGCGAGGGCATCGTCATAGATCGCGTTGAGTTGCTGCCCGGAAAATTTCTCCGACGAGCCATCGGTGAACGTGACGGAAATGATGGTGCTGCCCGGAAAGTGCCGCTTCATGCGGATGAAGCCTTCGGCGTCCTGCTGGAGATTGATCAATGCGGTCCTGCCTTCGTGATCGTGGACTTCCAGTCTCCCGTACCTTCTTCGGAACGTCCGCACGCTGCCGCCTGGTTGCCCCTCATTGAGGCGGAAGGCCCCTTCATTGAGGAGCCTTCCGTTGACTGTCGGGCTATACCTTCTCGCGGGTCCGGTCAGCTGTCGCCGGCTCCTCGACCGTGAATTCCCTGCTGCGGCGGGGGAAGGCCCAAAACTTGAAGTCAGGGGCTTCCGCCCGGGGCTCCGGGCGCGGCTCGGTTTCCTTTGATTCATCCTTCTTGATGTCCCGCCGGAATTCCCTGTTATACGGATAGCACATCACTTACCTCCTTCCGTGAGCGCCCTTTAATCGTCCTCCGCATCGATCCCTGCGTCGATACCCTGTTTCCGTATCGGCCGAATGGTCCGGGATGCCCTTCCGCCCCGGCCGCAGTTCCGGTTTACTGAACCATGAGACACACACTGGAGGGGGGAACCATGATGTCCAAGGGAACATGGCAAATTGCGGTGGGGGGCGTTGCCCTGGCTGCCACCGTTTTTGTCCTGCCGACGCCGCTGTTCCACGTTGCTTCCGGCAACGCCGACGCCGGTGCTGTGGGTTTTTTTGTTCTGGGACTGGCGCTGCTGGCGGCCGGCCTCGGATCGCTCGGCTTCGGACTGTACCGACGCTCCCGCGACCTGAAGACCGCGCGGAGCTACGCCACCAGGGAGCCGTCCTCGTTGGATGAGGACCGGCCGGTCAACCCGTATGGGATCCCCAAATCGTACGGCGCGGTTCCCCCGCTGACCTGAGGTGATCGCCCGGCCTGCCACGGAGATGTTCGGTCCGGCCCCATCCCTCGGCTGAAGGACAACGAAGTTCCTTCGGGAGGCCGCCGTGACACGTAGTCCAATGCGGCCGTCCAGAAGTCCAATTGGCGCTGGAGGTCATCGACGCGGATGACGACGGAGCCAATGCTGATCATGAAGCCAAAACTACACCGCGGCAGCAACCAAAACACCCGGCGGTTTTGGGGCGGATATCGCCTCAACCTTGTGCGCGGGGCAGTAGGGTGGTGCAGTTCGCCGTCGAATATAAGGAGCCTTAGTGAAATCGTTTGCGTGTGGAGACGTAGTGCCCGGTTGCGAAGCCCGATGGGTTTGCAGCACGGAAGATGAAATCTTGGTCAACGTCGCCGCGCACGCCGCGTCCACGCATGGGCTGGTGGAACTGCCGGTCGAACTCGTCCAGTCGGTCCACAAAGCAATCATTCCGGTGAGTTGAGCAGTACCGCGGCAGGCCGGCCGACTCCTGCTTCCGGTGCAGCCGGGGGTCCGGACTGGGGTGAGCTCCTTGCGGCCGCCTGCCGCGGAGAAGGCCTGGCCTCGGTTTACCAGCCCATCGTCGACTCGTCACGTGGCACGGTGGTGGGCTATGAAGCGCTCGCACGTTTTCCCGGCTTCGCCGAAAAGAACCCCGAGGTCTGGTTTTCTGCTGCCCGTGCCCACGGGAGATCCGCGGAGCTGGAGTCGGCGGCACTGCGGACGGCGCTCGCGGCCCGCTCCACGCTGCCCACAAACTGCTTCCTGACCCTCAATGTCTCGCCCGAGCTGCTGAGCACCGAGAAGATCCGGAGCGTCTGGCGGGACGAGGGAAACCTGGGCGGCCTCGTCGTCGAACTCACCGAGCAGACCCCCATCGACTCCTACATGGGGCTGGAACCGGACCTGAACCAGTTGCGCGCGGCCGGTGCGTTGATCGCCGTCGACGACGCCGGTGCCGGCTACGCGGGATTGCGGCACCTGCTGGCGTTGCGACCCTCGCTGATCAAGATCGACCGTGAACTGGTCCAGGACATCGATCGGGACGAAGCCAAGCGTGCCCTGATCGAGATGCTTGGCACCTTTGCCAGCCGGGTGGATGCGTGGATCCTGGCCGAAGGTGTGGAACGGCTGGAGGAACTCGATGCGCTGGTTTCCCTTGGCGTGCCGCTGGTGCAGGGCTATTACCTGGCCAGGCCGGCGCCGCCCTGGGCGGGCATCGATCTGGATCTGGCACACCGCCTCGCCTCGAAGCCGCCGGTGACCCACAAAGCCGTCATTCGCGATGTCCTCGAATCGGCGACAACAGCCACCACTGCCGCGCTTGCCGCGGAGGCCTTCGCCGGGAACCCCGGGCTTCAGGCGGTGGTCCTGATCGGTGACCACCTGCGGCCGGTTTCGGTGCTGAACCCGGTGGCGGCCGGGTTGGGCGTGGTGAGCCCCGGGATGCGCGTGAATCTGGACACCCCGCTGAACGAGGCCCTGGCCCGCTCCATGACGCGGACCGCCTCCAGTCGGTTTGAGCCCCTTTTGGTGACGGATAACGCCGGGCGGTATGCCGGCGTCGCACGCATGGAACGGATGATTACTGCGCTGGCAGTGCCGGGGGAGTAGCTGGGTCCGCCTGGCCGCTGCCAAGGAGCCGGTCGGTGGCCGCGTCGGGCAGCCCGTCGAAGTATTTCGCCAGGACCTCCTGGAAGACACCCGCACGGGGGTCGGCCCGGAGGAAGAGGGTCATCGAGGAGTGCAGTTTCCGCTCATCGATGCCGCCGAAGATCTGCCCCGCCGTGCGCCCTTCGAGACCGGCCACAACCCTGGCGCATTCGACCAGCCGGGGACCGAGTACGGGGTGCAGCAGATAGGCCTGCGCCTCATCCAGCGAGGTCACGGCATACTTCCGGGCCGTCGGGCTCTGCCCGAGCCCGGCGATCTGCGGAAAAACAAACCACATCCAGTGGCTGCGCTTGGAACCCCCGTGGAGCTCGTCGAGGGCGTGCCGGAAGGTTCCGCCCGAGTCCTGGGCCGTGACGAACCGTTCCAGATCGTAGGGATCTTCCACTGTGTCCTCCTTGGTCCCGTGTGACATCAGTCCTCGAATCGTGCCGTGATGTCGGTATCGCCGGCGATGGACGCCACGACTGCTGCTGCGACGTCGCGGATCTTCATGTTCCTGTTGTTGGAGGTATTCCGGAGGATCTTGAAGGCGGCTTCGCGCCCGCACCGGTTCTGGGCCATGATCGCCCCGATGGCAAGGTCGATGATGGTCCGGGACTGCATGGCGGCGGCGATATCGTCCCGGGATTCCCGGAGCTGGGAGATCCTCAAGGCCAGAAGCAGTGCCCGCGAGGCGTCGGCGCCGAACCGCCGCGCCTGCTCCACATCGTCCGGGGAAAATGCCGCGCTCCGCGCCGAGTAGAGACTGACGACGGCGGAGTTCTCACCGTCGAGCACCAGGGGGACCTGGAGCGTGCTGGCGGACCCCTCTCCGGTGCTGCCCCATTCTGCCGGCGGCTGCTTCCGCCTGGTCACGGTGATTCCGCACGTCACCTCGCGTTCCGGGCGGGACAGCTCCGCCGCCGCCAGCCGGGCCAGTCTGGCCAGGAAGTAGTCAACGTTGGATCCTGCCTCGGTGCTGTCCAGCACGAGATCCAGCAGCGTGCTGCCGCTGCCGGCGATGTTGTGCCACGTAGATGAAAGGGCGGGGCTGTCCCGCATGGTTCCCCCAATTCCTGGTCGCGCGCTGCAATCGAGCGGCGGCTTTTTCCATCCTATTGCGGGGGGTCCGCCGCGGGTAGAGCGACTCCCCGCAGAATGTCCGCGGCAATCGTGTGGAGCTTCGTGTCCGTGGCCCTGGCGGCCAGGTGCAGCAGCTCCATGGACCGTTCCCTGCTGTACCGGTTCTGGACCATGATCAGAGCGACGGCGGCGTCAACGATGGCGCGGGATTTCAAGGCGGAGCGGAGATGCTCGGGATAGATTTCCGGGGGGTGGACTTTGAGCGCCAGTCGCAGGATCCGCGAGATGGACAGGGCATGGCGCTCCACCTCCGCAACGGTGGTGCTGTCAAAAACGCCCTTCGAGCGTGCATAGCAGTTCAATGCTGCGGCTGCACCCGGATCCGTGGCGATGGGTACGGCCAGGACCGACACGATGCCCTCGCCGGAGACCGCGGAGGCGTAGTGCTCCCAGCGGTCGTCAGCCGCCACATCAGGAACCAGGACTGTGGTGCCATGCCGCAGGGCCGTGAGGCAGGGGCCGTCGTCGAACGCGTACTGCTTCTCATCCAGCCGTCTCGCGTCCTCGCCGCTGCTGGCGACGGTGGCCGGAGTGCCGTCCCGTTCCACCGTGATGGCGCACAGCATCGGCTC
>NZ_AUPJ01000429.1:14490-23568 GCF_000427315.1 Arthrobacter sp. TB 26
CCCGCCGAGACGGGTCGCGGAGATGGTGGTCAGGCCCAGGAGGAATTCGGTGAACCCGGGACTTTCCAGCAGGAGGTCCTGCAGCTGCTCGGGTGTTGGAGATGCGCCGGTACCGGAAACCATGCCGGCCTCAATCCTACGAACGCCTGGACGTCCGTGACGCGCCGGCTCAGCGGCTGCGGACTCTTGATCGCCCGCAACCCAAATAGCGCACCCCGGACCTGTCCGGGCCGTGATCCAGCTACTAGCGACACTACGCCGTGCGGGGGGACAGTGAATATAGGCCGCCCCGGCCGGGCCGCCGTATGCTTGGATCCTGCGGCGATGCGCGCCGGCTGGCGACCTGCCGGTATGGACTTCTGAGGTGAAGATGAGCGTCGAACTGCCGCTGGCTGACGAGATCACTGCCGTTTTTGCCCGGGCCACGAGGCTGCTGCTGACGGAAGAAACGGTGGGCCACGCCCTCCGGCTGATTACGGACGCCGCGACTGCTGCGATTCCCGGCGCGATCGGCGCCGGAGTGAGCCTGATCAACGGTTCGGGCCTGCGGCAGACGACCGCCGCGTCCGATGCCGTCGTCGCTGAAGCTGACGCACTCCAGTACGAGCTGGGCGAAGGCCCGTGCATCACGGCCTGGGCGAGCGGGGAAACGGTCCTGGTCGAGGAAATGGCCTCCGACCGGCGATGGTCCCGGTGGGCTCCCGCGGCCGCAGCGCTGGGAATTTCGTCCTCGGTGAGCTGCCCCCTGTTGTCCGGCGGTCTTGCGTTGGGAGCCGTCAAGGTGTACTCGGACGGTGGCCATTTTGCAGGAAACGGCACGATCCGATTGGCTGAACTCTTTGCCGAACAGGCGACGCTCTTTGTCATCCACACCCACGCCCGGGAGGCTGCCCGGACGCTGAGCGACCGGTTGCAGGAGTCCCTTGCGCAGAGGGACACAATCAGCATGGCCAAGGGCCTGCTGATGGCCCGGAATGGAACCAACGATGAAGTGGCCCTCCGGGATTTGATGATGCTGTCGCGGCAGGCAGGGAAGCCCCTGGCCCTGGTCGCGGCAGAACTGCTGGCTGCGGCCAGTCCCTTCGAAAACTGAGCGCAGGACGACGGCATGGCCTTGGGTGACGAGGAGAGCGAGCAGCGGCGGCGATTCGCCGACTCGCTGCGCCACGCCGACGTCAGTATTGAGGAGCTGTGGCTGCGGTACTTTACGCTCGGTGGCCACGCCGGACAGTTCGAGATCGAGGCCTACATCCACGGCGCGATGGCACTGCCCGCCCTCCAGCGCGACATCCTCGCCCATGCCCTGAACGAACGCCTGAATGAGCTGCACTCCGGGGCACCGCGGGCGCCATACAGCCTCGACGGCCCCGATGAAGAGCCCGTCGACGGCCCCGACAAAGAGTCCGGCGACCGGCCCGACAAAGAGTCCCGCGACGACTGACTTTGGCCTTGCTAGAGTCAGCAATAGGGGCGCCCGGTCCGGCACTGACTTACGGGCCACAGGAAGGTGGGCGGCATGTTCGCATTCTTCACTGAAACAAGCCTGGTGGAAGCCGGGCTGCTGCTCGCCACGTTCGTGCTGTGTTCGCTGATCGGCATCGAGCGGCAGGTCCGGCAGAAGAGCGCAGGCTACCGGACGCACGTGCTGGTGGGACTCGGCTCGTGCGCCTTCACCCTGGTGTCCGCTTACGGCTTCGCGTTCGTGATGGAGCCCGGAGCCGTCCTGGACCCTTCCCGCATCGCGGCCCAGATCGTGAGCGGGATCGGCTTCCTGGGCGCCGGCGTCATTTTCAAGGGCCGGGACGTGGTCCGCGGCCTCACGACGGCCGCCACCATCTGGGTATCCGCAGCAGTGGGCATGGCCTGCGGAGCCGGCATGGTGTCCCTTGGGGTGGTGCTGACGATCTTCCACCTCATCACACTGTTTGTGATTGCCCCCGCAGTCCGCAGGATCCCCTCCGTGGACAGGAACCGCGTGATGCACATCGACTATGCCGATGGCCAAGGGGTGTTGCGGCAGATCCTTGAAATCGCCACCACCATGGGGTTCAGCTCGTCGATCCTGCGCACCCGGCGGACCGGGGATGAGCAGAAGCCGATGGTCTCGATGGAGGTCCGGTTCTTCGGGCGCCATCCGCTGCGCAACCTCGTCCTGCCCCTGATGGACCTGCACGGCGTGGCAAGTGTGATCGTCCGGGGTGCCGACTCCAGTGAGGATGACGACGACGATGATGCCTGAGCTGCTGCCTCGATCATCACCCCGGGGCACGGCAACAAGAACGCCAACACCGTGGCCATGCCGCAGGGCGAGGCGATCAATGCCACGGCCCTGCTCGGGTTGTTCCGGCAGATCATCGCCAACAACCGCGCCGGCGGCTGGCGGAAGCTCAAACAGCAGTGTGGGGAGTGAGGCTACGGATGCCCGGCAACAGCACGACCCTTGCCGGCAGCATCCGGATCCGGGTGCTGCGAGCCTCCGACGTGGAAGCCATCTGCGCCGCCTACCTGCGGAACCGTGAACACCTGGCGCCCTGGGAGCCGCTGCGGGCCGAGGAGTTCTTCACCGTCGACGGTCAAATGATGAGCGTCCAGTCCAAGCTGGCCCTGTTCATTGCGGGATCGGATGTTCCGTGGGTCCTGACGGATGGTGAAGCGATTGTGGGGCTGATGACCCTCAGCGGCATCGTCCGCGGGCCGTTCCTCAGCGCCCATCTCGGGTACTGGGTGGACAAGGACTACTCCGGACGGGGGATCGGCTCGGCGGCCGTTGCATTCGCCGTGGATGCTGCGCGGCAGGAGCTGGGCCTGCACCGGCTGCAGGCCGCCACGCTCCGACACAATGCCGCCTCCCAGAAGATCCTGCAGCGCGCGGGTTTCACGGAAATCGGTGTGGCCCCGGCCTACCTCAACATCGCCGGAGCCTGGCAGGACCACATACTCTTCCAGCGCATTTTGTATTGAGCCGCGGGCACGGCGAAAGCCTGTGGCCCAGCCGTGCAAGACTCTCAACGTGACTGATGAATCGCTCGGGGCCCTGCAGCATGTGGAACTGTGGGTCCCGCACCTGGGCCGCGCCAAGGACGAATGGGGCTGGCTCCTGACAAGGCTGGGCTACCGCGAGTACCAGGACTGGCCGGACGGGTGCAGCTGGCGGCGGGGTCCGACGTACATCGTTGTCGAGGAATCCCCTGCCCTGAGCAGCCGGACCCATGACCGCACCGCTCCCGGGCTCAATCACTTGGCCTTCAGCGCGGGGACCCGGTCCCAGGTCGATGCCCTGGCGGCAGCCGCCATCGCGCACGGCTGGCGTGAACTGTTCCCGGAGAAGTACCCGCACGCCGGCGGCCCGGACCACTTCGCGGCGTACCTGGTGAATTCGGACGGCTTCGAAGCCGAACTGATCGCCACGGCCTGACGCCGGCCCGTGGCTTGCCGCGGAGTTCAGTGCCCGGCTCAGCGCACCATCCGCAGGATACGGACCGGGGTGCCGATGAGCTCATGCGCCGCGGTGGCACCGTCAGGGATGAAGCCGTTGCGCCGGTAGAAGGCGAAGGCGCGGGGATTCTGTTCCGCAACCCAGAGGTAGGCGCCGCCGTCGGCCACGGCTGAATCCAGCAGCAGTTGGCCTGCCCCGGAGCCGTAATGGCTGGCCAGCACGTAGATTCCCTCCAGCTCCCAAGGTCGGGGTGCATCGTCATCGCGTCCGGCCCCGGCGCTCGCCCAGCCCACGATGTCCGTCCCCGCGCAGGCAACCCAGACATTCGAGGCGGCGGCAGCGGTGATGATGGCGCGCCATTTGTCCTCCCGCGGGCGCTGTTGCAGTCCGGCCAAGTCTTCGGCCGGCAGGAGGTGGGCGTAGCACTCGCGCCAGGCCTGGATGTGTACCCGGGCAATGCCGGGGGCGTCGTCCACCGCCGCGGCCCTGACAGTCAGGTCTGTTGTCATCCGGCAAGAGTAATACGGGTTGGACCCGCTGGTCCGCGATCCCGGGCCAAAAGCCACGGTCCCGGTCCTTGGCACTTATGTTACCCGCGGGTAACATAATCCCCATGCACCTGCTCCTCCGCACGCTTGTCCTGCTGTTCACGTCCTCCCGGCGCTCCCCGCTGAGCATCTGGGACACAGCGTCATTGCCGCTGAAGGTCCTGCCGACCGATATCGACATCGCGATGCATGTCAACAACGGAATGTATTTCTCCCTGATGGACCTGGGCCGGTTCGATCTGATGGCCCGCAGCGGCACCTGGAAGGCCATGCGCCGCCGGGGATGGAGCCCGGTGGCGGCCGGGGAAACCATCGCCTTCCGCCGTTCGCTGCAGTTGTGGCAGCGGTACACGATCGAAACGAAGATCATAGGCCTCGACGAGAAGGCAATCTACTTCGAGCAGCGCATGGTGGTGGACGGGGAAATCTACGCCCGCGCCTTCATCGCGACCCGCCTGGTCAGCAAGGGCAAGCCGGTCAGCCAGGAGGAAATCATCCGGGAGTTCGGAGCGCCCCCGGCGGACCTGGAACTTCCCGCCTGGATCCACGAATGGCGCGAGACCAACGCCCTCCCGGGGGCGCGGCGGCCCGCCCCGCACGTCTGGGCCTAGATTCCGACGGCGCGCCGACCCAGCACCACCAGCAGGCGCCTCTGACGGCCGGCTTGCCCGCACCGTTGGGGCCCCGGGCCGGATGGCCGGGTGCGCCGGAGGGCCGTCATATGGGTGTGCCAACAGCGAAATGCAGGGGACAAGGCTGCGCTGCTCGCGTACCGTTGACCCATGGCTACCGTAGACATTACAGGTGAACAGTTCGCATCTACCGTCGAGGACAATGACATTGTCCTCGTCGATTTCTGGGCCGAATGGTGTGGCCCATGCAAGCAGTTCGGCCCCACATACTCCGCAGTTTCCGAGAAGCACCAGGACGTCGTCTTCACCAAGGTGGACACCGAGGCGGAGCAGCAGCTCGCCGCCGAGGCCGGCATTACGTCCATCCCGACGTTGATGGCGTTCCGCGAAAAGGTGCTGGTGTTCTCCCAGCCCGGCGCCCTGAATGCCCAGCAGCTGGAGCAGGTCGTTGACGCCGTCAAGGCCCTCGATATGGAAGAAGTCCACGCGCACGTGGCCCGGTCCCAGGCCGAGGCTGCCGCGGCGGCCAGCAAGCAGGACGGCAGCCAGATCCCGGAGGCCTAGTCGCCCCCGTCTGAACGGCATAGAGCAGACCCTCACATACCAACGCGGGGTCACTTCGCGCCCATAATCTTCTGATCTATGGGCGCGAAGTGACCCCGCGTTGTCTTGGGACTGGGTGCTTAGAGTTTCACGAGCTTGACGGGCTCCGCCAGCAGGGCGCTGAGCGACTCATTGAGGTCCTGGACCGCGGTGCCCTTCGAGTGCTTGTCCAGGTCCTCCTGCGAGGCCCACTGCTCGGTCAGTACCAGCTTGTCCTCGCTGGCCTCGGTGAGCTCGTAGCGGATGCAGCCGGGTTCGTTGACGACCTCGTCGATCGCGATCTCCAGCGCGAGCTTCACACGGAAGAACTCGCCGTCGTTGGGGATGAAAATGGCCTGAAGGTCAATGGGTGCGCTCATGGTTTTCACAATACCGGCCAGCGGCGTTGTGTTCCGAAGATTTCATAGGACATCCAAGCTTTACTCTTCTTTTGCCGGCCGAGTGTTGGTAGCGTCACACCATGCTTGCATACACAGCCGGGGACACTGACGTCCCGCTGCTCGAGGAAACCATCGGCGACAATTTCGAACGGATCGTGGCCAAGTTCCCGTATCAGGACGCCCTGATCGAGGCCGCGATGGTGCCGGGGGAAGAGGCCCGGCGCTGGAGCTACACCAAGCTGAACGACGACGTTGACCGGGTGGCCCGGGCGCTGCTCGCCCTGGGTGTGGCCAAGGGTGAGCGGATCGGCATCTGGAGCCCGAACTGTGCCGAATGGACCATCGTGCAATACGCGACGGCCAAGGTCGGGGCGGTCCTGGTCAACGTCAATCCGGCATACCGCAGCCATGAGCTGGAGTTCGTGGTGAAGCAGAACGGCATGCGGATGCTGCTCGCGGCGCCGTCGGACCGCAACAGCGACTACACCGGCATGGCACGGCAGGCGCTGGCCGAATGCCCGGAGCTGGTCGAACTCGTGTTCCTTCCCGACGCGGGCCTGCCGGGCCTGACGGCCGGCGTCCCTGAAGCGCGGGACGAGCGGACGTTCGCGGAGCTGCTCAAGCGGGCCGACGACGTCGTCCATTCCGCTCTGAAGGCGCGGATGGCCGACCTGGACCCCCATGACGCCATCAACCTGCAGTACACCTCGGGCACCACCGGATTCCCCAAGGGGGCCACGCTCTCGCACTACAACATCCTGAACAACGGCTATTCGATCGGCGAGCTGATGGAGTACACCGAGCACGACCGGGTGGTGCTTCCGGTGCCCTTCTACCACTGCTTCGGCATGGTGATCGGAAACCTGGCCGCCCTGAGCCACGGCTGCGCCACCATCATTCCGGGCCGGGGGTTCACGCCCGCCGCGGCGCTGGAAGCCGTGCAGGACTTCGGCGGGACCTCACTGTACGGCGTGCCCACGATGTTTATCGCTGAACTCGCCCTGCCGGACTTTGCCTCCTATGACCTCTCCACCCTGCGCACCGGGGTGATGGCGGGCTCGCTGTGCCCCATCGAGGTGATGAACCGGGTGATCTCGGAGATGAACATGCGCGACGTGGCGATCTGCTACGGCATGACGGAGACCTCGCCGGTATCCACCATGACCCGCAGCGTGGACACGATGGCCCAGCGCACCGAAAGCGTGGGCCGGACGATGCCGCACCTGGAGAGCCGGGTCGTGGACCCGATGACCGGCGAAGTACTGCAGCGCGGCGCGATCGGCGAGCTGTGCACCCGCGGATATTCCGTCATGAAGGGCTACTGGAACCAGCCGGACAAGACCGCCGAGGTGATCGACGCCGAGGGCTGGATGCACACCGGGGATCTGGCCAGGATGGACGACGACGGCTACATCGTGATCGAGGGCCGGATCAAGGACATGGTGATCCGGGGCGGTGAGAACGTCTATCCCCGCGAGATCGAGGAGTTCCTCTACTCGCACCCGGATATCCAGGACGTGCAGGTGATCGGCGTGCCGGATGCCAAGTACGGCGAGGAACTGATGGCTTGCGTCATCCTCAAGGCCGGCGCCGCGCCGCTGGACGCCGCCGGCCTGGCCGAGTATTGCCGCGGGAAGCTGGCGCATTACAAGATCCCGCGCTACGTCGACGTACGCGAGAGCTTCCCGATGACCGTGTCCGGCAAGATCCGCAAGGTGGACATGCGGCAGGAAGCCGTGGCCCGGCTGGGACTCTGACAGCAACGCGGGGTCACGTAGCGCCCATAGATGGGCCCGGCATGGGCGCTAAGTGACCCCTCGTTGTGTCGATTCCGGCGGGCCTGTGGATAACCTCTGCAGCGGCGTTGGTTCGCGGCCACAATGGAGCGCATGGTCCGCATTGCGCCCCTCCCCGAAAGCCTCGTCCAGAAGCCGTTCACGGTTTATCAGTCCCGCGCGCTGGGTGTCCAGGCCAAACGCCTGCGGGCGCGCGACCTGTCCGACGGCGGCCGCCTCATTTACCTGCCTGCCGGGCGGCCCTTGGAGATCGCCGAGCGTGCCCGCGTCCTGACCGCTGCCACGCCCGGCGCCTGGGTGTCACACGAAACCGCCGCCGTCCTGACACTCCTCGGCCTGCCGCCGTGGCTGGGGAACTGTTCCAGCATCCACCTCAGCAAGCCGCATGAGCTGCCCAGGGTCCGCCGGGCCGGGGTGATCGGCCACCGGGTGCGGTGCATCCCCGGCGAGCTGACCGACGTCGACGGCATCCCCGTGACGGCGCCGCCCCGGACCTGGCTGGATCTGGCTGCTGACCTGCCGCTGAACTACCTCATTGCGCTGGGCGACCAGATCATCCGGCTACCCCGGCCGGGCCTCGAGCAGCGGTCCGAGCCATATGCGCACAAGGAAGGGCTGCGGCTCCTCATCCGCCAGCATCCGAACATGAAGGGCGTCGAGAAGGCCCGGCTTGCCCTGGACGAGATGCGGGTGGGAGCCGACTCCTTCCCGGAGACCTTCCTGCGGCTGGCACTGCTGGAGGCCCGCCTGCCCGAGCCGGAGTTGCAGTTGAGACTCGATCCGGACGACGGGCGCTCGCCGGCTGCCGACCTGGGCTACCGGAGGTACCGGATCGCCATCCAGTACGACGGCGCACCCCACCTCACGCGGGAACAGCAGTCCCGCGACAACCTCCGCGACGAGATGTTCCGCAACGCGGGCTGGGCGTATTTCAAAGTCAACGCCGATGACCTGGCCGAAGGTTTCGAGGGCGTCATTGCCCGGATCAAAAGGGCCCGGCTCCCTCGCGGCTGACCCCACCCACAGCAACGCGGGGTCACACCGCGCCGATGAAGTCGCCCGGGATGGGCCGTAAGTGACCCCGCGTTGCTAGTGGCCGCGGTGGTCCTGGATGGTCATCCGCGGGCCGAAGGTGGGTTTCCGGAAGCCGCTGAGGCCGATCATCCGGACTACGCGCTGCCGGTGTCCGGCCCACGGGGCCAGCAGGCGGAGCATCCCGGCGTCGTCCGTCCGGCGGCCGGTCAGCGCCGCGCCCACATAGGCCGCGAGGTGGTAGTCGCCCACCGCAACCGAGTCCGGGCAGCCGTGGGTGCGCTGCACCACCTCCGCGGCGGTCCACGCACCAACGCCGGGAAGGGTCTGCAGCTTCGCGGCTGCCTCTGCCGCCGGGAGCGCGGCAAGCCGTTCCAGCGCGACGGCGGAGCGCAGCGCGCGCATGACGGTCGCCGAACGCTGGGGACCCACCCCGGCCTGGTGCCATTCCCAGGACGGGATGCGCAGCCACTGCTCGGGGGTGGGCTGGACCATCAGGTTGGCGGGTGCGACAGTACCGGCGCCGGGGGCGGGCGTGCCGAAGCGGTACATCAGATACCGGTAACCGCGCCGGGCCTCGATCACGGTGACCTTCTGCTCCAGGATCGTGGGCACGAGGGAATCGACCAGGCGCCCGGTGGCCGGCAGCCG
>NZ_AUPJ01000430.1 GCF_000427315.1 Arthrobacter sp. TB 26
CGACGGCGGCGCAGGCCCACGGCGTTTTTGTCGCCCTGGATTTGCGGCCCGGAACGACGCGCGCCGCGGTCAAAGCGCTCTTGCGGCTGCTCAGCGACGACGCCGCGAACCTCTGCGCGGGAAAGCCTGCCCTGGCCGACACCGAGGGCGAACTGGCCCAGGTGCCGGCCCGGCTGACGGTCACGTTCGGATTCGGCCCCGGCCTGGTTGCCGGGGTGGACCCCGCCCGGGCGCCGGGCTGGCTGAAGCCGCTGCCGGCCTTCAGCATCGACCGGCTGCAGCCCGGATTCTCCGACGGTGATCTGTTGCTGCAGATCTGCGCGGATGATCCGTTGACCGTGGCGCATGCCCAACGGATGCTCCTGAAAGACAGCCGGAGCTTCGCGACCGTCCGCTGGGTGCAGACCGGGTTCCGGCGTTCCTACGGCAGTGAAAAGTCCGGGACCACCATGCGGAACCTCTTCGGCCAGGTGGACGGGACGTCGAACCCGGCGCCCGGCAGCCCGGACAACGAGCGCGTGGTCTGGGGCGGCGGGGAAATACCCGCATGGACGGCCAACGGCACGTCCGTGGTTGTCCGCCGGATCGCGATGAACCTGGACAAGTGGGACGAGGCGGACCGCGTGGGCCGGGAGGAATCCGTGGGCCGCCGGCTGTCCAACGGCGCACCCCTGACCGGGACGCAGGAACACGACGAGCCGGACCTGACCGCCAAGTCCAAGCTCGGGTTCCCGGTCATCTCGGACGTCTCACACCTGCGCCGGGCCCGGCCGGAGGACAGTTCCCAGCGGATCTTTCGCCGGGCCTACAACTACGACGCCGCTCCCGGCGCCGGAGGGGTCTCGGACTCGGGGCTGATCTTCGTGTCCTACCAGGCCGACGTCGACAGGCAGTTCACGCCCATCCAGCGCCGGCTCGATCAAATGGACATGCTCAATCAGTGGACGACGCCGGTCGGCTCCGCTGTGTTCGCCATCCCGCCGGGGTGCCGTGAGGACGGATTCGTCGGCGACGGCCTGTTCGCCTGATCCAAAGCAACGCGGGGTCACTACGCGCCCATCCCACCGGCTGGGACGGGCGCTATGTGACCCCGCATCAGGGCGCCGGAAGGTGCGGCCGTTCGGCTCAGCCGAGGCGGGGCAGATGCAGGGAGATCGTGGTCCCTTCCCCCGGGGTGGACGCCGCCTGGACGGTTCCGCCGTGGCTGGTCACGATTTCGCGGACCAGGGCGAGCCCGATGCCGGAGCCGGCGATCTGTTCTGCGGCCCTCCCCCGCCAGAGCCGGTCAAAGATGTGAGGCAGTTCCTCGGCGGGGATTCCCGGGCCGGTGTCGGCGACGGTGAGCACGGCCTCGCCGCCGTCGGCCAACGCCTTGAGGGTTACCTTGTCGCCCTTTCGACAGTAGCGCGCGGTGTTGGCCAGCAGGTTGCCGACTGCCTGGTGCAGGCGATCGGCGTCGGCCCTGACCCACACGGGGCCGGCGCTTTCCAGCTCCGTCGCCAGGCCGGCCGCCCGCAACTGCGGCTCTGCGCGGGAGAGGGCATCGGCAGCGAGCGCGGCAAGGTCCACGGGTGCCAGGTCCAGGGACAGCGCCGCCGTTTCGACGGCGGAGAGCTCGGCGAGGTCGGCCACAACCCGGCCGAGCCTGAGCGACTGGTCGTGCAATCCGGCCAGGCCGGCCGGCGTCGGTTCAATGAGTCCGTCGCGCAGTTCCTCGAGCCCTGCCTGCAGGGCCGCGAGCGGCGTGCGCAGCTCGTGGGCCACATCTGCGGTGAGGTTGCGCCGTTCCGTATCGGACCGGACCACCGCGTCCGCCATGTCATTGAAGGCGTGGGCGAGGTCGCCGAGTTCGCCAGGTGCATCCCCGGCCGTGCGGACGTTCCGGTTTCCCGCGCCAAAGGAACGCGCCGCCTCCGTCATGCTGCGGATGGGCCGGACAAGCCTCCGTGTGACGAACCAGCTCGCGGCGACAGCCACAGTCAGGGCCACCACTGCAGCGACGGCGATCCACGTCCAGGCAACGTCGAGGATCCTCGTTCCACCGTTCCCTCCGATCCCTCCGATCCCTCCAAGACTGACCCGCACTGCACCGACTCGAGTGCCATCGACGACGACATCGGCGGTCACCGCTCCTTGACCGCTGGAATCTGCCTGGCCGGCGTTTCCCCGGGCCGGGTTGCCGGAGCCGGCCAGCACGTTACCGTCGGCGTCGACGATATTCAGGCGGGCCGATGCGGCGTCACCGAGGGCCAGGGAACGACTCAGATCGGCGCCGTCCCACCCGCCAGCCTGTT
>NZ_AUPJ01000431.1:0-3928 GCF_000427315.1 Arthrobacter sp. TB 26
GCCGCCGCGGCCAGCTGTTCGCGGTCCGCCTGCTGCGCTGCATGAACACCACGGTCCACCCCGATCAGTGCAGCTGCGACCAGCACAAGAACCGACGAAACAGCCACCAGCACAAACGCCAGCAACAGACGCTTCCCGAGTTGTCCGAGGCCCATCCCCGCGCGCATCATGTCCGCTCGTCCCGGTGCAGGCCCAGCCGGTAACCCACGCCGGTCACCGTTTCCACGACTTCTGCGGCTCCGGGTCCGAGCTTGCGTCGGAGGTTCTTGACGTGGGAGTCGATGGTGCGCTCGTAACCGGCATATTCGTAACCCCGGACACGGTTCACCAGCTCGTACCGCGAGTAAACCCGTCCCGGCGATGCCGCCACAGCGTCCAGCAGGTCCCATTCTGTTGGGGTCAGATCCAGCAGGTTCCCATCCAGCCACGCCTTGTGCAGGCCGGGGTCGATTCGCAGCCGGCCGTCACCATAGCTCGCCGCGGCGTCCGCAGCAGGGACGCCTCCGAAGCGATGCAGCACTGCCTGCACCCGCAAGACCAGTTCATGCGGGCTGAAGGGTTTGGTCACATAGTCGTCGGCTCCCAGTTCGAGACCACGGATCCGGTCCTCCGTGCTGCTGCGCGCCGTCAGTACTATCACCGGAAGGCTTCCGAGCCTGTGGATCTCGCGGAGGATGTCGGTGCCGTCGACGTCGGGCAGCCCGAGATCCAGCACCACCAGGTCAGCGGACGGCAGAAGCCGCAATGCTTCGGCGCCCGAGGGAGTGGTCAGGACGGAAAAGCCCGCCCGTTCCAGGTAACGGCGCAGCACTTCACGGATGTCTTTTTCGTCCTCGACGACCAGCACGGTGGGCATAGGGCTAACACTAATGCCAGCTTTTGCGCCGGAAGGCAGGAGGAACGTATCTCCACACAATCTGCACACGGTCGCCAGCAGCACTGCACACGCGGGCGGCATTCTGTGTCTACAAGCTGGTTTTCCGGCAATCGAACAAGGAGCACACCATGCGAAAGAAGACCATGATTGCAGCAGCAATCGCCGGCGGCGCCGTCATTACCGCTCTCGTGGCAGGGCCCGGCGTGGCCGCCGTCGTACAGGGCGGGCAGAACGGCCAGCACCAGCAAAGCGGGCAGGCGCAGACCCCGACCGGCCACGGCCGCGGCGCCGGCGATCAGGCCGGCAGCCCCTCCGGCGGCAAGTTGATGGGCCACGGCAAGGCCGGCGGCCAGGGCGCGGGACGGGGATCGGGTCTGGACTCAGGGAGCAGCGCCACCGGCACCATGACGGATGCGCAGAGGGCAGAACTTGCGTACATGGCCGAAGAGGAACTGGTGGCCCATGACCTGTACACGGCTTTTGCCGGCCTCTACGACGCCCCGGTGTTCAACCGGGTCGCCAACTCAGAGTCCAAGCATCTCGAGGCCGTCCGGAACCTGATGGAAGGTTACGGCGTCACCGATCCGACCGTTGACCACGTCGCGGGCGTGTTCTCGGACGACAGCCTGCAGAAGCTCTACGATGAGCTGCTCGCGCAGGGCCAGGCCAGCCAGGAGGGCGCACTTGCGGCCGGGCGAACCGTCGAGAAGACCGACATCGAGGGCCTGACCGCCGCAGCCGAGAGCGCCACCACGGCACCGGACGCCAAGGCTGTCTTCACCCGCCTCCTGGAGGCGTCACAGCACCACCTCACCGCGTTCGGCGGTTAGGAAGACCCGTCAGAGGGGATGCCCGCCACCGCGGGTGTCCCCTACGGCGTGTCCCCGCCAATACCGGCGGCCTCGTCCAGGGTGCGCGACTCGAAATGCTCCAGCATCTCGCGCATGCCCTCCATGGTCTGCTTGAACATCTCGGACGCCCGCCACTGCTCGGCCTGTTCCAGCGACTCCCACGGGCCGGTGCTGATAAAGCGGTTCCGGACGTCGCGGTCATGCATCAGCACGGCCTTCGCGTGGGGGAAGTCTTCCTGGGTCTTCCGGGCCAGATCCCGCCAGGCCTGCACGAAATCATTCTCTCGGCCGGGGTGTACCAGCCAGATTCCCAGCGTATAAACCGACACGTCGATCGCCTCCAAATTTCTGCACGGGGTTGATAGCCCCGATTATGTTCCCGTGCCACGGGAGGCGGTAGGGCCGATTTACCCGAGGGCCTCCTCCGCGGGCTTCCCCGGGCCGGAGAGGCGGGCCGCCAGGCCGGAGAGGAGGATGTCGATCCCCTGGTCCAGTTCGGCGGCGCCGTCGTAGTCCGCGAGCACGGGGGCCAGGGCACGGAGGCGGGGGAAATCCTTCACGGGGAGCCGGTGCAGGCCCAGCCGGAGAAGGGCCTCGTTCTCGTCCGGGTCCACGACGAATTCCTGGAGTTCGTTGAGAATATGGCCGTACAGGAACCCGTAGTAGGCCCGGTAGACGTGCAGCGCGTCCTCGGCAGCGAACCCGGCGTCGATCAGCAGGGCGAGGATCTGCTCGAGTGGGCGGAGCGTCCCCAGCGGGCGGAGGCCCAGCGGGGTGGACAGCGGCCTGGTGACCAGAAGAGGGACGATATTCGGGTGCCGGAGAGCCAACAGGCGCAGGTCGTGCGCGATCCGGCGGAGCTGGGCCCGCCAGTCGGGGTCGTCCGGAAAGATGGCGAGTTCGTTCAGGACGAGCTCGGACACGCCGTCCAGCAGTGCGGCTCGGTTGGCCGCGTAGCGGTACAGGCTCATCGGGTCCCGGCCCAGCTGCTGCCCGAGCCGACGCATGGTGAGGGCGTCGAGTCCCTCGCGGTCCACGAGCTCGAGCGCGGTCGACAGCACCAGTTCCCGGCTCAGCCTTGCTTTCTCGCCGCGGGCCGGGCTGTTGAGCGGTTCTTTCGGGGCGGTCATGGGCCTCCATCGTGGTCGGGGCGGACAGTCCCACCCCTTCCGTGGAAGACAGGCAAGCTTGCTTATTATGTAGTCTACGCCTAACGTCTACAGTGTAGGCATCACCGGACCGGCCGATATTCGGCGCTGGTCCAACCGACTCGGCGTCCCGTGCGAGACGTTGAAGTTCCAGCTGCTGTAGCCACACGGCGGCACCCATCGCACCTGGCGGAAAAGAACCAAACATGGTGACTTCGCAATTTGACCAATTCCTTCAAGAAGCAACCACCCGCGGGGCCGGTCCCGACGACACCCTCGACGGCGACCCTCTTTACGGCCTCTACATGAGCTGGTGCCACGTCACACAGGCAGCGCCGCGGACCGAGAGGTCCTTCTGGCAGGCCATGAAGAAAAAACAGATCGTCCCGGGCCGCAACGGCCTCCGTATGCAGGGCCACGCGGCGGCCGACTACATCCTGACCAGCCACCTGGGCCTGGTCTGACGGCGGCGCCTACACCTTCCGGTGGATCGACTTGTAGCTCAGGTAGGCGTTGAGGCCCTCGACGCCGTATTCGGTGCCCAGGCCGGAATCGTGCCGGCCGCCGAACGGTGCCGCGTGGTTGGAGGCGAAGAAGTTAATGCCCACCGACCCCGTATCCATCCGGTCGGCCACGGCCAGCGCGGTCTCCGGGTCCCGCCCGAACACCAGCCCGCCCAGGCCGAACTCGGTGTTATTGGCCAGCGCAACGGCCTCCTCGGCACTGCCGCCAGCGTCGTTGTACTTCAGGATGCAAATGACCGGGCCGAAAATCTCCTCACGGGAAATCCGCATGTCCGCAGTGACATCCGCGAACACGGTGGGCTCAACGAAGTACCCGCCTTCCAGCCCGCCGCCCAGTGACGCCGCGCGTCCGCCGGTGGTGGCGCGGGCGCCTTCGGCCAGCCCCGACTCCACGTATTCCAGCACTGTCCGGTACTGGGACTCAGTGGCGCAGGGCCCAAAGACCGTGTCCGGGTCCAGCGGGTCGCCCTGCTTGCCAGCCGCGATGGTGGTGGTGACCATGTCCACCACTTCCTCGTAGCGGCTGGC
>NZ_AUPJ01000431.1:3933-4514 GCF_000427315.1 Arthrobacter sp. TB 26
GGGGGCCAGGATTCGGGTCGAGATGTAGCAGGTCTGGCCGGTGTTGCGCATGGAGGAGCGGATCAGCACCTTGGACATCGCGTCCAGGTCCGCGTCCGGCAGCACAATTGCGCTGGATTTGCCGCCAAGCTCCAGGGTGACGGGGCGCAGCAGCTCGCCGCAGGCCGCGGCAATTTTCCGGCCCACGGGTGTCGAGCCCGTGAAGGCCACCTTGTCCACACCCGGGTGCTTCACCAGTGCATCTCCCAGCCGGCCGGACCCGGTGACCAGGTTGACGACGCCGGCCGGGACCCCGGCCGCGGCCACCGCGTCGATGATCACGCGGAACGACAGCGGGGTGGGCGACGCCGGCTTGATCACCACCGTGCAGCCGGCCAGCAGCGCCGGGGCGAGCTTAATGACCACGAGGTTGATCGGGAAGTTCCAGGGCGCGATCAGGGCGCAGACGCCGATCGGTTCGCGCCGGACCACAGATTCCCCGCCGCCTTTGGGGAAAGCCCGCACGTCCTCGCGCTCAAGGTAGTCGGCCAAGGTGGCGAAGTAGCGGAAGATGCCTGCGGCGTTGGCGGCGGCCCCGGCGG
>NZ_AUPJ01000432.1 GCF_000427315.1 Arthrobacter sp. TB 26
CCCCGCCGTCGCCGAACTGGAATTGCTCGAGGCCACGGCCCGGGCCCGGCCGGGGACCCCGGACAACGCGCCGCTGCTGGGCCGGGTGGCGGAACCCGGAAGTTCGGCAGACGTCGCGGGCCTGATCATCGCCACCGGGTTCTTCCGGCACGGAATCCTGCTCACGCCCGCCGCCGCAGAGATCTGCCGCGGACTACTGGACGGCGTCGCGGATCCCCGCTGGGCCCACTTCCGGCCGGACAGGTTCAGTACCGCAACACCGCTCCCGAACACCCACCCAGAGCACAACAAGGAAACGGTATGAACATCACCCTGAACGGAACCGGGCACTCGCTCCCCGACGGCGCATCGGTCAGCACCCTCGTCAGCCAGGTCACCGGCCGGGCCCTGGCCCCCAACGGCCAGTCTGCGGACGGCGGGAAACTCGGCGTCGCCGTCGCCCGCAACGCCGCGGTGGTCCCGCGCAGCCAATGGCACGGCACCGCGCTCGCCGACGGCGACGACATCGAGCTGGTAACGGCGGTACAGGGAGGATGAGCAGCATGGAGGACACCACATTGGCGGCGGCGCCCGGAGCGGCAGTGCCTGGAGTGTCAGCGGCCGCCGCGGATCCGTTCACGGTGGACGGCGTGCAGCTGGGGTCGAGGCTCATCATGGGCACAGGCGGGGCCCCGAGCCTGGATGGCCTGGGGGCTGCACTGCTGGCCTCGGGCACCGAACTGACCACCGTCGCGATGCGGCGCTATTCGCCGGCGGAGTCCGGGTCGCTGTTCCAGCTGCTGCTGGACCACAACATCCGGGTGCTGCCCAACACGGCGGGTTGCTTCACCGCCAGGGACGCCGTGCTGACGGCCGAACTGGCCCGCGAAGCCCTCGAAACGGACTGGGTGAAACTGGAGGTCATCGCGGACGAGCACACCCTGCTGCCGGACGCTGTGGAACTGGTCGACGCCACCGAACAGCTCGTGGGCCGCGGGTTCAAGGTGTTCGCCTACACCAACGACGACCCGGTGCTGGCCCTGCGGCTGGAAAACCTCGGCGCCGCTGCCGTCATGCCCCTGGGCGCGCCGATCGGCACCGGCCTGGGCATCCTGAATCCGCACAACATCGAACTGATCGTCTCGCGGGCCTCCGTACCGGTGGTCCTGGACGCCGGGATCGGCACCGCCTCCGACGCGGCCCTGGCCATGGAACTTGGCTGCGATGCCGTGCTGCTGGCCACGGCCGTAACCCGGGCCCAGAATCCGGTGCTGATGGGCGAGGCCTTCAAGCACGCGGTCATCGCCGGTAGGCTGGCAAAAAGGGCCGGCAGGATCCCGCGCCGGGAGCACGCGCTGGCGTCCTCGGCCATGGAGGGCCGGGCCGAATTCCTTTAGGCAAAGGAGCCTGCCATGGCAGATGATGTCCTCACCGAGGCCCAAATTGACGAGGCCCTGGCGGAACTGCCCGGCTGGAGCTACCGGCTGGGTGGCCTCGCCGCGGTCTACAAAGCCCCGACAGCGGCCGCGGCGCTGGAACTGATCGCCGCCGTCGGACGCCTGGCCGAAGAGCAGAACCACCACCCGGACCTGGACTGGCGCTATCGGAGGGTCTTCCTGCGGTACAGCTCGCACGACGCCGGCGACAAGGTCACGCGGCGGGACGTCGCGGCCGCAACTGCCGCCAGTGCGGCAGCCGCCGGGATCGGCGCCACCGCGGAACCTGCGCCTCAGTAGGTCCGAGTCCGGTCACGTGCTGGAGGAAACGTCGGCGGCCGGGCCCCAAATGACCGGGGCGTTAACGAACCGTGACCACGCACCCGGCTGGGTGGTGGTCACGGATGCGGCGCCTGCCGCCGGGGGAAACTGTCAGTAGCGCAGGATGGCGGTCAGCCGTGCAGTGTCTCGGCTGGTGCGGTTCCTGCCCAGGAACAGGACGGCCGCGACGGAGGCTGCCGCGCCGAAGACAATGGGCAGCACCCACGGAATCCAGGTCAGACCGGGCTGGTAGCCCAGCCCTGCGGCGACGAAGATGATCCAGGCCAGCATCCCGACCGTGAGCGACACCCCTGCCGGGACCGCGATGCCGTATTTGGCGTGCCGCTTGTCATTGGCCCACACCACAAAGCCCGCGGCCACGGTTGCCAAGGCAACCACAATCAGGGAAAGCATGTTCGGTCTCCTTGCGGATCTGGGGGACTGGTCAGCAGCGCTGCCGCCAGGGACAGCTGCGGACGGTGGCTAGAGCGCGCCGAAACCGACGCGGCGTACTTCCTCGGCGCCGATTTCGACATAGCCCAAGACGTTGGCGGGAATGATGATCTGGCGGCCTTTTTCGTCCGTCAGCCGCAGCTCCGTGCCCTTTGCGATGGCCTCGCCGACCACCTTGGCCACGGCGTCGGCCTCCTGGGACGATTCCAGGACAATTTCGCGGCCGATATTCTGAATGCCGATCTTTACTTCCACTGCAAGGCCTCCCAGCCAATCAAAGTTCTTTGGGTGTTATCTCTATTTGTAGTCTAGGTTTCCTTGGGGAAGCGGGAGATTCCGCGCCAAGCTAAACGGTAGATCAGATCGCTCGCCACATCGAGGTCAAGATTACCGTCGGTTTCGAGCCAGTACCGGGCGCTGACCTGCGCCATCCCGGCGAGTCCGCGGCCCAGCAACTGGGACTCCAGCTCGGGCAGCTTGGTGTCCTCTGCGATGACACGGGCGACGGCGTCGGCGAAGGTCTTGTTGAAGGCTTCCAGCCGGGCGCTGACGTCGGCGTCATTGACGAGGTCGGACTCGAAGACGAGGCGGTGGGCCTGGTCGTCGCTGGCGATGAAGCGGAAGTAGGCGCGCATGACGGCCTGGACACGCTCATCGTTGTCCGTCGTGGAGTTGAGGGCACCCAGCAGCAGCCCGATCAGTTTGCTCAGCTGGCTGTCCAGCAGGGCCAGGTACAGCTCGCGCTTGGACGGGAAGTGCTGGTACAGCACGGGCTTGCTGACGTGGGCGGTCTCGGCGATTTCGTCCATCGCGGCACCGTGGTAGCCGTTGGCAACGAAGACTTCCTGGGCAGCCGCCAGCAGCTGCGCCCGGCGTTCGTCGCGGGGAAGCCGCGCCGATCGTTGTCCGCTTCGTGCCGGGACGTCCGGTGACTTTCCGGCATGACCCCGCTCAACCGGTGCCTGATGAACCACTGTCGGCCTTCTTTCGCTTGCTGTTACGTCCACTTTACGTGCCGGTAATATGACCTGGCGGCATCTTCGGGCATAGATTGAAGTATGGCTTCCAAGTTCACTCCCAATGCAGCCCCCGCAGGCACGAAAAAGGTGTCCGGAACGCCAGGCCCGCTGGTGGATCCGGCCGACGGCCTGAGCCCGGACGAGGTGGAACGCTACTCCCGGCACCTGATCATTCCGGAAATCGGGGCGATCGGTCAGCGCCGCCTGAAGAACGCCAGGGTCCTCGTGATCGGCGCCGGCGGACTGGGCTCGCCCGCGCTGCTTTACTTGGCCGCCGCGGGCGTAGGCACCCTGGGAATCGTCGACGACGACACTGTGGACCTGAGCAACCTTCAGCGCCAGGTGATCCATGGCGTGGCGGATGTGGGCCGGCCCAAGATCGAGTCCGCCCGCGACGCCATAGCCGCCCTCAATCCGCTCGTGGAGGTCCGGCTGCACAATGTCCGGCTTGACGCCTCCAACGCCCTCGAACTCTTTGCCGGCTACGACCTCATCCTCGATGGCGCCGACAACTTTGCCACCCGCTACCTCGTCAATGACGCCGCGGCGATCCTCGGCAAGCCGTACGTCTGGGGTTCGATCTTCCGCTTCGACGGGCAGGTCAGCGTCTTCTGGGAACAATACGGCCCCACCTACCGGGACCTGTACCCTGAGGCGCCACCCGCGGGGTCCGTGCCGTCCTGCGGCGAGGGCGGCGTGTTCGGAATGCTCTGCGCCGCCGTCGGCTCGCTCATGGTGACGGAGGCCGTCAAGCTCATCACCGGCGTCGGACGTTCCCTGTTGGGCAGGGTGGCGCTCTTCGACGCACTCGGCGGGACCTGGCGGGAAATCAAGGTCTCCCGTGATCCCGAGGCGGAGCGGATCACGGAACTGACCGACTACGAGGCTTTTTGCGGCATCATCCCCGCCGCGGACGCGGGCACCGAACATACCGTGACCGCCACGCAGCTGGCGACGATGTTGGCCTCCCGCACGGCCGGGCTCAAGGATTTCCAGCTGGTGGATGTGCGGGAGACGGGGGAATACGAGATCGTCCGGATCGACGGGGCTGTGCTGATCCCGCAAGGCCGGATCCTGGCCGGCGAGGCCTGGCAGGAGCTGCCGCAGGACCTGGACATCGTGTTCCACTGCAAGGCCGGGACCCGGTCCGCGGCCGTTCTCGCCGCTGCCCGGGCCGCCGGCTATGAGCGCGTCAGCCACCTCGACGGCGGAATCCTGGCCTGGGTGCGCGACGTCGAGCCCGGAAAACCGGTCTACTGACCGTCGTAGCGCGAAATGAACCCGTCAGGAAAGGCCAGTGACATGAGCGTGACCCCGCAGCACAAAATCGGCTCCGGCTTCGGGCGGGACTCGACGGCGGCGCAGGTCGTTGCCGGGATCGACCTGCACGGGAAGACCGCGATCGTCACCGGCGGCTACTCCGGCCTGGGCCTGGAAACCGTCCGGGCCCTGGCAGCAGCGGGCGCCGCGGTGGTGGTGCCGGCCCGGCGGCCGGAACATGCCCGCGAAGTACTGGCGGAGGCCGGCGTCCCCGCCGGGACAGGCGCCGGAGAAGTCAGCGTCGCCGCGCTTGACCTGGCCGACCAGTCCAGTGTGAAGGTGTTTGCGGCCGGCTTCCTGGCTTCCGATTTCCTTGGCGGGAGCGGCCGCCTGGACATCCTCATCAACAACGCCGCGATCATGGCCAGCCCCGAACGCCGTGTGGGTCCGGGCTGGGAGTCGCAGTTCGCCACCAACCACCTGGGCCACTTTGCCCTCACCAACCTGCTCTGGCCCGCGCTGGCTGCCGGTTCCGGGGCCCGGGTCGTGTCGCTGTCCTCCACCGGACACAAGCTCTCGCCGATCCGCTTCGAGGACATCAACTTCGAGACCGGCTATGACAAATGGCGGGCGTACGGGCAGGCCAAGACGGCCAACTCGTTGTTCGCCGTGCAGCTTGATGCGCTCGGCAGGGACTCCGGGGTGCGCGCCTTCGCGGTGCATCCGGGAGGCATCATGACGGAACTGCAGCGCCACCTGCCCAGGGAAGAAATGATCGCCGCCGGCTGGATGGATGAGGCCGGCAACGTCGACGCGCGGTTCAAGACCCCCGCCCAGGGTGCGGCGACGTCCGTGTGGGCGGCGACGTCTCCGGCGCTCACGGGAATGGGCGGCGTCTACTGCGAGGACTGCGACATCGCTGAGCCCACTGTGGTGGGATCGCCCGGGGCGCGGATCCGGGGTGTGGACGCCCACGCGGTGGACCGCGCTGATGCCGCCAGGCTGTGGACGCTGTCTGCTGAGCTGACAGGAATCAACGCCTTCGCCGGCTAGCGCCCGTGCGCTAATGACGTGGCTGGATGATCGAGTTGAGCGGCATGCCTCGAGTCGCTCAGTTCTGTGTCCGGCCATGGGTGCCCGGAGGTGAAGAGGTGCCAGTCCGGGAACGGGTCCGGCGGCAGTTCCTGGTCGGGCTCAGGACCAGGGTCTTCGGGGTCCTCGGGTACGCCTTCGGCAAGGAGTGTCAGCATGGCCTGGAGGCGGTCCGGCCAGTGGGGTGGTTCCCAGTCCTGTTGCTCGCTGGGGTAGTGCCGTCCGGACGGGGAGGTCCAGCCGGGCGGGGCGTTTTTGCTGGCCCGGGCCGGGGTCCAGGCTGAGTTGTGTTTGAGGCGGTGGTGTTTGCGGCAGGGCTGGCCGAGGTTGCTGATTCCGGTGGTGCCTCCGTCGGCCCAGGCCAGGATATGGTCGGCGTCGTTGTCCAGGGACGGGTTGTTGCAGCCCGGGAAGGGGCACTTCCCGTCGCGGAGCCGCAGCCATTGCCGCAGTGCCGTCGGCACCCGGTAGCTGGACCGGCCGATTTCCAGCGGCGCCCCGTCCCGCGGATCCACCAGGACCCGGTAGAACGAACCGGCGCCTTCGGCGACGAGGCGGCGGGCCATCGAGGGCGGGATCGGCCCGTAGCCGTCCAGGACCGCCGGTTCCTCCCCGGCGCCGAGCAGGGAGAAGACGGGTACGGTGATCAGGACCTGCGCCGGCGGCGACGGCACACCCCCACCCACACCTTCTCCCTCAGTGCCAGTGGTGAGCCCACTGGTGAGCAGCCAGGTCGCGGCGACATCGGCGCGCAGCTGGGTCAGGGTCCGGGCCTCGGCCGGGCCCTGGAGGGCCCGGGCGGCGGCGGTGGTCCGGGCCCAAATCCC
>NZ_AUPJ01000433.1 GCF_000427315.1 Arthrobacter sp. TB 26
CGCGCGCCGTCGTCCAGGCGCCGTCGATGAAGGTGTCGTCGACGTGCGTGTACGGCAGCTTAAGCGCGGCGCGGGCGGCCAGGGCGGGGGCGTCGTGCGTGGCGGCCGTCACCGGATGACCGCCGTCTTGAGCAGGGCGGTGGAGCGGTTCAAGTCAGCCGTGGCCATGTCGTGGGCGGCCTGGGTGATGAGTTCGGGCACGATTTCGGAGGCCAGCCGGTCGGTGTAGGTGGCCGGGTCCATCTTGAACCAGGTGGAGGCCAGGGCAATCCCGGCCTGGTCGAAGCGCCACAGCCGGTCGGCGTCGCGCATCAACGCGTCCTCCAGCGACTGGGCCACCGGGCGGGTGTCGTGGCCGTCGATGATGTCGCAGACGCGTTCGATGAACTCCGGTGAGTAGCCCAGGGGCGGCAGCACCCGGCGGGCGACGTCGCAGCCCTGCTTCTCGTGTTCGTAGCGGATGGCGGCCTTGCGCCAGTCCCCCGCGAAGCCCTCGGAGATGATGCGGGTTTCGTCCACGTGGGCCCAGCCGGTGTCGTGCAGCAGGGTGGCCACCCGGACCAGTTCGGCGTCGGCGTCGGGGTAGGCCCGGCACAGCCGCTCGGCGAAGGCGAGCGAGATCGGCAGG
>NZ_AUPJ01000434.1 GCF_000427315.1 Arthrobacter sp. TB 26
GACCGGCCGGGCCGGGTACGCAGCGGCGAACTCCGCAACCGCGGAATCAACAACCGCGGGATTGGCGGCCGCGGGGTTGTCGGCCGCGCGGTTTGCGGCATCCGGCGTCGCGGTGCCGGCGTCGGCGACCGGGGTCTTGGGGGTGGTCATGGTGCTCCTTCGGGTGGGACCGGCTTACTGTCTGAATGCAGTTAGCTGTCCGTGGTGATCGTCTTGAGGGGTGTGGCCGGGTCCGCGGCGGCGCCGGCGGGGATGTTCTGGCCTTTGGCGAGGGCGTTCTTGACCGCCATGAAGTCCAGAGGGGCGTTGACGCAGTCCGCGGCGATGACCTGGCCCTTGCGGTAGTAGAGGACGCTGAATTTTCCGCGGTCCTCGTCCCGCCGCAGCACGGTCCGGTCGTAGCCGTTGCAGAGTCCGGCGATCTGGAGTTTGAGGTCGGCCTGGTTGGACCAGAACCACGGGATGCCGGCGTATTCCTCGCGCCGGCCGGTGAGCGAGTAGGCGGCCACCTTGGCGTGTTCGATCGCGTTGTTGACGCTCTCCAGCCGGATCCGCCCGCCCGGTTCGGAGCCGGGCACGGGGTTGGGCATGTTGGCGCAGTCGCCGATCGCCACCGTGGTGCCGTCCGAGGCCAGCGCGAAGCGGTCCACGACGATCCCGTTGTCCACCGTGAGGCCGAGCTGTTCGGCCAGTTGGGTGTTCGGGATGACCCCGATGCCAACCAGCACGATCTGCGCGGGCAGCACCGTGCCGTCCTGGAGTTCGACGCCGGCGACGGCCGTCTGTTTTCCACCTGCCGCGGTCTTCGCGGTGAAACGTGTGGCGCTCGTGTTGAGCCGGATGTCCAGGCCCCGGGCGCGGTGGGCCTGCAGGAAGTACTCGGCGGTCTCCTCGCCGACGGCGCGGCCCACCAGCCGCGGGCCGAATTCCAGCACGGTGACGCTTTTGCCCATCTTTTGCAGGCTGGACGCGGCTTCGAGGCCGATGAATCCGCCGCCGATCACCACAACGTCCTGCGCGTCCCCCACCCGGGCCTTGAGGGCCAGGGCGTCGTCGGCGTTGCGCAGGTAGAGCACGCCGTCAAGATCCCCGCCGTCGATCTCCAGTTTCCGGGCGCGGGCGCCCACGGTGAGGGCGAGCCGCTTGAAGGGGAACTGCTTGCCCGAAGACGAATGCGCGACGCCGGAGCCGTCCGGCTCCTTCTCGATCCTGACGATGTATTCGCCCTTGACCAGCTCCACGTTGTGGTCGGCCCAGTACTCGTTGGAGCGGAAGATGAGGGATTCGCTCTCCACCGTGCCCTGCAGGAACTCCTTGGACAGGGCCGGGCGCTGGTAGGGCCGGTGGTCCTCGTCGCCGAGCAGGGTGATGTGCTCATCGAAGCCGAGCGCCCGGAGGGACACTGCGAGCTGGACGCCTGACTGGCTGGCGCCGATGATCAGCAGGCCGGTGCGGGTAGGGCTGTCAGTTTCGGTACCGGCTGCGCCGGCCGTTCCGGCGGACGTCTGCTCCGCCGCGGCAGCGTGGGTGCCCATCACTACACCTGGGTTTCCGGGGTGGTGACGAACAGTTCGAGCTCGTCCGTGAGGCGGAGCTGGCAGGACAGGCGCGAGTTGTCCTCGCGGTCCACGGCCGTGCCGTAGAGCATCTCGTCCTCCATGTCCTCCATCGGCGGAAGCTGCGGGAGGCAGTCCTCGCGAACAAAGACGTGGCAGGTGGCGCAGGACAGCGACCCGCCGCATTCGGCCACGATGCCGGGGACGCCGTTTCGCACCGCGGTTTCCATGACGGAGTCGCCGGGATTGCCCTGGACGTCGCGGACAGCGCCCTCGGCGTCGGTGAAATGAACCGTTGGCATTGGTCCTCCTTGGTGTTGAAAGTCAGTTGAAGAGTTGGGGCGGGCGGTCAGATGAACTGGCGGCCGCCGTCGACCACCATGGTCTGGCCCGTGTAGTACGAACTGTCCGGCCCGGCCAGGAAGAGCGCCGCGCCCACGATGTCCTCCGGCTGGCTGGCCCGTTTGATGGCGCCGCGGTTCACACCGTAGTTTTCGGCGTTCTCCATCAGCCCGTAGCTGGCCTCGGTGAGGGTGAAGCCGGGGGCGATCGCGTTGACCGTGATCCCGCGCCGGCCCAGTTCCTTGGCCATCACCCGGGTCAGGGCCACCACGCCGCCCTTGGAGGCGACGTAGTGCAGCCACTGCTCCGAGCCGCTGAAGATCGTGGCGCTCGAGAGGTTGATGACGCGGCCGCCCTCGGGCAGGAACGGGCTCGCCGCCCGGGTGACGAGCCACGGGCCCTTGAGGTTCACATTCATCACCAGGTCCCATTCGGCCGGGTCGATGTCCTCGAACGGGCTGCGGGTCACCCCCGCGTATACCGCGGCGTTGTTAAGCACGACGTCGATGCTTCCGCCGCCGAAATCCGCGCAGCTTTTCGCGAGGGCCTCGGTGGATTCGACGCTCGTGACGTCGGCGTGGAAGGCCGCCGCGTCGGCCCCGGTATCCAGGACCAGCTTGGCCGTTTCCTCCGCACCCGCGAGGTTCACGTCCGCCACCGCCACGCGGTAGCCGCGGC
>NZ_AUPJ01000435.1 GCF_000427315.1 Arthrobacter sp. TB 26
GCCCGCCGGCGGCACCGGTGATCAGGACGGTGCGGGCTGGTTGGCCCGCACCGTCAAACTGCGGATCAGACATGGCTGTGGCTGTGCGCGCCGGGGCCGGCGACGGCCAGTTCGTCCTCAGCGTCGAGGATCTGGACCGTGCCCTTGGTGCCGTCCACGCGCAGCCGCTGCCCGGTCTTGATCGTGGTGGACGCCGAGCCGGTACCCGTCACAGCCGGGAGGCCGTATTCCCGGCAGACGATCGCCGCGTGGCTCATCATGCCGCCGATGTCCGTGACCGTGGCCTTGATCTTGCCGAAGATCGGACCCCAGGATGGTGCCGTGACGGTGGCGACCAGGATCTCGCCCTGCTGCACTTCGGAGAGCTGGTCCGCGTCGGTGACAACGCGTGCCAGGCCCTCGACGACGCCGGGCGAGGCTGCCATGCCGCGCAGCCCGCCGCCTTCCACCGCTTCGCCGGCGCCCAGCCACTGCTGGACCTGCTCGGTGGTGATGCCCCAGAGCATCCGTGTGAAGGGTTCGGTGATGATTTCCGGCGGGGTGTTCAGGGCCGGGGCCGGGCGGGCGGTCTTGAGCGCATCCACGATCCCGCGGCGGCGCTCGATCTCCTCCGGCCAGTAGTCCGGGCCGATCGGTTTGGCGCCGACGCCCCAGCCGGTGACCAGGTCGAAGAGCGCGTCGCGGACCTCGTTGCGGCCCAGGTACAGCAGGTCGTCCGGTTCGGTCCAGAAACCCTCGGCCTGCATCATGCGGCTGAGCTCACGGATCTTGCGCCAGAAGACGCCCATGGTCCAGTGCTCGATGTAGAAGTTGTGGTTCTCCACGTACGGGTAGGCGGTGGCGGCAAGCCCTCGCTTGGCGTCGAAGAGCGCCTGGTTTTCACCTTCCAGCAGGTCGCGGTATTCCTCGATGATGCGGTCGCGTTCGATGATCAGGGCCTCGACCGGCCGCATGATTTCCTGGCCCTCGTCCACGCGGCGGATGTAGTCAGCGATGTAGCCGAGCGGGATTTCCTGGTGTTCGTTCCAGTACTTGTCGTGGCCGTAGAAGCCGTTGCCCACGGTGAAGTTGAACCACGGGTCCTTGGCGGCCTCGTACTGGGCCGTCCAGCGGTCCCCGCCGGGGGCCGCGGCGATGGCCGCCAGGGTGGGCTCGACGTCGTCGGTGTTGCCGAAGAGCGACTGCAGCTTGAGTTCGACGGCCAGTTTGGCCAGCCCCTTCAACTCGTCATCCGGGCGGAAGAGTTCCATGTCCACGCCCTGGACCATCGTGGCGATGGACTGGTCCGGGATGTTGGGGAAGACCTGCTTGCAGAAGTTGAAGAAGTCCAGGTAGGCGATGTAGCCGAGGTTGAGGAACTCGAAGTGGTACTGCCAGTTCTGGTAGGCCAGCTGGATCAGCCGGTCGTAGCTCTCCAGCAGCTTCTCGGAGCCGTCCTTGCCCCTGCCGGAGAGGATGTCCTCCATCGGGACCACGTCCGGGAGCTTGGGGAAGGAGATGGTTTCCATCTCGTCGATGGTCCCCTTGACCTTGACGTGCCACTGCTTGAGGAGCTCGTCCCAGTTCTGGAAGTAGTGGCCAACCCGCTGCTCGAACAGGGGCACCCGCGCGGCGATCTGGTCCTCGGGCACCGGGATGGGCGACATGTAGAGGTAGCCCAGGTGGACCCGGAATTCGATGCCGTTGGCGTTGGGGATCATCAGGTGCCTGGCGTTGTACTGGCCCAGGCACTTGACCGCGAATTCGCCGCCGATGGTCTCGAAGGGCTTGAACACTGTGGGCCAGTGCTGGCTGTCGCAGAACCAGAACTTGGCGTCCTCCTGCTCCTTGAGCTTGTCCTGGAACACCAGGTAGTACGGGTAGATCTTTTCCCAGCCCTCGGCGCCGGCGGGGACCGCAAGTTCGGAGGGTTTGGGGAAGGACTTCAGGGACATGGCGGTCCTTTCAATTCGGGCTCGGCGTTGAGCCTGGGTGACGGAGCGGACTAGCGGGTCAAAACTTGTTAGACGGACGGCTTCAGCAGGGACGCGGTGATGCTGCCGAGGCTGAAGCCGGTGGCGGACGGCGGCGTGGTGCCGGCCGGCGTCGTGGTGGGAGCAGGTGCGGCCGTTGCGGCTGCGGGGCTGAGTCCGCTGAAGTAGCCCCCGGCGGTGGCAACCGACGGGACTGTTTGCGTGACCACGGCCGGTTTGGAGGAGTGCACGGTTTCCGGCCGGGACTGCAGCAGGAGCAGGTTTTCGCCGTCGGGCAGGTCGGTGTCGAGGGCCCACTCGATGTCCTGCGGGCACTTGTAGTGCTTCTCCGCGCGCTTGGCCATCTGCGCGACGGCGGTGAGTTCCGCGTCGCTGAGGCTGCGGCGGCCGCGGCGTTCGGCGTCGACCTCCCGCTCCACCAGGCGGCCGGCCGCGGCGTCCGGGACGAGCTCTGCGTGCTTGTCGCCGAGGTGTTCGGAGATGACGGTCAGGGTGACCTTGTCCAGCATGATGTTGTCCGGGGTGACCTGGCCGGAGACCACCATCTCGCCGACCCCGTAGGAGGAGTCGATGGTGATCTTGGAGCGGTCGCCGTTGGTGGGGTCCATGGTGATCGCGACGCCGGAGACGCGGGCGTTGACCATCTTCTGCACCACGACGGCCATCGAGAGGCCCTCGTTGGGGATGTTGTTTTTTAGCCGGTAAATGATGGCGCGGGAGGTGAACAGCGAGGCCCAGCACTGCCGGATGTGCTCAGTGACGGCCTTGACGCCGTCGAGCCAGAGGTAGGTGTCCTGCTGTCCGGCGAAGGAGGCGTCCGGGAGGTCCTCGGCGGTGGCGCTGGAGCGCACGGCCACCGGGACGGGTGCCTCGAAGCGGGACATCAGGGCCTCGTAGGCGCCGACGGTGAGCTCGCGCATCGCTTGCGGCACCGGGCGGGAGCAGATGTCCTCGCGGATGGCGGCGGAGACCTTGTCCACCTGGCCCATGTCCTCGGGGTCAAGATCGGCCAGGAGCTGGTGAATGTGCCGGGTGATGCCGGCTTCCTCCATAAAGGCGTCGAACTGGGCGGTGGTGACCACGAAGCCGGGCGGGACGGGCATGCCGGCGGAGGTCATGGTGACCAGGGAGGCGCCCTTGCCGCCGAGGTTTTCCAGCTTCGGTTCGATGCCGCCGTCGAAGAACTGGATGTATTCGTTGCTTTGCATATTTCTCAGGCCTTCCAGCTGACGGGGACGGTCTCGGGGACGCGGAAGGACAG
>NZ_AUPJ01000436.1 GCF_000427315.1 Arthrobacter sp. TB 26
GGCGTCTGACCGCAGGACTCCCGCCCAGCAGCCGTCCGGGAAGCCGGCGTCTGACCGCAGGACTCCCGCCCAGCAGCCGTCCGGGAAGCCGGCGTCTGACCGCAGGACTCCCGCCCAGCAGCCGTCCGGGAAGCCGGCGCCTGACCGCAGGACTCCCGCCAGGCAACCGCAAAGGCCGGCGCCCGTGCCGTCGCCGGCCAACACCGCGATGGCCGAGGCACTGCGAAAGGCCGGACTGGGAAAGTAGCCCAACCGCTCATCGCAGAGTCCCCACCGCTCGGCGCATGAATCGTACGTTTACTGATGATCTGCACCATGATTGCCGAAGGCAACGGCCCCCGTTTGGGGCCATTCGCCTCTAGATCGCGGGACACCGACGTCTTCGACAAGCAAAGGGAACAAATTATGGGCTGGCTGGACCGTGAACGAACGATTGCCCCACCGGGATTCAACCGGTGGCTGGTGCCGCCCGCAGCGCTCGCCGTGCACCTGTGCATCGGTCAGGCGTACGCCACAAGCGTCTACAAAACGGCGCTGGTGAAGCACTTTGGCGCCAGCCTGACCGAAATCGGCGTGATCTTCTCCATCGCGATCGTGATGCTGGGCCTTTCCGCCGCGATCATGGGCACCTGGGTGGACAAGAACGGCCCGCGCAAGGCGATGTTCACGTCGGCCGCGTTCTGGGCCAGCGGCTTCCTGATCGGATCGCTCGGCATCTTCAGCAGCCAGCTGTGGCTGGTCTACCTCGGCTACGGCTTCATCGGCGGCATTGGCCTGGGCATTGGCTACATCTCGCCCGTTTCCACTCTGATCAAATGGTTCCCCGACCGCCCAGGCCTCGCCACCGGCATGGCCATCATGGGTTTCGGCGGCGGCGCCCTGATCGCCAGCCCGGTTTCCACCGCGCTGCTGAAGATGTACGACCCCAACTCCGGCGCCAAGGGCTGGGTAGCCAGCGGCGACTCCGTCGGCAAACTCTTCCTGACCCTCGCCGTCGTATACCTCGCCTACATGATGTTCGGCGCGTTCACCATCAAGGTCCCGGCCGAGGGATGGAAGCCGGCCGGCTTTGACCCGGCCAAGGTCAAGGCCGCCAAGCTCGTCACTACCGACAACGTCTCTGCAAAGAACGCCGTGAAGACCAGGCAGTTCTGGCTCGTCTGGATTGCCCTCTTCTGCAACGTCACGGCAGGCATCGGCATCCTGGAGCAGGCCGCACCGATGATCCAGGACTTCTTCCGCCAGTCCGACGGCGTGTCCCTGGTCAGCGCCGCCGTCGCCTCCGGCTTCGTCGGTCTGCTCTCGATCGGCAACATGTCCGGCCGCTTCGCCTGGTCCGCAACCTCGGACGTGACCGGCCGCAAGCGCATCTACATGATGTACCTCGGCGTCGGCGCCGTGCTCTACACGCTGCTGGCGCTGGCGGGGTCCACCACCACGTTCCTCTATGTGGCGCTCGCATTCGTCATCATCTCCTTCTATGGCGGCGGCTTCGCGACCGTCCCGGCCTACCTGCGCGACCTCTTCGGCACCTTCCAGGTCGGGGCGATCCACGGCCGGCTCCTGACAGCCTGGTCCGCGGCAGGCATCGCCGGGCCGCTGATCGTCAACGCGTTCCTGGATGCCCAGGGCAAGCCCGGCCAGCTGACGGCCGCGTCCTACCAGCCCGCGCTGCTGACCATGGTGGGGCTGCTGGTCATCGGCTTTGTGGCCAACCTGCTGGTCAAGCCGGTCGACGACCGGTTCCACGAACCACGCCCGGACCGTCTCCGGGCCGACGAACCCGCAATGGAGGCCTGAGATGAGTACTGCAGAGACATCGGTGAAACAGTCCACCGGAAAACTGGTCATCGCGTGGGCGCTGGTCGGAGTCCCGCTGGGGTACGGCGTGTACGAGACCCTCACGCGCGTGGCGGCGCTGTTTGGCTGACATCGCTGACGAATCCCAGGGTTCCGCGCAATCCGGCGCCGTGGAGTTCACCCGGCCGGATCCGTTCACCACCAGGCCCACGCTGCAGGGCACCTTCGGGATGAGCGCCTCCACGCACTGGCTCGCGACGGCGGCGGCCCAGGCGGTGCTGGAACGCGGCGGTAACGCGTTCGACGCTGCGACGGCGGGAGCCTTCGTCCTGCATGTTGTCGAGCC
>NZ_AUPJ01000437.1 GCF_000427315.1 Arthrobacter sp. TB 26
GGCGGGAAGGCTTCGTGGCCAAGGCCATGGTGGACTCGGTCCAGGTGCCGCACCGGCATTCCTCCGGCACGGACCACCGGGGTGTCCTCGCTCTGGAGGATCTCGCCGGGTTCGAAGCCGGCTACGAGCCGGCCGCCACCGTGGAGTTCCGCGGGCACACGATCGCCAAGACCGGGCCGTGGGGGCAAGGCCCGGCGCTGCTTCAGACGCTTGCCATTCTCGAAGGATTCGATGACCGGCACCTCGACCCGTCCACCGAGCTCGGGGCGCACACCATCCTGGAAGCCCAGAAGCTGGCGCTCGCGGACCGGGAAGCGTATTACGGGGACACGGATGTGCCGCTGGAGTTTCTCCTGTCGGCCGAGTACTGCGCCGGCCGCCGCGCGCTGATCGGGGAACGCGCCTCGCACGAGTTTCGGCCCGGGGCGGTGCCCGGCCGGGAGCCGTATCAGCCGCCGCTGCGGACGCACTACACGCCGCCGGCGCTCGTGGGGGCGGACTCCGCGGGGCTCGGGGCGGGGG
>NZ_AUPJ01000438.1 GCF_000427315.1 Arthrobacter sp. TB 26
CCTGCCATATCGACGTCGTCGACCGCTGGGGCAACATGGTCTCGGCCACGCCGTCGGGCGGCTGGCTGCAGTCCTCGCCCGCCATCCCTGAACTGGGTTTCTGCCTGGGCACGCGGCTGCAGATGACCTGGCTGGAACCGGGCACGCCATCCACCCTGACGCCGGGCAAGAGGCCGCGCACGACGCTGACGCCCACCCTCGTGCTGCGGGACGGCCAGGCCGTGACCGCACTGGGTTCGCCCGGTGGTGACCAGCAGGACCAATGGCAGCTGCCGTACCTGCTGCGCACGATCATCGGCGGCTACTCGCCGCAGCAGGCCGTCGACGCCCCCACGTTCCATACGACGTCGATGCCGGGTTCGTTCTGGCCGCGCACCTGGGAGCCCGGCGGCGCCGTCGTCGAGGACCGGATGGGTGAGGACGTCATCGCCGGACTCGAACGCCGCGGTCATGTGGTCACCCGGGCGGGCGGCTGGACGCTGGGCCGGTTGTCCGCAGTGGTGCGGGATCCATCGACGGGAGTGCTGCAGGCGGCGGCCAATCCACGCGGCGCGCAGGGGTACGCGGCGGGGCGTTAATTCGCCGGTTCGGCCGAAACTGATCACGGGCCAAAGCGCAGGCCACCTGTTCGCTTGCCAGCCGATGCTTAGCAGCCGCCGCCTGTCAGCCGGCGGCGCGGAGCCGGTCCATGAAGCTGACGGACTCTGCGGCGATCTGCTCCTGCGCCCGTTCACGGGTGATGCGCGGCTCGCCGTCCCCAGGCTGTTCGCCATAGTCCCCGAAGAACGCGTGCACTCCGCCCACCACTGTTGCGAAGCGGGCGGTGGGCGGCAGCAGGGCCTTCGATGCAGCGATCTTCTCCGCGGTGGTGAGGCCGTCATTCGAACCGGAGATGGAGAGCACCGAGAGATTGCCGGTATGCGCCATGCTGTCCGCGGGGTAGGAGGCAAACAGCAGAAGTCCGGAGGCATCCTCGTTCGACTTTGCGAAGGAGGCTGCACTCACTCCTCCCAGTGAGTGGCCCCCGACTGCCCACGAGGTGATTTCCGGGTGGGCGTCCATGGCGCTGCGGGCCTGGCCCGTGTCCAGCAGGGGGATGCCCAAGGGTGCTTTCAGGATGACGACCAGATGGCCTGCGTTCGCGATCGGGCCCAGGATGTCCTGATAGGCGCGCGCATCGACCCGCGCCCCGGGGTAGAAAACGAGGCCCGCACTGGCCTTCCCTTCCGGCGCAAGCGTGATCGAGGTGGCGTCCTCGGCGGTGGTTCCGGTGGTCTGGCCGGCCGCGCCGCTGGGATCGTAAGCAAACGGGTTGAGCCACGCCAGCCCGGCGACGAGACCCACGGCGGTGAGCCGGACCACAATGCTGCGGGCCAGTTGCCAGCGCGACACTGTGCGCTTTGGTTGCCCGCGGTTTGGCTGCCCGCGATTTGTCAGGCGCCGGGTCTTGTTCAGACCCGAATCTTTGGCCAGAAAGAACATCCACAGGAGGCCCAGGGCGACGGCGGCCAACAGCAGGACGGGCAGCGCCGGGTGGCCGCCGAGGACGGCGCTGTTGCCCAGCAACATCCAGAGCGGAACCACGACGAGCGCTCCAGCGGCGATGGCGCCGCTCCAGCCCATCATGGCGGACCCGGGGCCCGCGACCTTTGGGCCGCCCGGGTCCTCCGGCATCGTGGCTTTCACCCTTCGATGGTATCTCCATGATCGAGATAACTGGACAGCGGTAGGTCCGGAGGATTCAGCCCGGGGGTGTCGAGGGTAGCGGGGTGGAAGTAGTGGTTGCGTCGGGGTCTTTGGCGTGGGTCAAGGTGTGGTGGCGGGATGAACCACGGGATGCCGGTACGGACCTGGATGGTCCAGTGTTCCTTGTGGATCACGTGGTGGTGGTGTGAACAGAGCAGTACACCGTTGTCCGTGCCGGTTGTTCCGCCGCGGGACCAGTAGGTGATGTGGTGGGCTTCGCACCAGAGCGCGGGGATGGTGCAGCCGGGGAACGCGCAGCCCTGGTCGCGGACGGTGAGGGCTTTGCGGATGTGGGGCGGGAAGACCCGGGTGGCCCGGCCGATATCCAGGACCTGGCCTGCGCTGCCGAGGAGGACCGGGATGATGTCCGCGTCGCAGGCGATCTTCCGGACGGTCGAGGCGGTGACGGGGCCGGTGAACAGCAGCGACCCGGTCTGTGCCGTGACCTGCCCGCGCTGGAAGGAATCTCCGGAACCGCCCTCGCGGGTGCCGCCCTGGCGGGTGCCGTCGTGAGTGTCGCTGGTTCCGCCGGGCGCGTTGAGGCGGGTGAGGAGGTCGCGGTAGTCGATGGTGACCATGACCTGCGGGCGCAGCCCTCCCGCGCCGGGCAGGGTGCCGGCGGCGAGGGCGAGTTTGCAGGCACCGACGAGGCCGTCGAGGAGTTTCTGCGGACGCGAGCGGAGGTCAAGGGGGACGTCCATAACGTCAGGTCCGGCGTTGTTGCCATGGTCGGCCCACGGGACTGCGGCTGCGTCCACCCCGGCGTCCGGGGCCTGGGTGCGGGGGTTGGTGGCGGTGTTCATGACGGTGAGGAGGTGTTCGAACTGTTCGGCGGTCGCGAAGATCTCCAGATGCTACAGTCCGTGCCGGGGTTTGCGGATGAACGCGCCCTGGAGCTGGCGCAGGAGCTCTTCGGAGGGCTCGGCGCCGTCCTGGTCGATCGCGTCGGTCCAGCTCCGGGCCACCCGGGCCAGGAAGTCCGGGTCGTTCTCCGCGGCGGTGCGGGTCAGGGCGTGCTCCATCCGGGCGGCGGTTTCGGCGTCGCAGACGTGCCGGACCCGGTCCAGGGCCAGGCTGATGATGGTCGCGGACCGGGACGCGACCGCGCCGGAGGCGACGGCGGCACCGAGTTCCCCGTGCACGGCAGGTAACGGTTCGCCGGTGAATCCCTGGCGTGGCAGCAGGCTCTCGGCGAGGGAGAGCCGGCGCCGGGCTTCGGGGGCGC
>NZ_AUPJ01000439.1 GCF_000427315.1 Arthrobacter sp. TB 26
TCGCCGTTGGCGCGTGCGGCGCTAGGAGGCCAGGGTGGCGTCCAGGGTGATCTTGATGCCGGTGAGGGCGGCCGAGACGGGGCAGCCGGTCTTGGCTTCCTCGGCGATGCGCTGGAACTCGTCCTCGGTGATCCCCGGGATCCTGGCGCTGACGGTCAGGTGGCTGTCCGTGATGCCGGTGCCGGGTACGAACGTGACGTCTGCCTTGGTGTTGACTTCCTCGGGCGTGTGGCCAGCCTGGGCGACGGCGAGGCTGAAGGCCATGGAGAAACAGGCCGAATGTGCCGCGGCAATGAGTTCTTCCGGGCTGGTCTTGCCCTCTGAGGCCTCGGCCCGGGCCTTCCAGGTGACGTCGAAGTTGCCCAGTCCCGAGCTGTCCAGGGTGGTGTTGCCGGCGCCCGTCATCAGGTCGCCGTGCCATACAGTGTGTGCGGTTCGTGTTGCTGCCATGTCCACTCCTCAAGATTGTTGTCATGCCACGGAACCGGCGCAGCGCCGGATCGTGCCGTGTCCCATCCTAGGGATTCATCGCCGACGCCGCACCGGGGTTCCGCTGTCAGTGGATTGTGATCATCCCTTGAACGACGACGGCGACGCTCCCCATGCGGGGTGCGTCGCCGTCGCTGCGGTCTCGGGGCTTACTTCCAGAGGGTCGCGATGGCCACGTTGAGCAGTGCCAGTCCGCCCACTGCGTGCGCGAGGCCCTTGCCGACGTCCTCGCCCTTCTTGTACTTGCGGCGGCCCATGAAGGCCAGGACACCGACGGCGACGGCCACGGCCAGCTTGACGCCGAGCTTGGCGTAGTTGGCATCCATGTCCAGGGCCGGGATGAGTCCCATCAGGGCGATGCCGGTGACGAGCTGCAGCATCGCGCCGTCGAACTGGCGGGGGTGGACGGTGGGCTTTTTCATCTGGCCGATCCAGATGCCCACGATCATGGCGGCGCCGACGATGTGCAGGAAGACCACGATGTTATAGACGATATTCATGGCATCAGTCTAGCCAGAAGATTCTACGCGCCGTAGTAAGACCCGCCCGGCCCTGGAACCTGCATGATGCATGTAAAAACGGCG
>NZ_AUPJ01000440.1 GCF_000427315.1 Arthrobacter sp. TB 26
CGCCCCGCCGTCGCTGTTTGTGACGCTATGGAGCTAGAGCCCCAGGTCGGCTTCGAAGGCGCCTTCCTCAAGGCGTGCCTTCAGCGTCTGCAGGAAGCGACCTGCGTCGGCGCCGTCGACCAGGCGGTGGTCGTACGTCAGGGAGAGGTACATCATCGAGCGGATGGCCAGCGAGTCATCGCCGTTCTCATCGGCGACCACAACGGCCCGCTTGACGATCGCTCCGGTGCCGAGGATGGCAACCTGCGGCTGGTTGATGATCGGGGTGTCGAACAGGGCGCCCACGGAACCGATGTTGGTGATGCTGAAGGTTCCGCCGGAGAGCTCGTCCGGTCCGATTTTGCCGTTGCGGGTGCGGTCCGCGACGTCGGCGATCTTGCCTGCCAGGCCAGCCAGGTTCAGGTTGCCGGCGTCGGCGATGACCGGCACCAGCAGGCCCTTGTCGGTGTCCACCGCAATCGCCAGGTGCTCGGCGTTGTGGTACGTGATCTCCTGCTTGTCCTCGTCGTAGGAGGCGTTGACCTTCGGGTGCTGCTTCAGGGCCTCGGCAACAGCCTTGGCGATGAAGGGCAGGAAGGTCAGCTTGGAGCCGTTCTGGGCCTGGAAGGAGTTCTTGGCCTTGGCGCGGAGCTTGGCGACCTTGGTCATGTCGACCTCGTGCACCTGGGTCAGCTGGGTGGAGATGTCCAGTGACTCGCGCATGCGGCGGGCAATGACCTGGCGGATCCGCGGGGCCTTCTGCACGGTTCCGCGCAGCGAGGAGAGGTCAGCGGACGGGCGTGCGGCCGGTGCGGCGGCCGGGGCTGCCGAAGGTGCGGCGGCTGCGGCGGGGGCCGGGGCTGCCTTGGCTTCTGCTGCTGCCAGCACGTCCTGCTTGCGGATGCGCCCGCCGACGCCGGTGCCGGTCAGGGAGGAGATGTCCACGCCCTGCTGGTTGGCCAGCTTGCGGACGAGCGGCGTGACGTAGCCGGACTCTGCGGACGAGGCTGCCGGGGCAGCAACGGGGGCAGCGGCTTCCTGCGCCGGGGCGGGTGCTTCCTGCTTGGGAGCCTCCTGCTTGGGGGCTTCAGCCGGAGCAGTTTCCTTCGGGGCCTCCTGCTTCGGGGCTGCTGCTTCTTTCGGAGCTTCCGGGGCGGG
>NZ_AUPJ01000441.1 GCF_000427315.1 Arthrobacter sp. TB 26
GGGGGCTTCGCCCGAGCCAGCGGAGCCGGAACCGTCACCGATGCGGACCAGCGGCGCGCCAACTTCGGCGGTCTCGTCTTCGGCGACGAGGATTTCCTCGATCACGCCGGCGATCGGAGAGGGGATCTCGGTGTCTACTTTGTCGGTGGAAACCTCGAGCAGCGGCTCGTCCACCTCTACCCGGTCACCTACCTGCTTGAGCCAGCGGGTGACGGTTCCTTCGGTGACACTCTCACCGAGGGCGGGCAAGTTAACGGATTCAGACATGTCGTCCCCGTTCTCCTTATTGATCTTTTGTGCGGATGATTGCTGCCTTGGTCGAGCTTAGTGCACCCGGCATTTCGGGCCGGGTGCACTACGCACGATGTTCTTGCGGTGGTGCGGGCGGAACTGCTAGCCGTGGAGGGCCTTGCCGGCCAGGGCCAGGTGGGCCTCGCCCAGGGACTCGTTCTGGGTCGGGTGGGCGTGGACCAGCTGGGCCACGTCTTCCGGGTAGGCTTCCCAGTTCACGATCAGCTGGGCTTCACCGATCTGCTCGCCCATGCGGGAGCCGATCATGTGGACGCCGACGACGGGGCCGTCCTTCTGGCGGACCAGCTTCACGAGGCCGCTGGTGCCCAGGATGGAGCTCTTGCCGTTGCCGGCAAGGTTGTATTCCTGGGTGAGGACCTGATCGTCACCGAACTTGGCCTTGGCGGCCTTCTCCGTGTAACCGACGGTCGCAATTTCCGGCTCGGAGTAGGTGACCTTGGGGATGTTGACGTCCTCGACGACAACCGGCTTGAGCCCGGCGATTTCCTCGGCGACGAAGATGCCCTGCTGGTAGCCGCGGTGGGCCAGCTGGACGCCCGGGACGATGTCGCCGACGGCGTAGACGTTTCCGACGCCTGTGTGCAGGCGTTCGTTGGTGATAACGAAGCCGCGGTCGATGGTCAGGCCGGCTTCCTCGTAGCCAAGGTTGGCCGTGACGGGGCCGCGGCCGACGGCGACGAGCATGAGGTCTGCCTCGAAGGTCTTGCCGTCCACGAGGGTGACCTTGACGCCGTCGGCGTTCTGCTCAACGCCCTGGAAGAAGGTGCCGGTGGAGAACTTGATGCCGCGCTTCTTGAAGGCGCGCTCGAAGGCCTTGACGATCGTCGCGTCCTCGTTCGGGACCAGCGACGGCAGGCCCTCGATGATGGTGACGTCGACGCCGAAGGACTTCCACACTGAAGCGAACTCAACGCCGATCACGCCGCCGCCCAGGATGATCGCGCTCTTCGGGATGTAATCCATGGTGAGGGCTTCGTCGGAGGTGATGACCTTGCCGCCGATTTCCAGGCCCGGCAGCGAGCGGGAGTACGAGCCGGTCGCGAGGACAATGTTCTTGCCCTTGTACGCGGTGCCGTTCACGACGACGGTGTCGGTGCCCTGGAGCTTGCCTTCGCCCTCGATGACGGTGATGCCCTTTTTGCCCTTGATGAGGCCCTGCAGGCCCTTGAACTTACCGGCGATGATGCCGTCTTTGTAGGCGTTGACAGCAGTGATGTCGATGCTGTCCAGGGTCACGTTGACGCCGTACTTCGCCGAGTCACGGGCGTGGTCGGCCAGTTCCGCGGAGTGCAGCAGGGCCTTGGTGGGGATACAGCCGTTGTGCAGGCAGGTGCCGCCGAGCTTGCCCTTTTCGATCAGGCCAACCGTGAGGCCAAGCTGAACGGCACGCAGGGCAGTTGCGTAGCCGCCGCTGCCGCCGCCGAGTACCAGGATGTCGAATTCTTGCGCAGTTGCCTGATCGGCCACTAAAACGCTCCCTCGCGTGAACGATGACACGAGAGTACGCATCATCTGGTCTTGGAACTTCCCTGCCGTGATTATGCCAGCAGGACTGTTCCCTTTCATTTGTGACTACTTCATTTGTGACTACCGGAGTTCACCTTAGCGAACCACTAATACATGCTCCACCTTGCCGTGGCGTTTGTGGAGCGCTTGTGTCCAGTCTCACGCGGCCTGGTGACCGGGGCAGCACAGCCCCGGCCGCCAGCTGGCGCGGACGCCTGGACGGGTTCGGGCCTAGGCGGTTTTGGCCAGGATGTCCTCGACGTAGGCCACGAGCGTGCGCACGGTGCAGCCCGTGCCCTGCTTGTGGTTGTAGCCGTAGGGGCTGCCGTTGTTGAAGGACGGTCCGGCAATGTCGATGTGGGCCCAGGGGATCTGCTCGCCGTCCTTGCCCTTGCCCACGAATTCGCGCAGGAAGACGGCAGCCGTCATCATGCCGCCGTGGCGTTCGCCAATGTTGGCGATGTCCGCGACCTGCGAGTCGAGGCTGGGGCGCAGCTCCTCGGGCAGCGGCATCGGCCAGACCAGTTCACCGGCGCGGTCAGCGGCAGCCTTGAGCGGGCCGGTGACGGATTCGGAGCCCATCACGCCGGCGGTGCGGTCACCGAGGGCGATGAGCTGCGCGCCGGTGAGGGTGGCGACGTCGATGATCGCGTCCGGGTACTCCTGGCTGGCGGCGACGATGCCGTCGGCCATGACCAGGCGGCCCTCGGCGTCGGTGTTCAGGACCTCAACGGTCTTGCCGCCGAACATCGTGAGCACGTCGGCGGGACGCTGGGCGGCACCCGAGGGCATGTTTTCCGCGATGCAGAGCCAGGCGGTCGCCTTGACCGGCAGGCCCAGGCCGGCGAGGGCCAGGACGGTGTTCAGCACGACGGCGGCGCCCGCCATGTCGGACTTCATGTCGCCCATGCCGAGGTGCGGCTTGAGCGAGATGCCGCCGGTATCGAAGGTGATGCCCTTGCCCACGAGGGCGATCTTGGCGGTGGCCCTGGCGGGGGAGTATTCGACCTTGACCAGGCGCGGCTGCCGGGTGGAGCCCTTGCCGACGCCGAGGATTCCGCCGAAGCCTTCCTTGTCCAGGCGCTTCTCGTCCCACACGGTCACCTTGACCGGCAGGCCCTTGGACAGTTCCCTGGCCGCTTCTGCGAAGGATTCGGGGTAGAGGTGGCTGGGCGGCTGGTTGACCAGCGAGCGGGTCGCGTTGACCGCCTTGCCAATCAGGGCGGCGCGGTCCAGTACCGGCTTCAGGCCCTTGTCTGCGGCAAAATCGGTGACAATCACGACGCTGTTGACCGGATCCTTCAGGCCGTCCTTGGCGGAGCGG
>NZ_AUPJ01000442.1 GCF_000427315.1 Arthrobacter sp. TB 26
GCCGATGAGCTGGCGGGCGACTCCGGTGAGCATGTCCACTCCGGTCACCATGTCGGCGTCGGTGGTGAATTCGCGCTCACAGTGGGATACGCCGTCCACACTGGGGATGAACAGCATGACGGACGGCGCCACGGTGTTCATGGCAACAGAATCGTGGCCCGCCATGGTCTGGATACGCCGCGAAGAGAGGCCCAGGTCGGCGGCCACTTTGTCCGCGAGTTCCAAGCCGGCCTCGGGAAAGCGGCGGATGGGGCGGATGTCAAAGTCCTTGACATTGACCTTGATGTCGTGCGCGCGGGCCAGTGCGTCGATGTCGGCAATGAGCTTGGCGCGGGCTGCCTGGACGATGTCCGGATCGCCCGAGCGAAGGTCCGCTACGAGATGCACTCTGCGCGCCACGACGATGGGTGAGTTCGGTTCAAGGGTTAGCTGGCCCACGGACGAGACGAGGGCCTCGTCTGCGAAATCCTGGGTGACATCGTGGACCATGAGGATGATCTTGGACGCCGCAACCAGGGCGTCATGCCGGTCGGCCATGGCAGTGGCTCCGGTGTGCGACTGTTCACCCAGCACTTCGATGTCCAGTTTCTGGGTGTACCAACTGCTGTCGACCAGGCCGATCGTGATTCCCTCCCGCTCCAGGATCCGGCCCTGCTCGATGTGGATCTCGGCGTAGCTGGCGACATCAGGTCCCTCGGATGTGCCGAGGTATCCGATGCCTTCCAGCGCGTCGCGGACCGTGATGCCCTGCAGGTCGGCGACGTCCAGCATCCGCTCCCGCGGCAGCAATCCGGCGAAGACCGAGCTTCCCATGATGCTCGGGGCGAAGCGGCCGCCCTCCTCGTTGAACCAGTTCACGACCGCCAGGTTGAACCGAGGCGCCGCGCCGCCCTCCGCAACCTCGGCCTCGAGCCGCCGGGCCGCGTGCATCGCGGCGATGACACCATACGCTCCGTCGAATCGCCCGCCGAGCGGCTGGCTGTCCAGGTGCGAGCCGATGAGCACATACGGCGCCCCTGGCGTCCACTCCAGCAGCCCGAACATGTTGCCGATTCCATCCACCCGAAGTTCCCATCCGGCGTCGTGCACCCATTTGGAGAACCAGTTGCGCGTCTGCGCGTCCTCCGCCGTGGCGGCCTGGCGGTCAACACCGCTGTGGGAGGTGGCGCCGATGGTCGCGACGTGGTGGAAGTCTTGAAGGAAAGCTGCTGAGTTCATGGGAAGTCCTTTGTCTGATGCGGTGGCGGGGAACAAGCGGCGTCTTAGCCCATGCGCCCGCGGGTCTCGGGAACCTTGGTGAACAGCACCAGGAGGAGCACGACGAGGGCAGCGGCCGCCATGTAGAAGCCGGGGGCGTGGGGCACACCGGTACCCCCGACGAGGGCAGTGCCGATGAACGGTGCGGTGCCGCCGAAGAGTGCATAGGCGCCGTTGTAGCTGATGGCGGCGGAGGTGAAACGCGTCCGGGTCGTGAAGATCTCGACGAAGAAGGTGTAGCAACCGCCGCCGTAGATGCAGAGCGCGACTACGAAGAGCGCCTGACCCAGCAGAGCGAGGGGCAGGCTGCCGCTCGTCACAAGCATGAAGCTCGGAACCGAGCACAGGGCCAACGCGGCGGAACCTGCAATGAGCATCGGTTTACGGCCGAATCGGTCGCTGAGCCGGCCGCCGATGGGAAGCAAAACGGCGTAGAGGGCCAGCGCTGCGGCATTGGCCATCAGCGATTGCTCTCGGCTCAGGTGACCGGTCGTCTGGACGTAGGAGACGAAGTAGGCCGAGAGGAAGTAGAAGCCCATCGCGGTGAGACCCATAACGAACATGACCTGCACCATGCGGAGCCTGTTTTCGCGGAAAGACTCCCGGACCGGGCTGAATTCCTTGGTCTGTGCGGCCTTGGCCTCGTTGAACGCGTCGCTTTCCACGGTGCGGCTGCGGATCCACACGCCGAAGAGGGCCAGTGGCAATGCCAGCAGGAACGGCAGGCGCCATCCCCACGCCATGAAGTCTTCGTTCGGCATGGACTGGCTGAGGATGAGGATCATCGACCCGGCGACGACGGAGGGCAGCGCCGTGGCGGCGATGGTGATGTTGAGCCAGAACCCGCGGCTCTTGACGGGGGCGTGCTCGAAGACAAAGGACGGCGCCCCCACGGATTCGCCGCCGGCGGAGAAGCCCTGGATGAGGCGGCAGAGGACCAGCAGGACAGGTGCCCAGGCGCCGATCTGGCCGTAGGTCGGGAGCAGCCCCATCAGTGCGGTTGCCCCGCCGATGGCGATGAGAGTGATGGTCAGGACACGGCGTCGGCCGATCCTGTCGCCGAGGGCGCCGAAAAACAAACCACCGATGGGACGGACAACGAACGCTACGCCGAACGTCGCGAAGGTGGCCAGCAGGGCCGTGACGGGATTACTGCCCGGAAAGAACAGCTGCGAGAAGATGACAGCGGTAAGGCCGTAAAGAGTGAAGTCGTAAAACTCGATGAACTGGCCGATACTGCCACCCGCCAGAACCCGCTTCTGCATCTTGCTGATGCGTGGGGTTGCGGGGGCGGAGGCCTGGTCCTGGGCGGTTGTCGTCAGCGCGGCCCCGGGGAGCGGCGGCTGGTCCTTGATGTCGTTGATCGTCATGACAGCCACGCTAGAGGCGCCATGTTTCCGAAGCCCTGTGGCGCGTTACGGCCCAGGGAAATGAAATCAGCCGTTGTTACCGCGGTGTTGCCGGCCTGCCCTTGTCCGGATACGTTGCGGACACATGGGGCGTGAATCGGAACCATTGAATCTCCTTTGATCAGCGTGGCGTTCAAGCTCAAGGATTCGGCCTAGGCCGTCGCTGCGGGGATTTTCTCGCTGGAGGGACTCCGGCATCACCGCACTGCAGCAACTCTGTGTGATCCGCTTCACATCTGTCCAATTGATAGTTTTTGGCGAATCAATCGATTTTGTCGATGCGTAATTTTGGGGTTTGCCGCCCCAGTGCTGCCCTCTTTGCGCGGCTAGTGCCGGGCGGCGCCATAAAGACGGATGCACGTCTGTTCAAAGGCGAGCGCCCTGCGGGTCGGGGTGACTCCCTCCGGCCGGACCAGCATCACTTCGATCGGGGGGAAATCGTCGGTCAGGGTGAGCGCCACAACCCGTCCCCCGGAATACGTCAGGTCGCTGTGGAGTCGCTGGTTGAGCATCGCGTACCCGTGGCCCTTCGCCACAAAGGACCGGACCGTTTCATAACCGGCGAATCGGTGCCGCACATTGGGTGTCACTCCGGCGATGGCGTAGAGCTGCTCGTAGTATTCGCGGCTGTGCGGCAGGTCCAGCACCACGGAGGGTTCGCCGTCGAGATCCTTCAGCGCGATGCTCCGCTCGGGGCTGGACGCTGCGGGATGCTCGGCGTGGACCAGCACGTGGGGCGGCACCCGCTCCAGCACGGTGCTGGTGAACCCTCGGCCCAGACCGAGGCCGTACATCAGGGCCACATCGCACTGCCCTTCCAGCAGGGCGGTCTGCAGGCTCGCCAGGTCAGCTTCGAGGAACGAGACCTCGACTCCCGGATGTTGGCCTTCGAAGGTCTGAAGAATTGCCGGGAGCCTGAACGGTGCCAGCGGCGAAAAGACGCCGACTTTGAGCTCGCCGACGAGGCTCGTCGCAAGCCCCCGGGCCGACTCGTACAGGGAATCGGCATGTTCCAGCAGCACCTTGATGTCCTGGGCCAACTGTCGGCCTGACGGCGTCAGCCGCAGGCCACGCGTCCGGAGGCGCACAAACAGCTGCGTGGCCAGGCTGGCTTCAAGCTGGGCCATCGCGGTGGAGAGGGTGGACTGGGTAACGAGCAGCCGTTCGGCCGCGGCCGTCATATTTTCGAGCTCTGCCACCACCGCGAAATACCGAAGCTGGGTCAGGGTAAAGGGCTTCGCCATTCGTCAATGATCGCATTCTGGCTGGATCGGCATGGTCACAGGGTTCGCAGCCGGTACAGGAGGAGCGCGACGTGCAACGAGGTCCTCGATTCGGCGTCGTCGAGGTCGACGGCGAGAAGCTCCTCAAGCCGGCCCAGTCGGGCGTAGAGAGTCGGCCGGCTGAGGTAGCCGTTGCGGGCGAGGGCGGCCTTATTGCCACCGGACTCGAGGTACTGCCCGAGCAGCTCAAGGTAGCCTTCCGCGCCCCGGGCTTCGGCGTGCAGGACACCGGCCAGCTCGGACTCGACGAACTGCTGCACGCGGGGGTCTTTGCGCAGCAGGGCCAGCAGCCCCCGCAGCCGAACGTCGGTCGCCCGGTAGAACGGCTTGCGGTCCCCCGGCAGGGTCGCTGCCGTTTCGGCGACGTGGGAGGCCTCGTCAATACCCGCTGCCGCCTCCAGCAGGGAACCGCGAAGGCGGCCGACGCCGATGCTCCACTCCACCTCAGCGTGGCCGGGGGGCCGGCTGCCAACCAGGGACGGGCCAGACGGGGGAATGTCCCCGGCAAGGGCGCCAGCGAGGCGCTGGAGCGTCGGATCTTCGAGTTGCTTCGCCGGGATTGCCAGGATCATGCCGACCGAGCCTGAACGGATACTCGCTGTCAGCGCGGTGCCCGAGACGGACTTGAGGGCACGGGCGAGCTGCTCGAGCAGTGCGCGTTCCTCCTGCTGACCGGCGAGCGGATCTCCGCCGGGCGCCTCGTGGTCGGGTGAGGCACCGGAGCTTTCGCCGCCGCTCCTGAACACAACCGGCACATAGTATGGCGAGCGTCTGAGGCCAAGCGCGGCGGCACGCGCCTGCGCTTCGCCCTCGCTCAGCCCGCGGGGCTGCCGCAGGGCGTTGAGAAGCCCGGCCTGCGCCTGGTGGCTCAGCTCGCGCCGGTCCCGCTCAGCCAGCCGGTTGATGGCAAGCGTCTGCGCCGCGCGTTCCAGCACCATGGCCGCCGCCTCGTCGTCGTCAAGCGGCACGGGAACCACGAGCCGCCCCCAGAGTTGCCGGCGCACGCCCACCGGCGTCTGCAACCACGCCTCGGGCCCGCTCCGCGTTGTCTCGGACGCGGACGGTGTGGTCCGCGACCTCCGTTCCCAGTCATCGAGGAGCTCGGTGGTCTGGAGCTTGCGGGCTGAATATGCGAGGACAAGATGCGAGAGGTCCTCCAGAACCACGGGAGCACCGATCATGGCGGCCGCCCGTTCCACGACTTGCTCCGTCCCCGCGCTTTCCAGGCTCAGCACGGTAAAGGCTTCGTGGACGTCCCGCGCCCGTTCGACGCGCTCCAACTGCTCGGCCACGATCATCCGGTGCACGGTCTCCGTAATCTGCACGAAGCGCACGCGCCGTTCGACGACGATTACGGGCAGTGCCGAGCCAAGCGCGGCCGCGCGCAGGGCGGCCATGCTGTGCCTTCGGTTTCCGATGATTTCCACGATCAGGCCGGCGGCTCCCGCCTCCTCCAGGGAACGGACGAACGATGCAGTGAGACCTGGCGCCTTCTCCAGCTCAAGACCCGTGGTGAGCACCAGCTCGCCGCCGGACAGCAGCCCGGAAATGTCGAGCACTTCGCTGACATGGACCCAGCGGACAGGGTGATCCAGGGCCCCTTCGCCGCCGAGGATCTGCGGACGCGCTTCGCGCAGCACGGGAAGGCCAAGGATTGAGCGGACGGTGGGCAACATTTACAAAGTGTAAAGCACACCACAATTCTCTTTACACACCGGCTCTTATGGTGTGGCTCCGTGCCGGACACACTGGACGAAAGACACCGCCCGTCCCTCACTAGGAGAATTACTTGAACGTCATTGAGCACTGGATCAACGGCAGCTACGTTCCGGCCGGCAGCCGGTCTGCCCCCGTGACGAACCCGGCGACGGGTAAGGTCACCGGCCAGGTTTCCCTGGCCAGCCACGAAGAGAGCCGCGCCGCCGTCGCGGCGGCCAAGGCCGCGTTCCCCGCCTGGCGGGACACCTCCATTGCCCGCCGCACACAAATCCTCTTCTCCTTCCGCGAACTGCTCAATGCCCGCAAGGGCGAGCTGGCCGCCATCATCACGTCCGAGCATGGCAAGGTCCTCGATGACGCCCTCGGCGAAGTGACCCGGGGGCAGGAGGTCGTGGAGTTCGCCTGCGGCATCCCGCACCTGCTCAAGGGCAGCTACACGGAGAACGCGTCCACCAATGTGGATGTCCACTCCATCCGGCAGGCACTCGGACCGGTCGCAATTATCAGCCCGTTCAACTTTCCGGCCATGGTGCCCATGTGGTTCTTTCCACTCGCCATCGCCGCCGGGAACACCGTCGTGATCAAGCCCAGCGAAAAGGACCCCACGGCCATCAACTGGATGGCCGAACTCTGGAAGGAAGCCGGGCTGCCGGACGGCGTCTTCAACGTCCTGCACGGCGACAAAGTGGCTGTCGACGCCCTGCTCAGCGACCCCGACATCAAGGCCGTCTCCTTTGTCGGATCCACGCCGATCGCCAAATACGTCTACCAGACCGCGACCGCGAACGGGAAGCGCGTGCAGGCCCTCGGCGGCGCCAAAAACCACATGATTGTCCTGCCCGACGCCGACCTCGACCTCGCCGCCGACGCGGCTGTGAATGCCGGGTTCGGTTCGGCCGGAGAGCGGTGCATGGCCATCTCGGCGCTCCTCGCCGTAGGCGGCATAGCCGATGAGCTCGTGGCGAAAATTGCTGAGCGTACGCGGTCGCTCCGCACCGGCGACGGCCTTCGAGGATGCGACATGGGCCCGCTCGTCACGGCGGTCCACCGCGACAAGGTCGCAGGCTACGTCGACGCCGGGGAGGCTTCCGGGGCCACGCTGGTAGTTGACGGACGCAACGTGGCCCCCGACGCGGAAGGTGACGGCTTCTTCGTCGGCCCCACCCTCTTTGACAACGTCACGCCGGACATGTCCATCTACCAGGACGAGATCTTCGGCCCCGTCCTGGCCGTGGTCCGGGTTGACAGCTACGAACAGGCCCTGGAGCTGATCAACACCAACCCCTACGGTAACGGCACCGCTATTTTCACCAACGACGGCGGTGCGGCCCGCCGCTTCGAGAACGAGGTGGAAGTGGGCATGGTCGGCATCAACGTCCCGGTGCCGGTCCCCATGGCCTACTACTCCTTCGGCGGCTGGAAGAACTCGCTGTTCGGCGATACCCACGCCCACGGCACGGAGGGCGTCGGGTTCTTCACCCGGGGCAAGGCTGTGACCTCCCGCTGGCTGGATCCCAGCCACGGCGGCATCAACCTCGGCTTCCCGCAGAACGCCTGACCGGCGCCACAACAGAAAGGCACTTGACATGACTTCCACTCTTGACAGTGGCGTTCTGCCGCTGCACCACGACCCCGAAGGCGCCCGCCGGGCGTACGAACTGGACCGCAAACACGTCTTCCACTCGTGGTCCGCCCAGGACCTCCTGGACCCCATGGTCATCACCGCGGCCGAGGGATCCCATGTATGGGACGGTGAGGGCAACAAGTATCTGGATTTCTCCTCCCAGCTGGTCAACACAAACATCGGCCACCAGCACCCCGCCGTCGTATCCGCGATCGCCGCCCAGGCCGCGAAACTGTGCACCATCGCCCCGAGCTACGTCAATGACGCCCGGTCGGAGGCAGCCCGGCTGATCGCGGAGCGGACCCCCGGCGAGCTGGACAAGATCTTCTTCACCAACGGCGGCGCGGATGCCAACGAGCACGCCGTCCGCATGGCCAGGCTCCACACCGGCCGGCACAAGGTCCTCTCGGCCTACCGCTCCTACCATGGCGGCACCCAGCTCGCCGTGAACCTCACAGGGGATCCGCGCCGCTGGGCCAGTGACCACGCCAGCACCGGGACCATCCACTTCTTCCCGCCCTACCTGTACCGCACCGCGTTCCATTCCACGACGCAGGAAGAAGAAAGCCAGCGCGCCCTGGAACATTTGGAGCAACTGGTCAGTTTTGAAGGTCCGTCCACCATTGCGGCGCTGATCCTCGAATCGATTCCGGGGACCGCCGGGATCTACCTGCCCCCGCCCGGCTACCTTCAGGGCGTGCGGGATCTCTGCACCAGACACGGCATCATTCTGATCGCCGACGAGGTCATGTCGGGCTTCGGACGGACCGGCAAGTGGTTCGCCATCGAGCACTTCGACGTCGTCCCGGACCTGCTCACCTTCGCCAAAGGCGTGAATTCCGGCTATGTCCCGCTGGGTGGCGTCGCCATCAGCCCCGAAATCGCGGCCACGTTCGGACAGCGTGTCTACCCCGGGGGCCTGACCTACTCCGGCCATCCGCTGGCAACTGCGGCCGCTGTGGCCACCATCAACGCCATGGAGGACGAACAGATCGTGCAACATGCAGCGACTCTCAGTGAGACCGTGATCGGGCCGGCCCTGTCCGACTTCGTGGAAAACCACGCGTCCGTGGGCGAGGTGCGCGGAACAGGGGTCTTTTGGGCCATCGAGCTGGTCAAGAACCGTGAAACGCGCGAGCCAATGGCCCCCTACGGTAGTTCCAGCCCGGAAATGAACCAGATTGTCGCCGCGTGCAAGTCCCGCGGCTTGCTCCCGTTCGCGAATTTCAACCGTATTCATGTGGTTCCCCCGTGCAATATCAGCGCAACCGACGCCCAAACTGGCCTGGCCATCCTGGATGAAGTTCTTGATATCGCAGACAGCCTGATCGGCTGAGATTAATTGACAGGCGGTGACTTGCTGTCCCGGTTTGGGACAGCAAGTCAAGCGTCCCTCACCACCTGGGCGCAGCTTGCTAGCCTGAGGGGGTGAAGTACGAATCGCTGTGGATCGGAATGCTCGTTGGCGCGGCCCTCGGCTTCGCCATCGGCGTTGCCACCGCCGACAAGCCGTTCACGGGCCTGTTGATCGGCATTGCCGTCGGGGCGCTGGTGGGCCTGGCGGCCCGCAAGGACCCCACGAGAGGGTAGCCTTTGGCCCAGCCCCGCCCGCACCGGAAAGTACCCACCATGTCGTATTCCGTGAACTGCTCCATCCTGCTGACCGAGCTGCCCCTCCTCGAACGGCCTGCCGCGGCGAAGGCTGCCGGCTTTGACGCCGTCGAGTTCTGGTGGCCCTTTGCAGCCTCCGTCCCCGGCGACGCCGAGCTCACCCGCTTCGAGCGGGCCATCACCGACGCCGGCGTCCAGCTGTCCGGCCTCAACTTCAACGCCGGCGACATGCCGGCCGGGGACCGGGGCCTGGTGTCCTGGCAGGGCCGTTCCTCCGAGTTCAGGGACAACGTCGACGTCGTTGCCGGCATCGGCGGACGGCTCGGCTGCACCTCCTTCAATGCCCTCTACGGCAACCGGCAGGACGGGATCAGCCCGGAGGCCCAGGACGAACTGGCAAGCCAGAACCTCGCCGCCGCGGCCGCTGCCGTGGCCCGGATCGGCGGCACCGTGCTGCTCGAACCGGTCAGCGGCGCCCCGCGCTACCCGCTCCTCACGGCCGATGACGCTCTCCGGGTCATCTCCCGGGTACAGGAGGAAACCGGTGCGGAGAACATCAAGCTCCTCGCCGATTTCTACCACCTCTCAGTCAACGGTGACGACGTCGCCGCTGTCATCGAAAGGCACGCCAAAGAATTCGGCCACATCCAGATCGCCGACAGCCCCGGCCGCGGGGCTCCCGGAACCGGCGGGCTGCCCCTCGGCGACTGGATCGCCCGCAGCCGCCAGCTCGGCTACGAGGGCTACATCAGCCTCGAGTACAAGGAACCGTTGGCAACCGCCTTCGACTGGAGAGCCTGAGTGTCTGAAGAAGCGTTCGATCTCGTAATACGCGGCCGGCGTGTCCTCACCGCGGCCGGGATCGGGCCGCGGGAGGTGGGTGTTCGAGGCGGCACGATCGTTGCCATCGAGCCGCTCGGCAGCGGGCTCTCCGGTGCCGAGGTCATAGAGCTCGCGGCCGACGAAACCCTGATTCCCGGGCTCGTGGACACCCATGTCCACGTCAACGAGCCCGGCCGCACCGAGTGGGAGGGTTTTGCCTCCGCAACCCGGGCCGCGGCGGCAGGCGGCGTGACCACCATCATCGACATGCCGCTCAACAGCATCCCGCCCACCACGACGGTGGAAGCCCTCAAAATCAAGCGCGAGGTGGCCGCGGACCAGGCGTTTGTCGACGTCGGGTTCTGGGGCGGGGCCGTCCCCGGCAACACAGCGGACCTCCGGCCGCTGCACGACGAGGGCGTCTTCGGCTTCAAGTGTTTCCTGCTGCACTCCGGCGTGGATGAATTCCCCCAGCTGGACGCCGAGGAGCTGGAAGAGGACCTGGCCGAGCTCAAGTCCTTCGATTCGCTCATGATCGTGCACGCCGAGGACCCGCGCGTGATCGACCATGCACCGCACCCGGGCGGTGACCAGTACGCGACGTTCCTCGCGTCCCGCCCCCGCGGGGCAGAGAACAAGGCCATCGCCGAGGTGATCGAACGCGCCCGCTGGACCGGTGCCCGCGCCCACATCCTGCACCTCTCGTCATCGGACGCCCTGCCCATGATCGCCAGCGCCAAGCGCGACGGCGTCCACCTCACGGTGGAGACGTGCCCGCATTACCTCACCCTCACAGCAGAGGAAATCCCCGACGGGGCTACCGCCTACAAGTGCTGCCCGCCCATCCGCGAGGCCTCCAACCGGGAACTGCTGTGGCAGGGCCTCCAGGACGGCACCATCGACTGCATCGTCTCGGACCACTCCCCGTCCACCCTGGACCTCAAGGACCTGGAGAACGGCGACTTCGCGGTGGCTTGGGGCGGGGTCTCCTCGCTCCAGCTGGGATTGTCCCTGATCTGGACGGAGGCCCGGCACCGCGGCATCCCGCTGGAACAGGTGGTGTCCTGGATGGGCCGGAAGCCCGCCGAACTCGCCCGGTTGGCCACCAAAGGCCAGCTCGCCCCGGGCTACGACGCGGACTTCTCCGTCTTCGCGCCTGACGAGGCCTTCGTGGTGGACGTCTCCAGGCTCAAGCACAAGAACCCGATCACCCCGTACGACGGCAAGGCACTCTCCGGCGTGGTCCGCAGAACCTTCCTGCGCGGGCACGAGATCGACGGCCGGACGCCCGGCGGAAAACTGCTCCGCCGCGGCGGAATCTGACGGCTCCCACGGAATACTGCATCTCATCCGGTGGTTGTGCCACGGAACAACGCATTTTCGATCAAGAGACCCCCGAAGGATCCCCATGAGCCCCAACCCGACCGTTAAGCTCCAGCCCGGAACCCCCGCCCCGGAATTCACGCTTCCGGACGCCGCGGGACAGAAGGTCTCGCTGGCCGATTACCGCGGCAAGAACGTCATTGTGTACTTCTACCCGCAGGCCGCCACCCCGGGCTGCACCACCGAGGCCTGCGATTTCCGCGACAACCTGGCCTCCCTGCAGGGTTCCGGCTATGAGGTGCTGGGCATCTCCCCCGACGCCCCCGAGACGCTGGCGCACTTCACCGGCGACTTCGCCCTGACGTTCCCGCTGCTCGCCGACGAAGACCACGCCGTGGCCCTGGCCTACGGCGCCTGGGGCGAAAAGCTGGTCAATGGCGAAGTCACCGAAGGGATCGTCCGCTCCACCGTGGTCCTGGACCCCGAGGGCAACGTGAAACTGGCGCGGTACCAGGTCAAGGCGCAGGGGCACGTTGCCGCGCTGACGGAAGAACTGGGCGTCTAGGCCCGCGGCGTAAGGCCCGGGCCCCTAGACCCGCGTGCCGGCCACGATGGTGGCCGTGGAACGGAGCCGGATGGCGCCGTCGTGTTCGTAGCGGCCCAGCAGCGCGAAGACGTCGGCGCGGATCAGCTCCCGGGATTCCCGGTCCGCCCGCGCCAGCCCCACCCCCACGGTGGTTGCGATCTCGGTCATGAACTCCCAGTAGAGTTCCGGGGACTCCTGGACCAGGTCCGTGCTGACTTTCCGTTCGCTGACATCGACCAGGCCGGCCTCCGTGAAGACCCGGGCCATGAACCCCGGCGCAGCGCAGCGGAACAGCCCGGGCGCGCCGGTTGACGGCACCGGCAGTTCGGTATGGCGGGCGATTGTGCCGAGGATCAGCGTGGCCCACGGGTTCTCGGCCGCCCGGCCCCAGACGGCGGCGCTGATCCGCGCGCCGGGCCTGGCGACGCGTGCCATTTCGTCCACCGCGGCAGACACTTCGGGGAAGAACATCAAACCGAAGCGGCAGAGGACCGCGTCGAAGCTGCCGTCGCCGAACGGCAGGGCCGCGGCGTCGCCGACGGCGGTGCGCACGTTCGCCAGCCCGCGGGCTGCCGCCTTCTCGGACGCAACCCGCAGCATGCCCTCGGAGAGGTCCAGCAGGACGGCGCTGCCGCGCGGAACGAGGGCTGCCGCCGTGAGACCCGGTTCGCCGGTGCCGGATGCGACGTCGAGGACTGCGGCGTCCGGGTGGAGCCGTGCCTCCTGGATGACGGCGTCGCCGAAGGGGGCGTGCCAGCCAAGCACTTCGGCGTCCCATTTTCGCCAGCCTGCGGAGAACTCGTCCCAGGTGCTGCGTTGCTGGTCCCTGATCCGCTCCGCTGAGGCTGACATGGTGCTCCTTGGCTGTTCCGTGCCCTCCCCCACCCCTAGTGTGCTCCCGCCGCCCCGGCGGTAGCAATGGCCGCCGGGGCAGTAGGCTTAACGGCATGTCTACCCCCGAAACCTCCGGCACCGCAGGCGAGCAGCACGTCCCCGAACGGCGCCAGGTCACCGTGCGCCGGGCGCCGAAGTACGTGCCGTTCCTGGTTCTGGGCGGGCTCCTGGGCTTCGCCGTGGCCGCTTTCCTCGCCTACGGCCTCCCGGGAGATGAAAGCTACGACGCCGGCGCCGTGTTCGGTTTCTTTATGATCCTCTGCGGCGCGGGCGGCGTCATTGTCGGTGGCGTCGCGGCGCTCATCCTGGACCGCCTGAGCGTCCGCCGGGCCAGGCGCGCCGTCGTCGAATCCGTTCCGGATTCGGTGCCCGATCCTGAGGATCAGCCGGGGGCCTGAGCGGGCTGCAGGTCATAAACCGGCCGCCGGGAAAGTCCTAGCGCACAACGTGAGATAATCGACCAGTGGCACGCGGCGATGGAAAACTTTCTCATGACCTTCTCTCTGGCGAAAAAGGCCCTCAGGACGCATGTGGCGTCTTCGGGGTCTGGGCTCCCGGTGAAGAGGTTGCAAAACTCACCTATTACGGGCTGTATGCACTGCAGCACCGCGGTCAGGAGTCGGCTGGTATAGCCACCAGCGACGGCAAGCGGATCAACGTCTACAAGGACATGGGACTCGTCTCCCAGGTCTTCGACGAGACCACGCTCAACACCCTGACCGGGCATCTGGCCGTCGGCCACTGCCGTTATTCCACTACCGGCGCGAGCCACTGGGCCAACGCGCAGCCCACCCTGGGCGCGACCGCGACCGGCACCGTGGCCCTGGCCCACAACGGCAACCTGACCAACACCGCCGAGCTCAAAGCCATGATCGTGGACCGCAGCGGCGGCCAGCTCACCGGCGAAATGAAGCAGGGCAACACCTCGGACACAGCCCTCGTTACCGCCCTGCTGGAGGGCGAAGAGGGCAAGTCTCTCGAACAGACCGCACTGGAACTGCTGCCCAAGATCAAGGGCGGCTTCTGCTTTGTCTTCATGGATGAAGGCACCCTCTACGCGGCCCGCGACACGTACGGAATCCGTCCGCTGTGCCTGGGCCGGCTGGAGCGCGGCTGGGTGGTCGCCTCCGAGCAGTCCGCCCTCGCCACCGTCGGCGCCAGCTTCATCCGCGAAATCGAGCCCGGCGAGTTCATCGCGATCGACGAGGACGGCGTCCGATCCCAGCGCTTCGCCGAGGCGACGCCGGCCGGCTGCGTCTTCGAGTACGTCTACCTCGCCCGCCCGGACGCCTCCATTGCGGGCCGCTCGGTGTACGAGTCCCGCGTGGAAATGGGCCGCCAACTGGCCCGCGAAAATACCCAGGAAGCGGACATCGTCATCCCGGTGCCGGAGTCCGGCACCCCCGCGGCCGTGGGCTACGCCGAGGAATCCGGCATCCCCTTCGCGCACGGCTTCGTCAAGAACGCCTACGTGGGCCGGACGTTCATCCAGCCCTCCCAGACCCTCCGCCAGCTCGGCATCCGGCTCAAGCTCAACGCACTGGAATCCGTGATCCGCGGCAAACGTGTGGTGGTGGTGGATGACTCGATCGTCCGCGGCAACACCCAGCGCGCGATCGTCCGGATGCTCCGCGAAGCCGGCGCCAAGTCCGTGCATATCAAGATTTCCTCCCCGCCAGTCAAGTGGCCGTGCTTCTACGGGATCGACTTCGCCTCCCGCGCAGAGCTGATCGCGAACGGCGCCACCGTCGAGGAGATCACCCAGGCCATCGGCGCCGATTCGCTGGCCTACATCTCCGAGGACGGCATGATCGGTGCCACCCAGCAGCCGCGCGAACGGCTGTGCACCGCCTGCTTCACCGGCAAGTACCCGATCGAGCTCCCGGGTGCCGACAAGCTCGGCAAGAACCTGCTGGAACGCACCGACCTCGGCGGCCTCCCCGCCGCCGGAGATGCCGCCCTTGGTGCCGCAGCGACGCAGACTGCCGCCGAGGCCGCCGCGGACATCAGCGCCGACGACGACCCGGCCGGGAAGCCCGGTGCCACCGGCTGCGATCCGGGCCCGGACGCCGAATTCGAAGAACTGATCACCGATGACGATCGCATTGATCGTTCCATTGCTGCCGACAAGAAAGAGCCCGTATGACTCCCGCCTCCCCGGCCGCTGACATGAACGCCGCCCAGAACGCCGTCGGCATCACCTACGCCTCCGCCGGCGTCGACGTCGAAGCGGGAGACCGCGCCGTCGAACTCATGAAGGACGCCATCAAGGCGACCCACAACTCCTCGGTGATTGGCGGCGTCGGCGGCTTCGCCGGCCTGTACGACGTCTCGAAGCTGCTCACCTACAAGCGCCCGCTGCTGGCGACCTCCACCGACGGCGTCGGCACCAAGGTCGCGATCGCGCAGGCCATGGACATCCACGACACCATCGGCTTCGACCTCGTCGGCATGGTGGTCGATGACATCGTGGTGGTGGGCGCCGAGCCGCTGTACATGACCGACTACATCGCCTGCGGCAAGGTTGTCCCGGAACGCATCGCGGACATCGTACGCGGCATCGCTGCGGCCTGCTCCGTTGCCGGCACCGCGCTGGTGGGCGGCGAAACCGCCGAGCACCCGGGGCTGCTGGGCGAGCATGAGTACGACGTCGCCGGTGCCGCCACCGGTGTTGTCGAAGCCGCCGACCTGCTGGGCCCGGACCGTGTCCGCGCCGGCGACGTCGTGATCGGCATGGCCTCCTCCGGGCTGCACTCGAACGGCTACTCCCTGGTCCGCCGCGTCATCAACCATGCCGGCTGGGCCCTGGACCGCCACGTCTCCGAGTTCAGCCGGACGCTGGGCGAGGAACTCCTCGAACCGACCCGCGTGTACGCGGCCGACTGCCTGGATCTGGCCCGCACGTTCCCGGTGAACGGCTCCGCCGCCGGCCAGGCCGTGCACGGCTTCAGCCACGTCACCGGCGGCGNCCTGGCCCGCGTCCTGCCGCAGGGCCTGCTGGCCACCGTGGACCGCGCCACCTGGCAGCTCCCGGCCATCTTCCGGCTCGTCGCCGAACTGGGCAACGTCCCGCTGGCCGACCTGGAGCGCACGCTGAACCTTGGCGTGGGCATGGTGGCGATTGTCTCCCCCGAGGCAGCCGACGCCGCCGTGAACCGCCTCAACGAGCGCGGACTTCCGGCCTGGGTCATGGGCACTGTGGAGGAAAACTCTGACTCGGTGGTCAAGACCGGCCCTGACTACGTGCAGGGCGCCAAGGGTGTCGACGGCGGCGCCGTCCGGCTGGTCAACGCCTACGCCTAACCCCTCGTC
>NZ_AUPJ01000443.1 GCF_000427315.1 Arthrobacter sp. TB 26
CAAGCCGGCGGGCGTGAACGCCTTTAACCCCGACACCGCCCACCGCTATCTGGCCACCGGTGCCTCGTTTGTGCTGGTAGGAGCCGACGTGGCACTGCTGGCCCGCGGCTCCGAAGCACTCGCGGCCGAATACATCCGGTCCTCCGACGGCGGCACCCCGGCCAGTTACTGAAGATCCCCGCTGTTTCCCCAGCCCACAGCAACGCGGGGTCACTTCGCGCCCATCCCGAGGGGATTTACCGGCGCGAAGTGACCCCGCGTTGTTGGGCTAGGCTGCGGCAGGTGCAGTCACGGACCGGGAAGCGGTCTGGTTGCGGAACCAGGTGGCCAGTTTCTTTCCTTTGCCCTTCCACCAACTGTCCTCATCGCCGCCGTTGCGCCACCGGAAGATCACCATGACCATCACAAAGACTCCACCCGCGACGTCCTGCCAGGTCCCGCTGGCGGCATCGATGAGCACAGTGACCGCGCTGATCAGGATCGAGGGCCAGGCCAGCGTCGTGAAGACCGTGTTCGCCACGTAGCGGCGGTGGGACCGCGGCACCGAGAGCGCACGGACCATGTCGAAGCAGACACACACGACGACGACGGTCTGGCCCAGGGACAACAGGATTGAGCCGGGCAAGGATCCGGCGATGAGGGCCAGCGAACTGAGTCCGGAGTTCATGGCCTGCCCACGATCAGTGCGGGTCCAGGCGCCGACTTACCCGGCCACATGGGATCAAACGTGAAGTGCTTCAACATGCGGTGCCCCCCGGCATCTACCACTGTCCGACTCGCCGGCTCGACTGGCCGGCAACCCCAATTGAACAGTGTTGCCGACCACCAGGTCCCGCGAGGAAGGTACGCGACTTTCGAGCGCGAGGCTACGTGGCTTACTTGAAGGTGTACTCACTTCAGTGCGCCGAAACACTTGGTGGCCGAATCCAGGGGCCACTTTTGCGTCCTGGCAAGCTTTCTCCTGCCGCGCCCCGGGCCGGGATTGCGCGTACGTCCTTTCGCGACCACCCGGTGTCCTGAATTCCAGTAATTCTGCGTGGAGGCAGGTAGTCGGAGCGACAAAAGACAGGTACCGCTACCCGTTGTGGCGCCCCAATTTCGAGGCAACGATGAGGCCATTCGATTCAGCGATGGCAACCGCAGGATTGGGGGGAAGCGGCTCTTGCCTGTTGACTCCTCTGTCCGGGTGCCCCACAGAAGGAGTCTCACAAATGCGCAAGCTCACCAAGAAGAGCAAGGTCATCGCCGTTGCAGCCTCGGTTGCCCTCGTGGCAGTCGGCGGCGGCACGGCCTACGCCTACTGGACCACCACGGGCACCGGCACCGGCACCGGCACCAACTCCACCGGCGGCGGTACCGTGACCCTGCATGCCAGCTTCGCAGCCGGCCTGGCCCCGGGCAACTCGGTGCCCGTCACGTACACGGCCGACAACAGCTCCAACACCGGCACGGTCGTCGGCGCCCTCACCGCGAGCGTGACCACGAGTGTGCCCGAATGCCTGCCGGCTTGGTTCACGGTCACCGCCACTACCTCGAACTCATCTGTCCTGGCGAACAGCACGGGCACCCAGGTGGGGTCAGGAACATTGGCATTCCTCAATGACGCCGCCAACCAGGATGCCTGCAAGTCTGCCGTCGTCACGGTTACTGTCGGCAGCGTGTAGCTGACGTCCCCGGCGGGCCGGACACNCCCGCCGGGCGGCCTTCAGGCCACCGCCCAGCAACCCATCAGTCACCGCCGACACCCACGACCCGCGCAACGCGCCCGGTCGAAGGAGGATAGGGAATGCAGCATCCACTGCGGTTCTTCCGGCTCGCCAAGGAACACGCGGGCCTCGCCGGCCGCGCCCTCATCATTGGCCTGCTGGCCATCTTCCTGCCCGCGGGCACACTCTACGCCGCCGGGCAGCAGTCGGCCCCGCCAAAGCCCGGGATCCTGCTGCAGGTCACGCCGTCCAGCCGGAACGTGGACCAGGGACAGGCCACGAGCTATTCCGCAACGGTCAGTTCCACCGGCGGATTTGCCGGCACAGTGTTGCTGGGAGTCACCGGCCTCCCCGCCGGGGCAGCGGCGAGCTTCTCGCCGTCGTCCGTCAAGCTGACGGCCGGGAGCACGGCCCAGCTCAGCGTGAACGTATCCACGGCATCCACGACAGCCGCCGGGGACTACGATCTGACACTGACGGGCCAGAGCGGATCCATCCTGTCGGCTGCCGTCAAGACCCAGTTGCGGATCAAGGCACCCCTGCGCGTCTTCGGGCTCGCCGGCGATGTGTCGGGCCTTCTCGCGCCCGGCACGAACCGGTCCCTGGACCTCGGATTCAACAACCCGGATAAAGGCATCGACGTCGGCAATCTGTCCGTCTCGATCACGGGTGTGGTCCGCACGTCGAAGGCGATCGCGGCCAACCTGCCCTGCACTGCACAGGACTATGCCGTGGCGCAGTACAGCGGGCGCTACCCCCTGACGGTCCCATCCGGCAACAGCTCGCTTTCACAGCTCGGCGTTCCCCCGACCCAATGGCCCCGGATCGCCATGCTCGACACTCCACGCCTCCAGGACGGCTGCAAAGGCGCAGTCCTCCAGCTGGCGTACTCGGGATCAGGGCAGGGAAACTGACATGCGATCCACACGATCCCTGGTGCACGGCACCAAACTCGCTGGAACTGCCTCGGCCGGTGCCGTCGCGCTCTGCCTGCTGGCGGGCGGTGGCACTGCCTACGCGTACTGGGCCAGCACGGGCTCGGGTACCGGCGCCGCAGCGGCCGCCGCAATGCAGACCGTCACCGTCGACGCGTTAGTGGCAGGCGACTCGAACAGCACGAGCCTGGTCCCGGGCGGCACCGCTGACGTCATCCTCCGGACCAGCAACCCCAACGGCTTCGCGGTTCAGCTGTACGCGGTCGCCGCCAGCGGGGAGGTCACGGCCGATGCCGCCCATCCCGGCTGCACCACCACCGGGGTTTCCTTCACGGCCCCGGCCACCCCGCTCGCACCCGCCGTCACCATCCCGGCGAACTCTTCCCGGCTGGTCACCCTGCCGGGCGCGGCGAGCATGTCCGCGCTGTCGCAGTCCGCCTGTCAGGGCGCGACCTTCAAAATTCCCGTCACCGTGGAGGCACGACGATGAGCCGTCGCAACAGCCGCGAGGCACGCTCGCGCGCCCGGAGCCGCATTGCCGTCATCCTTGCCGGCGCTGCCCTCCTCTCGTGGGCCGGTCCGGGAGCCAACGCCTACTGGAAGGCGGTCTCGAACGGGGGTTCCGCGTCGTCCGCCGCAGACGCTGTGGCCGCCGGCGCAACGCCGACGGCCACCGTGTCTGCCGGAAATGTCATGCTGGGATGGAAAGCCACCGCCACCCTCGCCGGTCGGCCTGTCAGCGGATACACGGTGGCGCGCTATGCCTCCGCATCGGGCGGCACGAAAGTAGCCGCCGGCGGCACGTGCGCGGGCACGGTAACTACTGGACTGGGTTGCACCGACCAGGGCGTCCCGACCGGCACCTGGTATTACACCGTCACTCCGGTGCTTGCGCAGTGGCAGGGAACCGAAAGCGTCCGGAGCAGCGCCGCCGCCGTGGACACCACGCCGCCGGCCGCCCCTTCGGTGGCTGCCCCCGCCTATGTCAACATCGGCAACGTCTCTGCAGTGCCGGTCAGCGGCACCACCGAACCCGGGGCGTCCATTGCCCTGGCTGTCACGGACGCCGGCGCGGCGCACACCGTCAACGCCACCGCCACCGCCACCGCGAACGGCTCCGGGGCCTGGAACACCACCGTTAACCTGTCGTCCCTGGACGCCGGAACGATCACCTACCGCGCGGTCGCGACCGACACCGCGGGCAACCAGGGTAACACCGCGACGCCGGGCACCGCGGCCTCCGTCAAGGATGTCACTGCCCCGACAGTGAGCGGAGTTTTGCTGGCAGACGGCGGAGGCAGGAACGGCAAGCTCGACCCCAATGACAAAGCGACCATCACCTTCTCCGAACGCCTGGACGCATCCACGATCTGCAGCAATTGGGCCGCCGATCCCAGCGGAACGCTGGCACTGAGCGCGGACCAGGCCACGGTCAACATCAGCTCCGGCAATATCCTCAGCGTGGCCGTGGATAGCTTGGTCTGCCCGACATCGAGTATTGGCACCGTGTCATTGGGTGGCAGCTACTACGGCTCGGGAACGCTCAGCTACAAAGGAATCATCAGCTGGGATCGGTCCGCTAATACGCTCACCATCACGCTGGGGGCCCTGATCTCGGGCAGCGTGGGTAACGGGACGGAACAGTCTGCTTTCCCGTCGTACACGCCGGCAACCGGGATGCGGGACCTCGCGGGCAACCCCTTCGCCAACACGTCCCCGGTCCCGGGCAGCACCAAGTCACGCTTCTAACCCAAAGAGTGCCCGTGACCTCAGGGGTCCCGGGCACTCTTTGGGTTAAGAATTGGCTCAGCCTTCGATCCCGCGCGGCCGCCACACCACCAGCGCCTGGGACCGTGCCCGCGGGCGCTTGCCGCGGGCCAGGCTCACGACGTCGCCCGCGGCTCCGGCGGCAAAGATGCGGGAGTCCAGGGCACGGGGCCGGCGTTCGAGTTCTTCACTCAGCTCGCTGACCCGCCGTTGCAGGGCTGCCACTTGGTTCTCCAACTGGAGGATCCGTTTGATGCCCTCGAGGGAGACGCCCTCCTGCGAGAGCCGCTGCACCTCGCGGAGCATGTTGATGTCCCGCTGGGAGTAGCGCCGCGACTTGCCGGGCGCCCGGCTGGGCGAGACGATGCCCAGCCGGTCATACTGCCGCAGCGTCTGGGGGTGCATGTCCGCCAGTTCCGCGGCAACGGAGATCACGAAGATCGGCTGCTCGTACTCGATAACCATGGCAGGCGTCCGTTCCTAGAGCCGGGCCTTGGCTGCCAGTTCGGCGCGGACATCCTCACCGGCGGTGGCCGCGGCGAAGGACTTGACGGCCTCCTCGGCTTCCTTGTTCAGCTTCCGCGGGACGGCGACGTCGATGGTCACCAGCAGATCCCCGGTGGCCTTGGTGTGCTTCACACCGCGTCCCTTGACGCGGAGGGTACGGCCCGACGGCGTGCCGGCAGCCACGCGCACCTTGACCTTGTCGCCGTCGATGGTGGGAACCTCGATGTCGGCGCCCAGGGCTGCCTCCGGGAAAGTGACCGGGACGTGGATGCGCAGGTTGTCGCCGTCGCGGACGTAAAAATCGTGCGGCTTCACTGAGACGGTGACCATAAGGTCCCCGTACCCGGCCGGACCGTACTGGCCCTTGCCGCGGACACGGACCTTCTGGCCGTCCTTGATGCCGGCCGGGATGCGGACATCGATGACTTCGCCGTCCGGTTCACGCAGCCCGATGGTGGTGCCGCGGATGGAACCGGCGAAGGAAATGGAGGTCGAGGCCGTCCGGTCGGCGCCCTTCTGCGGGGCACGCTGGAAGGACTGGCCGCCGCCGAAGCCGCCACCGCCGAAGAGGTCGGCAAACTCGGGGGGAATACCGCCGGCCGTGCTGTAGCTGCCGGAATGGCGTCCCCCGCCGCCGGTGAAGAGCCCGCCGAAGAGGTCCTCGAAGCCCGCCCCGCCGGCAGCCCCGCCGCCTCCGCCGGGGGCGAAGCGTGCGCCGCCGCCCATGGCCCGGATGGCGTCGTACTGCTGGCGCTCGTCGGCATCGGAGAGCACGGAGTAGGCCTCGGAGATGTCCTTGAACTTCTTCTCCGAAGCGGTGTCTCCCGCGTTGGTGTCCGGATGGTGCTGCCGCGCGAGCTTCCGGTAGGCCTTTTTGATGTCGGCGTCGGAAGCGTCCTTGGCGACTCCAAGGATCTTATAAAAGTCCTTGTCCACCCAGTCCTGGCTAGCCAATGGCGTTTCCTTTCAAATCTGTGTGCCGAAGTGACAGTTCGCGCCAATGTTCCTTGGAAACACGGGCGCGAACTGTCACCTCGATGGCGTACTGCTAGGCCGGGACGGCCACGATGACCTGGGCTGCCCGCAGGACCCTGTCGCCGGACTTGTACCCGGAGCGCAGGACCTGGCTGACGGTGTCTATTTCGACGTCCGTGCCCGGCTGCTGGATGAGGGCCTCGTGGATCGTGGGGTCGAACTCCACACCGGTCTCATCGATGCGCACCAGGCCGTATGTCTTCAGCGCGTTCTCCAGCTTGGCGGCGATCGCGGCGAACGGTCCGTCCGTGAGGTCACCGTGCTGGCGGGCGGCGTCGACGTCGTCCAGCACCGGGAGCAGGGAGTTCAGGACGCCGATGACGGCCATCTCCCCTGCCACGGCGCGGTCGCGTTCGACCCGCTTGCGGTAGTTGACGTACTCGGCCTGCAGGCGGCGGAGGTCATTCCTCAGCTCCTCCGCCTCCGCACCGTCAGCACCCTGGGCCACGGAATCCGCGGCTGGAACGGCCACACTGTTGAGGATGTCCTCGGCCTGGGACAGTGCGTCCCCGGAATCAGCATGGTGCTCCTGGTCGGGGTGGCGGGCCTGGCCGGTCTTCGGATCAACCTTGCGGTTGTCGTGGATGATCGGCTTCTGCGGCTCGTTCTCCCGCTGTTCAGCGTCGCGACGGCTCTCGGAAGAACCGTGCTCTTCTTCGTTACCGTGATGCGGCATGATTACTTCTTCTCGTCTTCGTCAACGATCTCGGCGTCGACGATGTCCTCGTCGGCTCCCGCTGCCGGCTCGCCGGCGGGGGCACCCTGGGCGCCGGTGGCGCCGTCCGGGGAACCTGCCTGGGCGTAGATGGCCTCGCCGAGCTTGGTCTGGGAAGCCTGCAGCTTCTCAAACGCGGTCTTCACGGCTGCGTCATCGGTGCCTTCGAGCGCTGCCTTGAGGGCGTCGACGTCGGCCTGGACTTCGGTCTTGACCTCTTCCGGCAGTTTGTCGGCGTTGTCGGCGATCAGCTTGTCCACGGAGTAGGCAAGCTGCTCGGCAGTGTTGCGGGTGTCGGCTGCCTCGCGGCGGGCCTTGTCCTCTGCTGCGTGCTCCTCGGCGTCCTTGACCATGCGGTCGATGTCTTCCTTGGAGAGGCTGGAACCGCCCGTGATGGTCATGGACTGTTCCTTGCCGGTGCCCTTGTCCTTCGCGGAGACGTGCACGATGCCGTTGGCGTCGATGTCGAAGGTGACCTCAACCTGCGGGACGCCGCGCGGTGCCGGCGCGATGCCGGTCAGCTCGAACGTGCCCAGCGGCTTGTTGTCGCGGGTGAACTCGCGCTCGCCCTGGAAGACCTGGATGGCCACGGACGGCTGGTTGTCGTCCGCGGTGGTGAAGGTCTCCGAGCGCTTGGTCGGGATGGCCGTGTTGCGCTCGATCAGGTGCGTCATGATGCCGCCCTTGGTTTCGATGCCGAGCGAGAGCGGGGTGACGTCGATCAGGAGGACGTCCTTGCGCTCGCCCTTCAGGACACCGGCCTGCAGGGCGGCGCCGACGGCGACGACCTCATCCGGGTTGACGCCCTTGTTCGGTTCCTTACCGCCGGCCAGGTCCTTGACCAGGTCGTAGACGGCAGGCATACGGGTGGAGCCGCCGACCAGCACGATGTGGTCGATCTGGGAAAGCTGGATCCCGGCTTCCTTGATGACGTCGTGGAACGGCTTCTTGGTGCGCTCGAGCAGGTCCTTGGTGAGGTCCTGGAACTTGGCGCGGGTCAGCTGCTCGTCCAGGTGTACCGGGCCGTCGGGGGTGACGGAGAGGTACTGGAGGGAGACGTTGGTGCTGGTGGAGGAGGAGAGTTCCTTCTTGGCCTGCTCCGCTGCCTCACGCAGGCGCTGCAGGGCAATCTTGTCCTTGGACAGGTCAATGCCCTTGACCTTGAGCTGGTTCAGCAGGTAGTCGACAACGCGCTGGTCCCAGTCGTCGCCGCCGAGGCGGTTGTCGCCTGCGGTGGAACGGACCTGGATGGTGGAGAAGTTGTCTTCGTCCTTGCCAACCTCGAGGAGAGAGACGTCGAAGGTTCCGCCGCCGAGGTCGAAGACGAGGATGAGTTCGTCTTCCTTGCCCTTGTCCAGGCCGTAGGCCAGGGCGGCCGCGGTGGGCTCGTTGACGATGCGCAGGACCTTGAGGCCCGCGATTTCGCCGGCTTCCTTGGTGGCCTGGCGTTCGGCGTCGTTGAAGTACGCGGGGACGGTGATCACGGCGTCCGTGACCTTTTCGCCGAGGTAGGACTCGGCGTCGTTCTTGAGCTTCATGAGGATACGGGCGGAGATTTCCTGCGCCGTGTACTTCTTGTCGTCAATGGCGACGCTCCAGTCGGTGCCCATGTGGCGCTTGACGGAAGCAATGGTGCGGTCAATGTTGTTGACGGCCTGGCGCTTGGCGATTTCGCCAACCAGCACTTCGCCGGACTTGGAGAATGCAACGACCGACGGCGTGGTGCGGCCACCCTCGGCGTTGGCAATAACGGTGGGCTCGCCACCTTCGAGAACGGAGACGACGGAGTTGGTTGTTCCGAGGTCAATACCTACTGCACGTGACATGTGTTGCGTCCTTCTTTCCTTGGAAACTTGCCGGAATGGCTGCGGACCGCGGGGATCCGACCGTGATTGAGCGATCTGCACTCAACTTTACTCAGGTCCCGATCAAAGTCAATCCAAAGTTGAGCGTCTTGCGCTCAACTTTGGATTTTCAACGGCGCGACTGGCTCGTCGGAACGAATATTTTCCCGGCATTCCGGGAATATCCGGGCAGCAGCCAGGCCAACCACCGGGTATTTCGCTGTGCGCGAAGTCCGCCTTCAGCGCTCCCCGCGGTCAGCTTCGTCGGCGTCTTCGTTCCGCGCGGGCACCCCATCAGCGCCCCGGCCAGCGGTGCGCGAGGCGCCGGCGGTACCGTAGTCGCCTTCTGGATATTCGCCCTCCTCGGCCGCGGCCCGCATCGCGCCGGTGCCACCCGCCGCTCCGTAATCGCCTTCGGGGTAATCGCCCTCCTCCACGCCGACGGCGGTGGCGCCGCTGACGCCGGCCGCTCCGTAGTCACCGGTGGGGTATTCGCCCTCTTTGGCTTCGGGCGGGTTCTCCCCTGCGGTGCCGGCCGTGCCGTAGTCCCCCTCGACGTACTGACCCTCCGCGACCTGCTCTTCGGGTTCCGCTGCTGTTCGATCAAACTCGCTGTCTTCGGACATGGTTGGATCCTTCCTGGAAGCCTCGGCGCGCCCAGGCAGGCGCAGTGGCAGTCTATCGAGCGCCACCGGGAGACAACAGGGGGCAACGAAAACCCCGGGGCGTCGGCTATTCCGGGTGATCGGCGGTTTGCCGGCCGGCCCTTTGCGATGATTGTCCAAGGCCCGCGAGTTCCGCCAGCACGGCCAGATGGTGGGCGAAGAGTTCATCCGGAGCGGCGAAGGTGCCCGCGCCATACTGGCCAAAAACCTCGAAGCTGACGGCTCCGAACAGGGACGTCCAGACGAGCGCACCGCGCGCCAGCAGCCCGTCAGGCACCGCCAGTCCCATCCCGCTTCGGATCCGCTCCAGGTCGTCGGAAAGGACGGGCACAATGACGGCCTGATCGTCAGGCGCCGCCAGCCGCCCGGCCCGGTAGGCGCCGTCCAGCAACGCCATCAGGGCGTAGATCACGCGGGTGCCCGGCGCCGTGGTCCGCTCGGCCGGCGCCTGGTATCCAGGCACGGGGCTGCCGAACAGGAGCCCGTAGCGGGCCGGCTCGCGCAGCGCCCAGCGCCGCACCGCGGACCCCAAGGCGTTGAACCGCCCGGCGAAGTCGGTCACGGGCAGGGTGGCCACGGCGGCGTCCACTTCGTCTCCGAGCTCGTTGTAGGCGTCGATGAGCAGCAGGGTCAGCAGCTCTTCGCGATTCTCCACGTACCGGTAGACCGCCGAGGAGACGACGCCGAGATCCCGCGCCACGGCGCGAAGGGACAGCGCGGCAGCCCCGTGCACTGCAAGATGCTCCCGGCCGAGGCGCACAATGTCCTCGATGGTCCGTGCCCGGGCACGCTCGCGGGGAGTGGGCGGCTTCACGGCCAGTTCGGTCTGCGGCATGGCTCCAGCATTCCATAAAGCAGAGCAGTGTCAACAAATGTGAGCACTGCTCTTGACTTTCGCCCCAGCCGGATCCATCCTGAATTCAGAGAGCAGTGCTCTCAGGTTCAGGTTGCGGCCTGGCTAATCCAGCCCCAGCCCGGGCCGCCGCAGCCCGTGCGACCACAACGAAAGCGAGAACACCGTGTCCCAGTCCGTATCCCCCGAGGCCCGGGCCACTGCCCTCTTTGTCGTCACGGGCGCCGGCCCCGTCGGCTGGACGGTGGCCGAACAGCTCGCCGCAGCGGGCCACCGGGTGCGGGTGCTCACCCGCTCCGGCACCGGACCGGACAACCCGCTGATCGAAAAGACGGCCGTGGATGTGTCCGACCCTGCGCGGCTCGGCGAGCTGTTCCGGGGCGCCAAAGCCGTGTTCCACTGCATCCACGGATCGCAGTACAGCGCAAAGGTCTGGGCGGAGGAACTGCCCCGCGCGGAGGAGGCCGTGCTTGCCGCGGCGGGCGGCGCCGGCGCCGTCGTCGTGTTTCCGGAAAGCCTGTACTCCTACAGCGGGCCGGAACGGCCGATGACCGAGGAGGGCCCGCGGGAGGCCCGCGGCGGCAAACGGGGCGTCCGCACCGCGTTGCTGGCGGCCCGTGCGGCGTCCACAACGGACACCGTGAGCGTGGTGGCGAGCGATTTTTTCGGTCCGCGGGTTCGCGGCGCACATGCCGGCGAGCGCATGGTGAAGCCGGTCCTGGCGGGAAAACCCCTGATGGTGATTGGCAACGCGGGGCTGCCGCATTCCTTCACGTATGTGCCGGACCTGGCCGCCGCCATGATCAGGGTCGCGCAGGATCCTGCGCTGTGGAACCGGGTGTGGCACGCGCCGACCGGCCCCGCGCTCAGCCAGCGGAAGATTGCTGCAGCGTTCGCCGCCGCTGCCGGCGTCCGGGCGCCGCGGGTGACCGCCGTCCCCGGGTGGGCGCTGCGGACGATGGGCATGTTCTCCCCCGGAACGCGGGAACTGGCCGAAACCCTGTACCAGTTCGAACACCCCTTCGTCATGGACTCGAACGCCAGCGAAGCGGCCCTGGGGCTGCATCCCACGCCGCTCAAGGAAGCAGCCGCCGCCACCGTTGCCTGGTGGAGGGACCAGGAACAGTGACGGCGGCTGCGGCTGTGGGGGCAGGTCCGGCCTCGGGCTAGCGGATTCCCGCCTCCGCGGATTCCGTCTCCGGGGCAGCCGGGCGGACGCTCGCGGCGGCATCCTTCTCCGCCCGCCCCAGCTTGCTCGGCCACCAGATCCGGGGGCCGATGTCGTAGGCCAGGGCCGGAACGAGCAGCGAGCGGACCAGGACGGTGTCCAGCAGAACCCCGAAGGCCACAATGAAGGCCAGCTGCACGAGGAACATGATGGGGATGACGCCCAGGGCCGCGAAGGTGGCCGCGAGGACCACTCCGGCGGAGGTGATCACACCGCCCGTGACGCCCAGGCCGCGCAGGATGCCGGGCCGGGTGCCGTGCTTGATGGACTCCTCCCGGACCCGGCTCATGAGGAAGATGTTGTAGTCCACCCCCAGCGCCACAAGGAAGACGAAGCCAAAGAGCGGGACGGTGGCATCGGCTCCCGGGAATCCAAAGATGTTGTTGAACACGAAGGCGGAGACTCCCATGGCGGCGGCGTAGGACAGCACCACCGAGGCAACCAGCAGCAGCGGCGCCAGCACGGAGCGCAGCAGCAGCATCAGGATCACCAGGATCACCGCGAGGACCACAGGGATGATGGTGACGAGGTCACGCTGGGCAGTGGTGTTCGTGTCCAGGGCCGTCGCCGTCACTCCGCCGACCAGGGCGCCGTCGTCGATTTTCTTCAGTTCCTGGCGGAGGGCCACCACGACGTTTTCAGCCTCGTTGGAGTCCGCGGCGAAGTTCAGCGTCGCGTTGATCAGGACCTTGCCGTCCCTCACCGCAGGAGCCGTGGGAGAAGCCGGGGCGCCGGGTGCGGCCGGAGCGCCGGGGACGATCGGAACGCTGCCTTCGGCCAGCAGGTAGGCGACCCCGACGCCGTCGGTCGCTTTGGTCCTGGCCAGCACGTCCTGCGCCTTCGCCTCGTCAGCGACGATCACGGCAGGACTGCCGGAGCCCGCGTCGAAGTGCCGGGCCAGGGCGTCCTGGCCGTCGACGGCGTTGGAGGCGGTGAGGATCACGTCGGTCTGCGGGACGCCGTTTGCCTTGAGCTGGAGCACGCCGGCGGAGGCCACCAGGAGCAGCAGCACGGAGGCGATCCAGACGGTCCGGGGCCGGCGGGACACGAGGGATCCGGTGGCGCGCCACAGGCCCTTCTGGCCCTCGAGGCCGGTGACGAGTTCGGGCTCGCGCTCAGTCTCCGGGAGCAGCTTGGGGCGGAACGGCCAGAACGCGGCGCGGCCCAGCAGCGCCATCAGCGCTGGCAGCAGGGTCAGGGCCGCGAAGAGGGAACACAGGATGCCTGCGGCCGCCACGGGGCCGAGTGCCTTGTTCGAGTTGAGGTCGGACAAGAGCAGGCACAGCAGCGCGATGATGACGGTGGCGCCGGAGGCCAGGATCGGCTCCCAGGCCGCCTTCCACGCGGTGAGCGCGGCGGCCGTCCGGTTGGTCGTGTGCGTCAGCGCCTCACGGAACCGCGCCACATAGAGCAGCGCGTAGTCCGTGGCGGCACCGATCACCAGGATGGACAGGATGCCCTGGCTCTGGCCGTTGAGCTGGATCCAGCCGAGCTTGGCCATCCCGAAAACCAGCAAGATGGCGGCGCAGAGCGCGAAGACCGAGGTGAACAGCACGGCGATCGGCAGCAGCAGCGAGCGGTAGACGATCAGCAGGATCAGGAAAACCGCGGCAAGGGCCACCAGCAGCAGGATGCCGTCGATGCCCGCGAAGGCGCTGACGAGGTCGGCGGCAAGCCCGGCCGGACCGGTTACGAAGGTCTGCATTCCCGCCGGAGCGGATGCCTGCACCTCCGCGCGGAGTTCCTTGACGACTTCCTTCACTTCGCCGGCCGAATCGATCGGGACTACAAACTGCACGGCCTTGGCATCTTCGGACGGGATGGGTCCGATGACGGTGCTGCCGGCACCCACGGCCTCCAGCTTGCCCTTGAGGGCTGCCACCTCGCCGAATTGGGCCGGGGTGAAGGCCGAGTCGCTCTCAATGACAATGACGGCTGGGATCTCATTGGTGTCCCGGAACTTGGCCTGCCAGTCCCGGACTTCCGTGGCCTCGGCTCCCGTCGGCAGGAAGGACGCCTGGTCGTTCGAGGAGACCTCGCTCAGCCGGCCAAAGGTGGGCCCGCCGATCCCGGCGATGGCCAGCCAGGTGACGACGAGCAGGACGGGGACCAGCCAGCGCAGCCAGAAGGGGAAGCGGGCACTGCCGTGAGGTGTCTTGTTCATGGTTCCTTCTGGTGCATGCCGTGGAGGAGTAGAATTGAATCCATAATAGACTATCTCCACGATGGAGATAACCCGTTGGTGTGCAATTCTTGGAAAATATTTCGGCACCGGGCCGGGTCCGCTGCCGCACTCCGCTGAAGTAAACTCCGGAGGGCGCCTGCTGCGGCGCAGGGGTGGCCAGGACAAGGGAGAGGAAGGTTTGCCGTGACAGTTGATCCGCCGGGACGGCCTGAATCTTCCGGACCGCCTTCAGGTCCGCCGCCGCTGGTCCGCTTGCTTCAGGAGTTCAGCCTCGAGGCCAACCGCTACGTTGATTCTGCAGGCGGCCGCAACGACATGCACCGGACGGACCTCAATGCCCTGGCCGTGATCATGCAGCACACCGCGAGGAACCAGATCGTCACGCCCGGCGTGCTCCGCAAGGAACTGCATCTGAGCTCACCCGCCACGACGGCACTGATCGACCGGCTGCACAGCTCCGGCCACGTGATCCGCGAGCGGCAGGGCACGGACCGCCGCCAGGTCCAGCTCCGTATGACCCCTAAGGCCTATCGCGACGGCGGCGCCATGTTTCAGCCACTGGCCCGCCACATGGCCGCCGCGATGGCCGAATTCACTCCAGCGGAACTGGACCTCGCGACGCGGTTCATGACGTCGATGATCGAGGCGACGGTCAAGGCCGGACAGGAGGCGGCGCAGCAGCCGTCACCGTCGCCAGCTGACCCGCACTAGTTGGCGTTTTCGCGCGCTCCAACGGCAACCGACTGCGTCCGGCCGCCCGGCCGGCCCAGTTCGGCAGCACGGACCAGGAGGTGCCGTCGAGGGTGTCCATCCAGTCGTACCCGTCACCTGCCCTGTTGTCGGCGGGAAGAACCGGCGCCGTGATCGGTTCGCCGGTGTCGGTCGTGACCGTGCGGGTCATGGTTTCTGTGCTCATGAGGTGATGCTCCGTTTCACTCGGGCGGGGCGGGTGCCTGGAGTACCTGCCATCGGCTGCGCGGCCGTCCGCAGGACGGTTGCGGCGGTGGAGCGGGCACGTATGGTCCAACGGACAGCAGCAAAAAAGAAAGAAGAATGCTTGTGATATCCGAGCGCAGCGAGGCCCTTGTATCGTCGTCTGCGCAGCGCCCGGGCAGAAGATCCGAACGCCTCATCCGAAAAGGAGGACTTGCCGGTCCTTGCGGATGAGAGCAGCGTTCGGCCGTCACCAAGGACTTTCAATGCGGCGGTCGAGAGGTATATTCGGTGCCGAGGGGGACCCCCGGGAAGGCGACCAAATCCGTTTTCGTCCCGTCCCTGAAGTATGACCTGCCGGACGAAGCGCCACAGCGACAGCCTCATCTGTAATGCACTGCCTGGCCCGGGTTTCCCCCGCCTGTCGACTCAGTCTCCTGGATTCGCGGCCCCCATATCTACCGGCATATCTGAACGGACTGATTCCGTTGCCGGGTCAGGACTGCAACCTGCTGGCATTGGTCCTCAACGAGCGCCTGGTCGAACTCAACCTGCCGCAGCTCGCCGCATACATCCGCTAGACGCATCACGCAGCCTTCAGCCCCGCAACAACAGGAGCGCACGTGGTGCCATCACGAAGCATGGCCCGGAGGACGTTCAGTCGGCAGGCGACAGTATGTCCATTTGGATCCCGACGAAGGTGTTCTGCAGGTTTGGCGCAGTTTTCGATTACGAGGGATGTTCTTTGCTAGCTTGGATCTAGACGATGGGGACGGGCCTGGGACAGCGGCTCTTCCGTGGCGGTTTAGGCCTGCACTAGCCGGCTGCCTTGGCGGCCATCGCCGCCGCTGGTCATCGCCGGCTCCTGGCAGGTTGGCTCATGGCGGCAGGCGTCGAGGCAGTCATCTATTGCCGGGGACGGACTGAACGCCGTCACGGTACGCGCTAAGTCGCTGGCTTGCCGGCGAGTGTTTTGTCCAGCCAAACAGAGGGTATGGCTATGGTTGAAGGGAAACCCGGTACGCCGCGGGCGCGGAGCCGGGATGTACTGGCGTGCTTTCTGGCCGTCCAGGCGGTATTCGCCATGACAGCGGGTGGGGTCCTCATCTTGGATCCGGCGGTTACCGCCCGTCCGGGCCTCCAGTTGTTGCTGGCCTCACTGATCCTGATTCCCATCCTCGTGGCCGGTTTCCTGGCCCTGCGGTTCCACAGGTGCCACCGCGCAGAGAGGGCCAGCGCCCGAGGCGCCGCCCAGCTAATGGACACGGTCCTGACCACCAGCCACGAGTGGTTGTGGGCGCTGGACGCCCAGGGCAATTTCATCTTCTCCGGCCCCACCGGTATCGATCTCACGGGATACCACCCGTCGGAACTGGTCGGGAAGCACTTCAGCGTCATTGCCGATGTCGAGGACTTTCCGGCGGCGATCAGGTCACTCATTGACGCGCCTGGCGTTGAGGGTCACGCCCAGGGCGTCGTCCGGTGCCGGCACCGGGACGGGAGCTCGGTCTGGATCGAATCCTCCACCCACAACCGCCCAGTGAGGGCCGGGCAGCCCGCCGGTCTGGTGGGGACCAGCCGCAGGGTTCCCGTGGAGACAGCCCAGGAGGCGGCCGCCGCCCTCAGCCGGGCCAGGATCAGGGCAATGATCGACGGGAACAGGATGCTGACGGCCTTCCAGCCGATCAAGAACCTGGCTGCAGGGCACATCATCGGCGCCGAAGCGCTGACGCGTTTCGTCAGCGAGGACGGGACCGGGCCTGACTACTGGTTCGAGGAAGCCGCCGCGGTTGGACTCTCGGAGGACCTCGAAATCGCGGCGCTGGAAACCGCCCTCAAAGCGGCAAAGGCGTTGCCCCCAGGCATCTACGTGGCACTGAATGCCTCCCCTGCCACCTGCCTGGACCCGCTGTTGCCAGGAATTCTGGAACGGTCCGGCCTTGCTTTGGACCGGATCGTCCTGGAGCTGACGGAGCGGCTCGAAGTGGAGGAATATTGTCCCCTCATCTCGGCCTTGGAACCGCTGCGCCGCCGCGGGCTGCGTATCGCCATTGACGACGCCGGCTCGGGCTTTGCCTCCATGCGGCATGTGCTGCACATCCGGCCCGACATCATCAAACTGTGTTAACGCCAACCGAAAATAGGGCCAGGAACGCCAACTGAAAACAGGGCCACCGACCATTATGGAAGGTGATCAATTTGGATGATTGGGCGGAGATACGCCACCTGTTTTCGACGGGCAAGCACTCGAAGCGTGAGATCGGCAGGATCGTGGGGGTTTCCCGCGGAACGGTGGAGCGTGCGCTGGAGTCGGACCGGGTGCCGAAGTACCAGCGGGCAGCGGGAGTATCGAGTTTTGATGCGTTTGCTCCCAGGGTGCGGGAGCTGTTGGTGAAGACTCCGACGATGCCGGCCGCAACGCTGGCGGAGCGGGTTGGTTGGTCCGGTTCCGCGTCGCTGTTCCGGGCGAAGGTCGCCGCGATCCGGCCTGAATACGCTCCGCCTGACCCGGCCGACCGTCTGGTCCACGAGCCGGGATTCCAGGTCCAGTGCGATTTGTGGTTCCCGCATGATCCGCTACCCGTCGGTGAGGGTCAGACTGACACGCCCCCGGTGCTGGTGATGACCTCGGCGTTCTCGGGATTCATCCAGGCACGGATGCTGCCCTCCCGCACGACACCGGATTTGATCGGTGGGATGTGGGCGCTGCTGCAGGATGCGCAGGCGGTTCCGTCCAGGCTGTTGTGGGACAACGAGTCCGGCATCGGTCGGCGCCGGCCCACGGAGCCGGTGGCCGCGTTCGCCGGATCCTTGGGGCTGGAGGTCAAACTGCTGCCGCCGCGGGATCCGGAGTCCAAGGGCATGGTCGAGCGGATGAACAGGTTCTTCCGGCAACGCTTCATGCCGGGCCGGGACTTCCGCTCACCAGCGGATTTCAACGGTCAGCTGGAGGACTGGCTGCCCAAGGCCAACCACCGGTATTCCCGGTCCCGCCACGGCCGTCCTGACGAGCTGATCGTCCTGGACCGGGAGAAGATGCGGGAACTACCGCCGGTGACACCGGACACGGTATTCCGCAACGCGGTGCGGCTGCCGCGGGATTACTACGTGCGGGTGTTCTCCAACGACTATTCCGTGGACCCGTCGTTCATTGGGCGGATCGTGGATGTCACCGCTGATCTGGACACCGTCTGGGTCACGCACGATGGGGTGCTCATCGCCACCCACGTCCGGGCCTGGGCGCGGCATCTGGTGGTGACCGACACGGCCCATGTCGCCCGCGCGGCGGTGATGCGCCGGGACTTCCGGACCCAGCGGGTGCGCCGCCCCGAACCCGAGGAAGCCGTGCAAATCCGGGATCTGGCCGCCTACGACGAGATCTTCGGCATCGACCTCGGACAGGACCCGGCCGTGCTGCTGGAGGCGGCGTCATGAGCGGGACACCCTCGCAGATCGAGTACTACGCCCGTGCGCTGCGCGCACCCCGGATCAGCGATGGGTTCCGCCGCCTCGGGGACCAGGCCCGGGACGCCGGCTGGTCGCACGAGGAGTATCTGGCCGCCGTCCTCTCCCGGGAAGTCTCCGAACGCGAAGCCTCCGGAGCCGCGACACGGATCAAGGCCGCCCGGTTCCCCGCGCACAAGGACCTCGAGGAGTTCAACTTCGACCACCAGCCCTCCGCGGACCGGAACCTCATCGCTCACCTGGGCACCAGCGTATTTCTCTCCGAGGCCAAGAACGTGGTCCTGCTCGGGCCTCCCGGCACCGGCAAAACCCACCTCGCGGTCGGCATCGGCATCAAGGCGGCCAAGGCCGGGCACCGGGTCCTCTTCGACTCCGCGACGGGCTGGGTCGCCCGCCTGCAGGAGGCTCATTCCCGCGGGAAACTCGCCCAGGAACTGGTCAAGCTACGCCGCTACAGTCTCCTGGTGGTCGATGAAGTCGGCTATATCCCGTTTGACCAGGACGCCGCGAACCTGTTCTTTCAGCTGGTCTCCAGCCGCTATGAACACGCCTCGATGATTCTGACGTCCAACCTGCCCTTCGCCCGCTGGGGCGACGTCTTCGGGGACCTGACCATCGCCTCGGCCATGATCGACCGGATCGTCCACCACGCCGACGTCATCAGCCTCAAAGGCAAAAGCTACCGGCTCAGAAAACACCAGCCCACGGCCAGTACGGCACAATAGAACGAACAACAAGTGGCCCTGTTTTCAACTGGCACTAATGGCCCTGTTTTGGGTTGGCGTTAACA
>NZ_AUPJ01000444.1 GCF_000427315.1 Arthrobacter sp. TB 26
TTTGGGCCTGCCGCTGCGTGGCCACCTGCCGGATGGCGGCCCGGACTTTGTCCACGCCGGTGCCCACCACGGCGGAGGCGCCGATAACCTGCACTTTGCCCAGCCCGTCCCGCGCCAGGATGCCTTTGAGTGAGTCCAGAACGGGCGGAATGTCCCGGTCCGGGAGCCGGTCGATCTGGTTGAGCACCACGAGGGTAACGGCGCCGTGGGACGCCAAGGGGGCGAGGAAGCCGTTGTGCACCGCGGCGTCGGCGTACTTTTGCGGGTCGAGCACCCAGACGAGGACGTCGACGAGTCCGACCATCCGCTCCACGATTTCGCGGTTGGCAGCGCGGGTGGAGTCGAAGTCGGGAAGGTCCAGGAGGATCAGGCCCGTGCCCTCGTCGGCGAACCCGGGGACCGGGCTGGCGTGATGCCGATTCCGGACCTCCAGCCAGTCCAGGAGCTCCTCGCTGCCTTCGGTTCCCCAGATGCCGGCGAGCGGCTCGGAGGTTGTGGGCCGGCGGGCGGCCGCCGTCGCGATTTCCTCCCCGCTGACAGCGTTGAAGAGTGAGGACTTGCCGCTGCCTGTGGCCCCGAAGAATCCGACCACGGTGTGGTCCGCCGAGAGGGAGCGCCGGGAGCCCGCCCGCTCCAGCACCTGGAGCACGCTGTCCAGGACGTCCTCGGGGAGAGCCCCGGCGGCCAGTTCGCGCGCTTCGTTCAATGCCATAAGCCTGCGGTCCAGCCGGGTCGCC
>NZ_AUPJ01000445.1 GCF_000427315.1 Arthrobacter sp. TB 26
GGCCGCCAGCCGGCGGAGCGCCGAGGCATGGCCGATGAGCACCGCGGGATCGATTCCGCCGGAGGAGTCCAGCCGGTCCAGGAACCGCAGCTGCTCGTCCTGAAGCAGGTTCTGGCAGCGGGTGTGGAGGTCCTCCCGGGCCGTCTTGGCGAGCCGGCGGACGGCGTCCTCGCCGAACACCGCTTCCAGCAGCCGCTGTCCGGCAATGGCGGTTCCGCCTGCGATGCCGACCTCCAGCCCTGTCAGTCCGGCGGTCATGGAAAACACCACGATCATCAGGGCGGCGCCGAGGCCATTGATGCCGAAGGACAGCCAGCGGGCCTGCGTGCGCTTGCCCTGGCCCTCGGTCCGGATGAGTTCCATAAGGCTCCCCTGCCAGGCCCGGATCTCGGCGGCCGCCCTGTCGGCGAAGCCCTCGGAGGTGCCGGAGAGGTCGTCGCTGCCCAGCAGTTGGCGGCCGGCGGGATCGGAGCGCCAGCGCCCGTCCGCATCGTCACCCGCATTGGCGGCCTCATCAATAATAACCGCCTGTAAGCCGGTCTCGATCGCCGTCTCCACCCGCACTGCGGGTGCCGGCTNGGCTCGCCACGGAAGAACGCGCCGACCCGGTCACGGAACCGGCCAATGTTCTGCTCCATGGCCCGGAAGAACTCGCCAGTGCCGACAAAGTCCTGCCAGCGGGCCAGGACCTCGCCGCGCAGCAGGGCGCCGTCCCGGGTGGCCTCGAGGATCCTGGCCACGGCGTCCCGGTAGGCGTCGCGGGCGTCCCCCGCGAGGACTTCAGCGGCATGGTCCTGGTCTCCGGCGGCCTTTGCCGCCGCCTCGACGCGGTCCGCCAGGGCCTTGACCGTCCCGTTGAGGGTCCGCCGGGCGATGCCGGCGCGTCCGGCCGCGTCCGCCGCGATCTCCTGCAGCCAGAGCCGCAATGGCTC
>NZ_AUPJ01000446.1 GCF_000427315.1 Arthrobacter sp. TB 26
CAGCCGGCCGCTGGCCGCGGTGACCGGCGCGGAGATCCAGGCTCCCCTCATCCACGGCGGACACGTTCGCTACGCCAATCTGGATTACGGCGCCTCGGCCCCGGCGCTGTCCGTCGTCTCGGCCTACCTCAACGAGATCCTCCCGTTCTACGCCAGCGTCCACCGCGGCGCCGGCTACGCCTCGCAGATCAGCACGTCGGTCTACGAGAACGCCCGCACCACTGTCCGCGACTTCGTCGGCGGCAGGCCGGACGATTCGGTGATCTTCACCCGGAACACCACCGATTCGTTGAACCTGCTGGCAGGGTGCCTGCCCATCGTCGACGGCGTGCACACCGGCGAGGTGCTCTACCTCGACATCGAGCACCACGCCAACCTGCTGCCGTGGCAGCGTGTGCCCCACCGCAGCGTCATCGCCGCGCCCACCCTCGCCGCCACCCTGGAACTGCTCCGCGGGGAACTCGCCCACGGCGGCGTCAGCCTTCTCGCCGTGACCGGCGCCTCCAACGTCACCGGCGAGATCCTTCCGATCCGGGCCCTCGCCGCCCTCGCCCACGACTACGGCGCCCGGATCGTCGTCGACGCCGCCCAGCTGGCGCCGCACCGGCGGATCGACATTGCCGCGGACGGCGTCGACTACCTCGCCTTCTCCGGGCACAAGCTTTACGCGCCGTTCGGCGCCGGGGTGCTGGTCGGCCGTCCCGACTGGCTCGACGCCGGTACCCCGCATCTGGCCGGCGGCGGAGCCGTGCAGGACGCCCGGATCGACGCTGTCAGCTGGACCACCGGTCCCGCCCGGCATGAAGGCGGCTCCCCCAACGTCCTCGGCGCCGCCACCCTGGCCCGGGCCACCCAGGTGATCGCCGATCTGGATGTGGAGCAGTGGCACGCGCACGAAAACGCCATCCGGTCCTTCCTTGTCGAGGGCCTTGCCCGGATCGACGGCGTGAAAGTCCACCAGATCTTCCCGGACAGTGCTTCCTTCGACGCCGGGTCCGGAGACGTGCCGGGCACCGGCACAATCGGCGTCGTCAACTTCTCGGTGGAAGGCTACGACGCGGGCCTGGTGGCGGCCTACCTGTCGGCAGAACACGGCATCGGGCTGCGCGACGGCCGCTTCTGCGCGCACCCCCTGCTCCGGCGGCTCGGCCTGCCGTCGGGTTCGCTGCGGGCAAGCTTCGGCCTGGGCTCCCGGCTGGAGGACGCCGAGCGGCTGCTGACAGCAATCCAGGAGCTGCGCCGGAACGGCCTCGGCTGGGACTACGTCGTGGACGCCGGCCGCTGGGTGCCGTCCAACGACACCCGCAGCTACCCGCACTGGGCCCCCAACACGCCCGGCACTGCCGGCGCGGCCCCCTGCACCCGGGACTAGCCCGGAACCACCAGCACTGTGACAACTCGGCCCTCCCGCGTGCGGTAAATTCGAAAGGTACCCATCCGGACCTGCCGAAGGAGATCGCACGTGGCAAGCGGCGGACCAAAGCTGCACGGCGGACCCACGTCAGGAGGCGGCCCCAAGCTGGATCAGGGGCGGCGCCAGGAGCTGGGCCAGAGCTTCCAGGACGGTGGGGAACACTACGACCGCGTCCGCCCCGGGTACCCCGGTGATTCGGCCGACTGGCTGATCCCGGCCGGTGCCCGGGACGCCGCGGACCTCGGCGCCGGAACCGGGAAGTTCACAGCCCTGCTGGTCGGGCGCGGCCTGCACACGGTGGCGGTGGACCCTTCCGCCGACATGCTCGTGCAGCTGCGCCGGGCGCTTCCGGGCGTCACCGCCGTCGAGGGCACCGCCGAGCACACAGGGCTTCCCGACGAAGCCTTCGACGTTGTGACCGTCGCCCAGGCCTGGCACTGGTGCGATCCGCTGCCGGCCAGCACGGAGATCGCCAGGATCCTCCGCCCGCGCGGGGTCCTGGGGCTGATCTGGAACCAACTGGACACGTCCGCTCCCTGGGTGCACCGGCTCTCGCGCATCATGCATGCCGGCGATGTGCACAAACCGCACTTCATACCGCCGCTGGGCCCGGAATTCACGGGGCTGGAGAGCCACCTCACGCGCTGGGAAGACCCGGTGCGCACCGCAGACATCATGGAGCTGACGAAGTCCCGCAGCTATTACCTGGCGGCCAGCGAGGCGACCCGCGCCAAGGTGCTGGGCAACCTCGACTGGTACCTGCACGAGCATCTGGGCCACCGCCTGGAAGACGTCATCCCGCTCCCCTATGTGACCCAGAGCTGGCGGGCCGTCCGGGCCTGAACCCCGACAGACGGCGTTCCATGACTACCGACGTTGCCCAGGACACGCGCGCTGGCTTATGGTTTCGGTATGCCTAATAATTATTTGTAGGCACTTGCAAACTCCGGTGCCGGCGCGAACCGCCGATGCCGGCCGTGCCGCCGTCGACGCACCGATCAGGGGAGCCCACCGTGCTGGAAGTAACAGGACCCGAATCTTCGGCGCCGGCAGCGCCCAGCCGGCCGAAACCGGGCCACCGCGCCATCATCGGCCTGCTGGGCCCGGCCTTCGTTGCCGCGATCGCCTACGTGGACCCCGGCAACGTTGCGGCAAACCTCACGGCCGGCGCCCAGTACGGCTACCTCCTGGTCTGGGTCCTGGTGGCCGCCAACATCATGGCCGTGCTGGTGCAATACCAGTCCGCCAAGCTCGGGATCGTCACAGGGAAGAGCCTGCCGGAGATTCTCGGCGAGCGGCTCAAGCCGTTCTGGCGCCGTGCGTTCTGGGTCCAGGCCGAGATCGTGGCCGCGGCCACCGACCTTGCCGAGGTGGTGGGCGGCGCGATCGCGCTCTACCTGCTTTTCGGGCTGCCCCTTCCCCTCGGCGCAGTGATCGTCGGCGGCGTCTCCATGGCCCTGCTCGCCGTGCAGGCCCGGAACAAGCAGCGGCCCTTCGAGTTCATCATCATGTTCCTGCTGGGCATCATCACGATCGGCTTCCTGGCCGGCCTCTTTATCAGTCCGCCCGACCCTGCGGGCGTCGCCGCCGGACTGATACCGGGCTTCCAGGGTCCGGACACCGTGCTGCTGGCCGCCAGCATGCTCGGCGCCACCGTGATGCCACACGCCATCTACGTCCACTCGGCCCTGTCCCGGGACCGGCACCGTCCGAACCCGCACCTCCATGTCCCGCCGCAGGCCCTCGCCCGCCTCGTCAAGGCAACCCGCTGGGACGTCGTGGCGGCCCTGGCCATCGCCGGCATCGTGAACATCGGGATGCTGCTGCTGGCCGCATCGACCCTGGGCGGAGAGGAGGGCACCGACACCATCGAAGGCGCCCATGCCGCGATCACCACCAATCTGGGTCCGGTCATCGGTGTCATCTTCGCCGTCGGCCTGCTCGCCTCCGGCCTGGCTTCGACGTCCGTGGGCTGCTATGCCGGCGGATCCATCATGCAGGGGCTGCTTAAAATCCGGATCCCGCTGATGACGCGCCGCGTGGTCACCCTGATCCCGGCCGTTGTGCTGTTGAGCATCGGCTTCGATCCCACCTGGGGCCTTGTGCTGAGCCAGGTTGTCCTGAGCTTCGGCATCCCCTTCGTGCTTGTCCCCCTGGTTGTCCTGACCAGCAACAAGGCCCTGATGGGCCGCTTCGCCGACGGGATGGCACTGCGGATTGCCGCGGTCATCAGCGTGATCCTGGTCGTGGCGCTCAACCTCGTCCTGCTGTGGCTGACGTTCTCCGGCGCCGCCTGACGGTAGGCTGGGGGCTGTGAAGACCAGTCTGCCCTCCTCCTCGATCGAGGACTACGTCAAGGTCATCTACTCCTTCACGGAGTGGCAGGACAAGCCCATCACCTCCACGCAGCTGGCCCAGCGCCTCGGCGTCGCCAACTCCTCGGTCTCCGAAATGGTCCGCAAGCTCAAGGACCAGGGACTGGTGGACCACCAGCCCTACAGCGCCATCACGCTCACGGCCGAGGGTGTCCGGCTGGCGTTGTCGATGGTCCGGCGTCACCGGCTCATTGAAACGTTCCTGGTCCGGGAGCTCGGCTACCGCTGGGACGAGGTCCACGACGAAGCGGAACTCCTGGAACACGCGGTCTCAGACACCTTCATCGAGCGGATGGCCGCCAAGCTTGGGAACCCGGTGCGGGACCCGCACGGCGATCCGATCCCTGCCGCGGACGGCTCCGTGCTGATGCCGCCGGCCCACCGGATGAGCGAACTCGACGACGGGCACACAGGCCGGATCACCCGGATCAGCGACGAAAACCCCGAGCTCCTGCGCTACCTTTCCGCGGAGGACATCGATCTGGATGCCGACGTCGAGGTTCTGGGCCGCAAGCCTTTCGGCGGCGCCCTGGTGGTCAGGATCGGCTCCGGCGCCACCCGGCAGGAAGTCGACCTCGCCGAGGAAGTCGCCTCCGCCCTCTGGGTCCACAGCGACACTGTCCATCCCGGCTGCAGCCTCAAGCGGTCCTGAGTGCTGGCCGTGCTGACCGGAACCGCGGCATGAAGCGCGCGGCGAAGACGTCATCACAGGCTGTTGCCGCGGCGCGTCCCGGGCTGCCGGGCTGGCGCGCGTGGGCTGCCGTTGCCGTCGGCGGCCTGATCGGAACGGAACTGCGCTACGGGGCCGGACTGGCTTTCCCGGAGGCACCGGGCACCATTCCCTGGACCACCCTGGTGATCAACGTCGTCGGGAGTTTTGTCCTCGCGGCCCTCACCACGGTCTGGATCGCACGGCCGAAGACCGCCTTCTGGCTGCGGGCCGGGCTCGGTCCCGGGCTGCTGGGTTCCTTCACGACGTTTTCGGCGGTGGTGTTCGCCATCGACCAGCAGTTCCGGGCCGGCTTCCATGCCAGCTGGCTGGCCTATCTGGGGCTCTCGCTCGTCCTGGGACTCGCCGCCGCGGCCGCGGGGTGGAAGACCGGCAAGGCCCTGGCCGACCTGACCGGCGGGGCGTCATGACCGCCGCCGTGCTCGTGGGAGTCTTTGGCGTCGCGGGCGCCTTGCTGCGCTTCGCCGTCGACTCCTGGTTTGCGCACCACCCGGGGCCCCATCCCCACTGGCCCTGGGCGACCCTCGCCGTCAATGTGGCCGGCTCCTTCATCATCGGCGCCGCCCTGGGGATTACCGGGCAACTGGGGCTGGGACCCGAGTGGCAGTCCGGCCTCTCGGCCGGGCTCGCCGGCGGCCTCACCACGTTCAGTTCCTGGACCACCGCCACGGTGCGCCTCGTGAGCGAGACGCGCTACCGCGCAGCCGCCGTCAATATTGCCGCCAACCTGGTCACGGGCCTGGCCGCAGCGGCGCTCGGCCTGGCCCTCACCGGCCTGTGACGGGCCTAACGCCGGACCTCCGGCGGCGGTAAGGGAGCCTTCACATCCCGTATCGTTGAAGGATGGTTACACGACGTGAAGCAGCCCAGGTCCTCGACATTCCCCTGGAAATGGCACACCGTCACGGCATCCCGTCCCGGTTGAGCGACGCTGAGCTCGGCGAACTCCTGGACAACCCGCCGCAGTGGCTGGTCCAGTCCAAGGCCAACCGGACCGGCAAACGCCCGGTGTGGGTCCAGCTGACGTGTGCGGTCTGCGGGTTTTCCGAGGCGGCCCGGCCGAAGAAATGGTGGCCGGAGTTCACCTACGTGTGCTGCGCGCACCATTCTTCGGTCGAGATCCCCGGCGTCGGTGCCGGCCTGGTCCGCAGCGAGTATGAGGGTGTGGGCAGCCGATTCGTTGGCATCGTGGACGTTGCGGTGCCCGAGGCGTAACTTAATATCACAGGGGCCATCCCGGCCCCCTGCCGTTAGGGAGCGCCCACATGCCTGACAAGACGCCGCACCGGAGCATGGCCAAGAAACCGGTGAAAACCATCAAGGAAAAACGGGCCGAGAAGAAGTCCAAGAACGTCGCCGAGACGCACGCGGACCCGGTCGCCCACATTAAGAAGCGTTGAGCACGGCCCCCAGCCGGGCCGCCGCTTCTACCAACAAACGGGCAAAGCAAAAGGCCGGAAGCTGTAGCTTCCGGCCTTTTGTGTGGAACTTTACGGGGTGGAGCACCGTCTCCGGTGCCCCGATGGTGGAGATGGGGGGAATTGAACCCCCGTCCGATGTCGTGTTGTCAGGGCTTCTCCGGGCGCAGTTTGCGTTGGACTTTCTCGGCCCCAGCCATGCTACAAACAGCTGGCTGATCCGGGCCCAGTCATCTAAGAGTCCCGTTCACCCCGATGACGGGGGTAAACAGCAGTGGCTATCTAAATGACGCCAGGATCCGGGGCAATAGCAACCTCGGGCTGACGGACTGTCTTACTGCTTAGGCAGCGAGAGCGAAGTCAGTGCGTTTTGATTCGGCACTTATTGGTTTGCAGACAGCGTTTACGAGATAATTCTGCATCCTCGGCCCGCTTCACCTGTCGCGACTAACATCGTCGAAACCGATCATCCCCGTATTTTTTTATCAAACCGTTCAGGACTCTTGCCGAACCGCTGCAGCTGATGCTTTAGCGGATTCTGCGCCGTTCCTTCCCGGACTACCAAGCATAACGCACGTCCGGGCAGATTCATTCCCGCGGGTTTCAGTGCGGCTCTCCCTAGCGCCGGTTCCGCTCGCGCATAACGCGCAGGGCCTCGCGTTTGTCCTGCTGCTCGCGCAGTGTCTGGCGCTTGTCGTATTCCTTCTTGCCGCGGGCGACGCCGATCTCCACCTTCGCCCGGCCGTCCAGGAAGTACAGCTGGAGGGGGACGATCGTGAAACCGGACTCGCGGATCTTGTGCGAGATCTTGGTGAGTTCGTCGCGGTGCAGCAGCAGCTTCCGACGGCGGCGCGCGGCGTGGTTCGTCCAGCTCCCCTGGTGGTACTCGGGGATGTGGATGCCCTCCATCCACAGCTCGTCGTTGTAGAAGGTGCAGAAACCGTCGACCATGGAGGCGTGGCCCTCGCGGAGGGACTTCACTTCCGTTCCCATGAGCGCGATCCCGGCCTCGTAGGTGTCGAGGATGTGGTAGTCGTGCCGGGCCTTGCGGTTGGTGGCCACTACCTTACGGCCACTTTCTTTCGGCACGGTAGAACTCCTTGAATCGAGGGGTGGGCCTTGTGCCGGAGCGGCGCAGGCTTCTTCCAGTTTACGGCAGAGCCGCAGTCCGGCCGTGAGGCTTCCGCTCCGGGCGGATCAGAGCAGGTTCATCGGGTCGACGGCGCGGCCGTTGAGCCAGGTCTCGAAGTGCGAGTGGCAGCCGGTGGAGTTACCGGTGGTGCCGGAGTAGGCAATCAGCTGGCCGCGGCTGACCTGCTGGCCCGGCGAGACCACGACACTGGTGTTGTGGTAGTAAATCGTGGTCAGCGAGTTGCCCTGGACGACACCGTGGGAGATCTTCACGTTGTTGCCGCCGCCGTCGTTAGCCCAGCCGGCCGAGAACACGGTGCCGGCCGCCGCGGCAAAGACCGGCGTGCCGCACGCGGCGCCGAAGTCGATGCCGGTGTGCATGTAGCCGCCCTGGCCGTAGAAGTCGATGGTGCCCGGCGGGGTCGCACGCCAGCCGAAGCCCGAGGTGATCGGGACGCCGTTCAGGGGATGCTGCAGGCCAAAGGCCGACGGCGATCCGGGCGGGGCGGGGACATACGGCGGCTTGGCCTGGCCCTGGGCGAGGGCGGCCGCCCTCGCTGCCTCGGCGATCCGGCGCTGTTCGGCTTCGTAGGCCTCGCGCAGCTTGCGGTCGCGCTCGGCGATGTCCGCGGCGACGGCGTCCTGCTGGGCCTTGACCTGGGCGAGCTGGGTCTGGATTCCCGGCTTGGCGGCCTGGAGTTCGGCGTCGAGCCTGGTGGTGTCGGCGATGAGCTTGTCCACCTGGGCCTTTTTGGCCTCCGCCTCGTCGCGGGCGGCCTGTTCGCGGGCCAGCGCCGCGTCGGCCTTGGCCTTGAGGTCCTTGATTTCGGCTTCCACCGCTTCGAGCCGGGCCTGGGAGTTGACGTTGGTGGCGTTCTGCTGGGTGAGCTTGTCCATGGCGGAATTCTGGCTGCGCATGGCCTGGTCGGCCAGGTCGATCGTGTCCGTGAGGCTGCCGCCGTTGTTGGGGCCGAAGAACAGTGAAAGGTTGGAGGGGACTCCCCCGGACTTGTAGGCCTGGGTGGCGATCTGCCCGATCAGCTTTTTCGTGTCGGCAATCTTCTGCTTGTCCGTCTCGAGCTGCTGGGTGATCTTGGCTTTGTTCTGCTGCGCCAGGTCCACGCGGGCGGCGAGGGCCTCGGCTTCCTTGACGGCGCTGGCCACGCGGCCCTGGGCTTCAAGCAGGGCCTGCTGCGCACCGGGGAGCTGGCCCTGGTACAGGACGAGGTCCGAGGCAGCCTGGGCGATCCGGGAGTCCACGAACTCGAGTGAATGCTGGACCCGCGCCGCTTCCTCACGAAGGGCGGCCTGCTGGTCTTCGAGGGTGTCGGCGAAGGCCACCGGCGTCGAGGCGCCCATGCTCGCCGCCAGGACGAGCGCCAGGGCGGCGCTGACGATGCGGGTGCGGCGGCCGCCCACGGCGAGCCGGGTGGAACCCGGCCGGAGGGCGGTTCGGTGCATCGGTGTCATGGGTTTCCCTTTTCGTAACGCACGCTAGACCCTCAAGTATCGACGAAGGGTCAGGAGTGATGATACGCCTGCCAGCAGAACGCCGAGCCCGATCAGGGCCGGCGCCAGGATCAGCGTCTGACCTGCGGAGATGAAGGCGGTGTCCGGATACTGTTTGGACAGGTAGCCGCCGAGGAAGAAGTGCGCCACAGCCCACAGCGTTCCCGAGGCCAGCGCCGCGCCAATCACGGCGGCAATCACGCCCTCGAGGATGAACGGCAGCTGGATCACCATCTTTGATGCCCCGACCAGGCGCATGATCCCCGTCTCCCGGCGCCGGCTGAAGGCCGACAGCCGGATGGTGGTGGCGATCAGCAGGATGGCACAGACAATCATCACGCCGGCGACGCTCACCGCCACGAGGGACGCGGCGTTCATGACGGAGAAGAGCCGCTCCAGAAGCTGGCGCTGGTCGATCACGGTTTCAACGCCGGCCTGCGAGGAGAAGGTCTCGCTGATGATCTGGTATTTCTCCGGGTCCTTCATGTTGATCCGGAAGGACGCCGGGAGCTGGTCCGGAGTCACCGAGTCGACAATCGGGGAATTGGAGAACTGTTCCTTGAAGTGCTTGTACGCGTCGTCCTTGGACTCGAACTGGAAGTCGTTGACGTACTGGGCCACCGCCGGCGATTCCAGGAGCCTGGCCAAATTGTCCTGCTGCTCCGGGGTGGCCGGGCCGCTGGCGCAGCCGGCCGCCGTCGAACCGTCACTGCAGAGGAAGATGGCGACCTGGACCTTGTCGTACCAGTAGCCCTTCATCTGGTTGATCTGCAGCTGCAGCATGCCGGCGGCGCCGACGAAGGTCAGGGACACGAAGGTCACCAGGATGACGGAGACCACCATGGACAGGTTGCGGCGCAGGCCGCTGCCGATCTCGGCGAGGACGAATTGGAGCCTCACAGCTGCCCCTCCCCTGCGGCACGCGCTTCGGCGCGGGCTTCGCTGCGGGTGGTTACGGCGGATGGGGATTCCTCGCGTCCGCTGGCATCCCGCAGGCGGCGCGACTGTCCGACGACCGGAATCATCGAGGTGTAGAGGGCCTTGGCCTCGTCACGGATGATGACGCCGTTACGGAGTTCGACAACGCGTTTGCGCATCTCGTTGACGATGTCGTCGTCGTGGGTGGCCATCACCACGGTGGTGCCGTTCTGGTTGATTTTGTCCAGCACGCCCATGATCCCCATCGAGGTCGTCGGGTCCAGGTTGCCGGTGGGCTCATCGGCCAGCAGGATTCCCGGGCGGTTGACGACGGCGCGGGCGATCGCCACGCGCTGCTGCTCGCCGCCGGAGAGCTCGTGCGGAAGGCGGTTTTCCTTGCCTTCGAGGCCGACGGTCTTGAGGACCTCGGGAACGGTGTCGCGGATGACGCTGCGGCTCTTGCCGATGACCTGCATCGCGAAGGCGACGTTGGCGAAGACCGTCTTCTGCGGCAGCAGGCGGAAGTCCTGGAACACGACGCCGATCCCGCGGCGGAGCCGGGGGACGCGCCAGCTGGAGATGTTTGCGACGTTCTGGCCGGCCACGTAGACAGCGCCGGAGGAGGCGCGGTCCTCTTTGAGGACAAGGCGCAGGAAGGTCGATTTGCCGGAGCCGGAGGCCCCGACGAGGAAGGCGAATTCGCCGCGGTCGATCTCAAGGTTGATCGAATCCAGCGCGGGGCGCGCCTTCTGGTCATAGACCTTGGTGACATTTTCGAAACGGATCATGGCCCTAAGTACCCTGCAGGACGTGGACGGGTACGGCCCAGTTCTGCTGCCGGTGCGCGGGCTTTCTAGTGGGGGAAGTAGAGCTCCGGCTTCTCGACTATACGCACGGGCCCCGGCGGATCGGCCCGAGTGCGGGGGCGTGTCGCAGGATTAGACGGGAGGGACAGGTGTGACGCGAGAGGCAAAAGGTGATGGTTGCTTGCGGCTACTTGTCCGCGTTGCGGTTGTCGGTCCGCCAGCGGATGCCGGCGTCGATGAAGTCGTCGATCTCGCCGTCGAACACGGCCGAGGTGTTGCCGACCTCGTGCTCGGTGCGGAGGTCCTTGACCATCTGGTACGGGTTCAGGACGTAGGAGCGCATCTGGTCGCCCCAGGAGGCCTTCACGTCGCCGGCGAACGCCTTCTTCTCCGCGTCCTCCTGCTCCTTCTTGAGCAGCAGGAGCCGGGACTGCAGCACGCGGAGGGCCGCGGCGCGGTTCTGCAGCTGGGACTTCTCGTTCTGCATCGAGACGACGGTGCCGGTGGGGATGTGCGTCAGGCGCACGGCGGAGTCGGTGGTGTTGACCGACTGGCCGCCGGGGCCGGAGGAACGGAAGACGTCGACGCGGATCTCGTTGTCCGGGATGTCGATGGAGTCAGTCTGCTCGATCAGCGGGATGACTTCAACGGCGGCGAACGACGTCTGGCGGCGGCCCTGGTTGTCGAAGGGGCTGATCCGGACCAGGCGGTGGGTGCCGGCCTCGACGCTGAGCGTGCCGTAGGCGTAGGGGGCCTTGACCTCGAAGGTGGCGGACTTGAGTCCGGCCTCTTCGGCGTAGGAAGTGTCCATGATGGTGGTCGGGTAGCCGTGGCGTTCGGCCCAGCGCAGGTACATCCGGAGCAGCATTTCCGCGAAGTCCGCGGCGTCCACTCCCCCGGCGCCGGCGCGGATCGTGACGACCGCTTCGCGCTCGTCGAACTCGCCGGACAGCAGCGTCACGACTTCGAGATCCTTCAGCGCCTTGCGGATCGATTCCAGTTCCGTGGCGGCTTCGCCCATGGAGGCGGCGTCGTCCTCGTCCTGGCCCAGCTCAACGAGGACCTCGAGGTCGTCGATCCGGGAGACGAGCGAATCGAGGCGTGCCAGTTCGGACTGGCGGTGCGAGAGCCTCGACGTGATCACCTGGGCGGCCGCGGGATCGTCCCACAGATTGGGTTCGCCGGCCCGTTCGCTGAGTTCGGCGATGTCCTCCTTCAGCGCGTCGACATTCGAAACGTTCTCGATCGAGGCGTAGGTGGCGCGGAGGGCGCGGATTTCTGCGGGAAAATCAATGTTTGCCATGGTTTTTTAAGCCTACGCTATCCGTGCGGGCGGCCCGGACTGGGCCGCGGGGGTTCGCTGCGGGACGTGACAGCGGGCCTAGCGCGTGAGCCGGGAACGCGCCGTCGAGCTGGCTTCGATCCGGATGCCGTCCGGGACCAGGAAGTTAACCACGGGCGGGTGGACAGCGGCGCTGAGCACCACGACGGCGGTCGAGCCGTCCGGGCTTCCCGTTCCCGGGCCGACGGCGAGTCCGCTGAACCGGGCGAAGGCGCTGCTGCGGTCCAAGAACTCGACGGCGGCGCTGCGCACGCGGGCACCGGTCAGGACTGCGGTGGGGCTGCCGCCACCCGTTTCGAGCTGTCCCAGCGTGAAGCTGTCCGCGGCGGCCACCGAGGCTCCGTCGGCCATCGACAGGAGCTTCTTGTGCTCGATATAGACGCTGGAGGCGGCGAGGACCACGGTGGTGAGCAGCAGTGCGAGCACCACGTAGCCGATGATCAGGACCATCAGTTGCCCGGCGTCGCGGGGCTGGCCGCTGGATTGTTGCTGCGTCCCGTCACGGCTCATCGGAAACGGCCCACCAGTTGTGTGGCGGAGGCGCTGAGCTGCCCCGCGTTCAGGTCCAGCACCTCGCTGAACGGGACGAACGGCAGCGGCACCGTGAGATGGACGGTGACCGTCACGGCCGAGCCCGCTGCCATGCAGTCCGCGGGGGCACACGTGGTCTCGACCCGGGCATCCGCTGCGGAGTGCCCGTGGTCGGCGAGCGCCAGAAGCACGGCCTGCTCTGCGGCGGCCCGGCCGGCCGCGGCGTCGGGCTGGGCGATGAAAACCTTGGCGGCCTGGTCCGCGGCCCCGACGACCGCGAAGGAGCCGCCCTGGAGCTGGCCCATCGTGATGATGAAGTAGACCAGCGGCACCATGAGCAGCAGCGACAAGAAGGTGAATTCGACGACGGCGCTTCCCCGTTCTGCTTCGTTGGGGCTGGAGGGTGCGTCAGGGCTGGATGGCCGCATGCCCCTTCACCTCCAGCACCGCGCGGGGACCGATCAGCCCGATCACGGGCAACGGCGCGCGGACTGTTACTTCCAGGGTCCGGATGCCCTGGTAGGTGGCTTCGCTTGTGGTCACATCGGTGGCAAAGTCCTGGTTCAGCGCGACCCCGATCAGCTGGGCGGTCCTCTCCCGGGCGTCCGCGGAGCCACGGTCCGCGAGGGTGCCGTATCTGGCGCCCGAGGCTGCGGCGTCGATCAGCGTGTTCCGGACGTGGAGGACAAGGGTGAGCTGGACGATGGCGAGGAAAAACAGGGTGAGCAGGCCGCCCACCAGGACGAAGTCCACCACGGCCGAACCCCGTTCGCCAGTTCTGCCCCGGCCGGTGCCGGGCAGGCGCACGGGTTACTGCCCGACCTTGTCCATGGCCTGGTTGAACAGTCCTTCCAGGGCCGGGCCGGCGAGCGCGAGCAGGGCGGCGACCAGGACGGCCGACATCAGGGTGATCATCACCCAGCCGGGCACGTCGCCCCGCTCGCGGTGGTCACCGTGATCGCCGCCCCGCTCAGACAGCCGTCCTGTGCCCTTGTGCGCCCTGCGGTGTCTGGCGAGCCCGGGCATCAGGCTGATGGTGCAGAGCAACAGCGCCATGCGGTTTAGGATCTGTTTCACGGTCTCCCCTTTGGTCGGCGGTTCGGTTGTTGTCCTGGTGCTTCTTTACTGTTTCCTATGCTGCGGTTACAGACCCATGCTGAGGGCGGCCAGGCCAGGAAAGACGGCGAACACGACCGTCAGCGGCAGGACGCCAAAAACGACCGGCACCATCATTCCGATCTCCTTCTTGCCCGCCGACTCCATCAGCTCGCGTTTTGCCGTGTCCCGGACGTCCTGGGCCTGCGCCCTCAGCACCTCAGCGAGTGGGGTCCCGCGTTCGACAGCCACGATCAGCCCGTCCACGAAGCGGAGCAACGGGCCAAGCTCGGTCCGTGCGGAAAACTCCTGGAGGGCTTCAACGAGTGGTTTCCCCGCCCGGGTCTCCGCCAGGACGCGGGTGAAGTCCTTGGACAGCTCTCCCCTGGCGCTGCGGCACACCCGGTCCAGCGCGCCTGTGGCACTTTCTCCCGCGCTGACGGCGAGCGCCATGAGTTCGGCGATGCTGGGGAACTCCGCCATCATGCGCGCTTCGCGCTTCCTGATCCGGGCGCCCAGCAGATAGTCCCGCAACAGGAATCCGCCGGCAGCACTGCCAAGCACCAGCACGACGGCGAGCAGGGCGCTGAACCGTCCCGCCGCACCGAAGAGCACGACTGCTCCGACCGCAGCAACGAAGCCGCCCGCGCCCCAGAGGAGCTGTTCGGCCCGGAAGTCGGCCGGCGACTTGGCGCTCCCGGCCCTGGCCAGGCGGCGATTCAAGGCCAAGGACCCGGGATTCAGCCTCCCCAGCCACGTGACGGCGTCACCGATGACCGGACGCAGGATTCGTTCCAGGGGCCCAAACGGAGTGATGTTGCCGGGCACGGTGCGCAGGAGCCGGGATTCCAGGTTGTGGGACTTCAGCTGCGGGCGGATGCGTTCGACGAACGTGGTCGGCCGCATGAACGGCAGTCTGATCAGCAACAACCAAACTCCGCTGCCAAGGACGACTCCGCAGACAACGGCAGCCGCCGTCAGCCCGGTCATCGAAGGACCCGCTCATCTGCCGGGAGCGCCCCGATGCGCAGCATGATGGCGTAGGAGACCAGCGAGACCGCCAGTCCCCCAAGCAGAACGGCGGCCCCGAGGGGGGTGTTGTAGGCAGACACCGCCTCGGGCCGGCTTGCCAGCAGGACCAGGACCAGCCAGGGGGCGGCCACCGCAAGTCTTGCGGCGTTGACGGTCCAGGACTGCCGGGCCTCCAGCTCGCTCCTGGTGCGGGCGCTCTCCCGCAGGAACTCCGCCAGAGTGCCCAGCAGCCGGCCCAGGTCCGAGCCGCCCACCTCCCTGGTCAGCCGGAGTGCTTCGACGATCCGGTCGGCCACGGGATCAGCCAGCCGGTCTTTCAGCCGGGTCAGGGAGGGATCGAACTGCCCTCCTGAGCGGTAGTCCGAGCCGAAGTCCCGGAACACCTGGCGGAGCTCTTCGGGACCCTTGTCACCCAACTGGATGAGGGCTTCCGGGAGCGACAGTCCGGCGCGGATCGCCGACCGGAGATGGTCGACGACGTCGGGCCATAACTGGCGCAGGACAGCGCTCCGCTTCCGTGCGCGCCACTTGACGACGGCCATGGGCAGCCAGCCGCCAAACAGGCCAAAGCAGCCAGCGATCGGCCATGACCTGGTCACCGCGAAGAAAACGAGCATCGTGACCGCTCCGACGCCGAAGCAGGTCGCCAGCAGGCCGGGGCCGCTGACCTTCTCAATTCCTGCGGACCGCAGCCGATCCTCCAGCCGGCTGCTTCGCGCCCTGCGGCTGGCCGCCTTGGGCTGTTCCCAGGCGGACCACCAGATCAGCAGAAGTCCGGCGCCGGCGAGCATGCCGAGCAGCGCCGCCATCAGCGCGGCTCCAGCAGGGCCGCGACGTCGTACCCGGCCCGGGCAAACTTCTCCACTGCCGGCATCGAGTTGGCCCTGGGCTGCAGCTCGCCGTCAGCGAGGGCGAAGACCATGGAGGATTCGATGATTCCGTTTTCCACGCGCCGGCCCAACGACAGGATCTCTGTCACTTCGCGGCGTCCGCTGCCGTGGCGGGCACAGTGGACCACGAGGTCGATACAGGATGCGACTGTCGGCACCACGAAGGCGCTTGAGATGTTCTCGCCTGCAAGCAACGGGAGCGTGCAGATCTTGGTGACGGCATCGTGCGCGGAGTTGGCGTGGACGGTGCACATGCCGGGCATTCCGGAGTTCAAAGCGATGAGCATGTCCAGGCTCTCGGCTTCCCGGACCTCGCCCACCACCAAGCGGTCGGGGCGCATGCGCAGCGCCTCCTTGACCAGCCTGCGCATGGGGATTTCGCCTTCGCCCTCCAGATTTGGTTGCCGGCACTGCAGCCCCACGACGTCCCGCAGGGGAAACTGCAGCTCGAAGATCTCCTCGACAGTGATGACGCGTTCGCGGGTTCCGATGCTCGCCGCCAGGCAGTTGAGCATGGTGGTTTTGCCGGCCTGGGTTGCGCCGGAGACCAGGATGTTCAGCCCGCTGGCCACAGCCGCGCCGAGGAACCGGGCGGCCTGGGGCGTCAGCGTTCCAAGTTCCACGAGGTGTTCCAGGCGGCTGGCCTTCACCACGAACTTGCGGATGTTGATGGCCCAGTGGCGCCGCGTCACGTCCGGAATCACGACGTGCAGCCGGGAACCATCCGGCAAGGCGGCATCCACGAAAGGCGAGGACATGTCGAGCCGGCGCCCGGAACTCTTGAGCATCCGTTCGACGAGGTCCCGGACCTGCTGCTCCGTGAGCGAGACCGAGGTCAGCTCCGATTCGCCGTTGCGTGCGACATAGATCTCGTCGGGCGCGTTAAGCCAGATTTCCTCGATGGCGGGGTCGTCGAGGAGGGGTTGGAGTGCACCGAACCCGGCGACGGCGTCGAAGACGAACCTCCGTGCGGTTTCCAGCGGGCCGATCGGCGGGAGGGGCGCCAGCAAAGCGCGCTCGTCGTAATCCATGACAGCCGCCTCGACGAGGCGCCGGACTTCACCGGCCTGTCTGAGGGGGTCGAGGCCGCGCCTGCGAATTAGCTCGCGGACTTCGTCCTCGACAATGCGCACAGCCTCCACAATGGCCCCCAATATGACTGCTTGCCCTGTCCCCGGGGCACTGCAATTGGGTTAAAGCTAGGGGTGCCCGGGCCGCAGGACAAGGCCCTGCAGCACCGGGTGTGGAAAACCGGCGTCGGCATTCATAACAATTTTCACACTAGTAACATCAGAAACTCTGGTTCACCCTAATCTGCGATGTTAGGGTGGGCGCGACAAGTCAGACATTCTCACATCCCGGACAGCTTTGCATTGCTCAGCCCCGGGCGCGAGACCACCATGACACGGCCTCCATCGTGTCGTTGTTCCGGAGCGGCAAATGAAGCGGACCCAACTTCCCCCCAACTATCACCTTGGCCACCGGGTCGGAGCCGCACTACTGGCCGCATCCCTCATGGCTGGCACAGGTCTGGCTGCTCCGGCGGGTGCCGTCGAGCCTTCACCGAGTGCCTCGGCGACTACTCCCAGCACCTCGTCACCTTCACCGTCCGCCACCACCGCGCCTGCGGCGGTTGCACCGTCACCAACTACGACACCCGCCGCTACGGCTCTGGCACCGGCGACCACGCCAGCGGCTCCAGCAGCGACATCAGGAACAACGGACCCGTCGTCGGCCGCCGGTAAGGCAGCGATGGCCGCGGCCATCGGCCCCGGCGGCGCAGAGATGGGACAGAGCTCTGCGCGCGTCGCTGCGCCCTCAGCAGGCAGCAAATCCCTTAAAACTGAAGCCCTCAACACTGAAGGCACGTGGACCCCCACGTTCGGCGTCCAGGGCCTGGACGTCAGCGGCCATCAGCCCAGCGTGGACTGGCGGCAACAGTGGAACATGGGCGCCCGCTTTGCGTACGTCAAAGCCAGCGAAGGCAACTACTACACCAGCGAAACTTTCGGTTCCCAGTACCAGGGCTCCCGAAGCGCTGGCATGATCCGGGGGGCGTACCACTTCGCTATTCCGAACTGGTCCTCCGGCGCCGATCAGGCCCGCTACTTCGTCCAGAACGGCGGTGGCTGGAGCGCTGACGGATCCACGCTTCCGCCAGTTCTGGACTTTGAGTTCAATCCCTACGCTGGCAGGACCATCAGCGGTTTCTACTTCGGTAACACGTGCTACGACATGTCACCCGGCCAGCTGGCGTCCTGGGTGCGCGACTTCGGCAGCACTATGTTCTCGCTGACCGGCAGACTGCCGGTCATTTACACGAATACCTCCTGGTGGAACCAGTGCCTTGGAAACCCGGCGGGCTTCGGGGACTATCCGCTGTGGGTCGCCGCCTACCCGGGCTCCTTCACGAACAACGCGGGGCCGGTTCCGTCAGCGAGCTGGGAAACTTACAGCATCTGGCAGTACAGCAGCACTGGCCCGTTCGCCGGGGACTCAAATGTCTGGAATGGTGACTATGCCTCACTTCAGCGGTTCGCCACTGGCACGCCGCCACCTGTGCCCACTGATCAGACCCGCAAGCTCGTATCGCCTGGTGATTTCGACGGGGATGGTAGGCCGGACCTGATCCAGCGCGGCACAGATGGCACTTTGTGGTTCTACCCTGGCGACGGAACGGGCAAATTCGGCGCCGGCCGGAAGATCGGCGACTTCGGTTGGGACGTCTTTGACCAGGTTACCGGCGTGGGCGACTTCAACGGCGATGGCAAGAACGACCTGCTGGCCCGAAAGATCGAAGGATCCCTGTGGTTCTATGCGGGGACCGGGACGGTGTCAGCCGTTGCAACAGGGTACCGCGGCGGAGTCAAGGTGGGAGATTTCGGCTGGGAGGCGTTTGACAGCATCATCGGAGTCGGAGACTTTAACGGCGACCGCAAAGCCGACTTAGTGACCCGGATTCCCAACGGCGATCTTTACCTCTATTCCGGCACTGGGACCGGAAAGCCCGGAGCATCCCGCAAAATTGACTTCGGCTGGCAAATCTTCGACGAGTTGATCCCCATCAAGGACTTCGACGGCAACGGCACGAACGACCTCGCCGGCCGCCGGCCCGACGGCACTCTGTGGTATTACGCCAACACAGGAAACGCCGTTCTGGCCCGAGGCCGTCAGATCGGTACGGGCTGGGGCATCTATGACAGCATCTCAGGCACCGGAGATGCCAACGGCGACAGCATGGCTGACTTCGTGGCCAGCGATGCGGCGGGTACCGTATTCTTTTACGCTGGAACCGCCATGAAGGACCTAGGCTATATGCCCGAAAAGAAGATCGGCGATTTTGGCTGGGAGGTCTTCGACACTCTAGTGGGGACCAAGGACTTCAACGGAGACGGCAAAGCCGACCTCTTGGCGCGCAAGCCGAACGGCACGCTCTGGTTCTACCCCGGCACCGGCGCCGGAGCTTACGGCGCCGGCCGACAAATCGGCGATTTTGGCTGGGAGATCTTCAACGCGCTGGTCGGCGTCGGAGACTTCAACGGTGACGGCAAGGCCGATCTCGTGGCCCGCGGCAAGGACGGAACCCTGTGGCTGTATCCGGGTACAGGGAGGGTCGACTCCACGAGCAGGGGCTATGCGGCCGCTGTGAAGATCGGCAACTTCGGCTGGAACATCTTTACAGCGCTGACGGGAGTCGGCGACTTTAATGGTGACGGCAAGAATGACATTCTCGCCCGACAGGGCGACGGATCGTTGTGGCTTTATGCTGGCACCGGACGCGTCGACGCAAATAACAGCGGCTACCAGGGAGCAATCAGGGTCGGCGAATTCGGTTGGGAAGTATTTGACCGGCTCATAGGACCCGGCGACATAAACGCCGATGGCAAAAACGACCTCCTCGCGCGCATGCCGGACGGGACACTTTGGCTCTATGCCGGTAATGGAAGCGGGTATCCGGGGGGCTCCCGGCGCATTGCCGCGGGGTGGGCTGTTTACGACGCGGTCCTTGGGGCCGCGAACCTTAACGCTGACGGCTATCCAGATCTCGTCGCCAGGCGCCCCGACGGCTCTCTGTGGAGTTACGCCGGGACCGGGATGAAACCAACAGAGGGCTACCTGGGCCGCGTCTTGGCAGTAAATTTCTAGATATTGACGTGACCCCGGGCCGTTGACAGCCCGCCGGCCGACGGGGCCCGCTGATTCCAGACTCGGCGCCCTCACGCCCACCCGACCGGGCGCAAGGGAGGAGGCCCTGTGGTGATAAGTTTTTGACTATGCGCATATTCTCCCGCGGCCGGGGGTGGACGGCATTCCGCGCCCGGCCGACACTCCTGCCTGTCTCGATCTTCCTCATCCTGGGTACGTTGACAACGCTGTGGGCGCTTGCATCACCCCTGATGTCCGTGCCGGACGAGCCGGCGCACGCCATCAAGGCCGCGGCCGTAGCAAGAGGCCAATTCCAGGCCCAAACCGCCGGCGCTCAAGGCGACCCGGCGGTTGTGTGGGTCCCCGCGTACTTCGCGGAGTTGGGACCGCAGACGTGCACCGCCTTCAAACCTGACCTCACTGCGGCTTGCGCACCTCAGATCGACCCCGCCAACAGGGCGCCTGCCCAGGCGGCAACCACGGCGGGAAACTACAACCCGTTCTACTACCTGCTCGTCGGCCTCCCTTCCAGGCTTCTGGCCGGGGCACCCGCGCTTTACGCCATGCGGATCGTGAGCGGGCTGGTGTCAGCCGTGTTCATGACCATGGCGTTCATGGCCGCCATTCGGTTGCGGGGAAGTGAATGGCCCGTCGTCGCGTCAGCGGTTGCCCTCACCCCCATGGTTCTCCTCTTGAGCGGTTCCATCAATCCCAATTCCCTGGAGATCGTGACAACATCCGCGTTCTTCCTCAGCCTTTGCGTGGTGTTTGAAAACAACAAGTCTCTTGCCCCGGTACGTGGGCAGATGATTGCCGTCGGAATCTCCGGCGCTGTGCTGGCAAATACCCGGGCCCTGGCATTGATATGGCTGGCAGCGGCGTTCATCGCGGCCCTTATCATTTTCGGCTGGCGTCCACTTGTCGCCGTCATACGGGACAAATTGGGCCTCGCGATGACACTGCTGACAGGTCTCGGCTGCGTGGCCGGACTTGCCTGGCTTGTACTTGCCGACAGTTTCAAAAGCCTTGGGGGCACGCCCAGCACAATCACGCCGGATCAGGCTTTTGCGCAGATGCTCGACCGCACTTTCGACTACGTCAATGGCTACATCGGAATCGCAGGCTGGCTCGACACGCCCGCCCCACAGGGCGTGCAGATCTTCTGGCACTTCGCCATGGCGGCAGTCCTGCTGGGCGGTCTTTGCTGCGGTCCCATTCGTGGCCGGTGGACCATCCTCATGGTGCTCGCCGCAATCGTTATCCTTCCCCCAGTTCTGCAGTCGCAAATCGTCCAGGAACTGGGCTACATCTGGCAGGGACGTTACTTGCTGGCGCTGGTCGTTCTCCTTATAGGCATCTGCGGGGTGGCAATGCGCACCAAGTCGTTCCACCGGTCGGCGATGGCCAAGTCCCTTGCGCGTTGGATCATTGGAGCAGCGATCGGGGCCCATCTCTACATGTTCATATACGCCTTGAGGCGGTTCACTGTCGGCCTGGTCCCGTTGCACACGAACTGGACGGAGATGGCAGAACCGATGTGGCAGCCGCCACTCACCTGGCAGTGGCTGTCCGCTCTGTATCTTGTGACCCTGTGCGTCGGCGCAGTCCTCATCTACAGCCATCTCTTTCCAACGCCGGGCAGGATCGCGCCACACACTTTCCCTGGGCGGGTTGGAGCGGCAGGAGGCCCGAAGTCTGAGGGGGCACACGCCCCGGTCGCGGCAACGGGTGCGGCTCTTTCAGGAACCGCCGGGATGTGAGACATCCGGACGCCTGCCTGCGGCGAATGGCGGCAAAAACTAGAGGGACTGGGCCCGATGCAAAACCGGTCCCAGTCCCTTCAAGTAGCCGAAGCCAGTCCGCCAGTTCTGAACTAGCGCCCGAATTCCAGCAGGCTCAGCAGGTACGCGCCGTACCCGCTCTTGACGAGGCCCTCTGCGCGCACCCGCAGGTCGTCGTCGCTCAGGAAGCCCAGCCGCCAGGCGATTTCCTCCGGAGCACCTATCTTGAGTCCCTGACGGTTCTCGGTGGTGCGAACGAAATTGGAAGCATCGTTCAGGTCGTTGAATGTACCGGTATCCAGCCATGCAGTCCCGCGGGGCAGGATCTCCACCTGAAGCTTGCCACGTTCCAGGTACGCGCGATTAACGTCGGTGATTTCAAGCTCACCCCGGGGGGAAGGCTTAAGGTTCTTTGCGACATCCACGACCTCGTTGTCGTAGAAGTACAGCCCCGGAACGGCGTAGTGGCTCTTGGGCTTTTCAGGCTTTTCTTCCAACGAAATGGCTTTGCCCGATTCGTCGAATTCCACCACGCCGTAAGCCTTGGGGTCAGCAACCCAGTACCCGAATACGGCGCCGCCGTCGATATTCTCGAAGCGCCGCAGCTGGGTTCCCATGCCGGGGCCGTAGAAAATGTTGTCGCCCAGGACCAGTGCCACCGGCTCATCGCCGATGTGCTCGGCACCCAGGATAAACGCCTGCGCCAGGCCGTCCGGCGATGGCTGCTGCACGTAGCTGAGGCTGACGCCAAACTGGGAGCCGTCTCCCAGCAGTCTCTGGAACTGCTCGGCGTCCTGCGGGGTGGTAATGATCAGGATGTCCCTGATCCCGGCAAGGATCAGGGTGGACAGCGGGTAGTAGATCATCGGCTTGTCGTAGACCGGGACGAGCTGCTTACTCACGCCCAGGGTGATGGGGTGGAGTCGGGAGCCGGTACCGCCGGCAAGGATTATTCCGCGCATCCCCCTATCATCCCGTTCACTAAGTGCAGCGGCAAATCCGGTAACGTAGAGGACTATGCAGCGACTTCTCGTAACCGGCGGCGCCGGCTTCATCGGTTCCAACTTTGTCCACTATGTACTTGAGAACACCGACGACCACGTGACCGTCCTGGATAAGCTCACTTACGCCGGCAACCTGGAGTCGTTGAACGGTCTTCCGGAGGACCGGTTCGCGTTCGTCCAGGGCGACATCTGCGACGCCGCCCTGGTCGACGGGCTGGTGGCCGACTCCGACGTCGTGGTCCACTACGCGGCCGAATCCCACAACGACAACTCCCTGCACGACCCGCGCCCGTTCCTGGACACGAACATCATCGGCACCTACACGCTGATCGAGGCGGCCCGGAAACACAACAAGCGCTTCCACCACATCTCCACGGACGAGGTCTACGGCGATCTTGAGCTCGACGATCCGGAGCGGTTCACCGAGAACACCCCGTACAACCCCTCCAGCCCGTATTCCTCGACCAAAGCAGGCTCGGACCTGCTGGTCCGCGCCTGGGTGCGGTCCTTCGGGCTGCAGGCGACCATCAGCAACTGCTCGAACAACTACGGCCCGTACCAGCACGTGGAAAAGTTCATCCCGCGCCAGATCACCAACGTCATCGACGGGATCCGCCCCAAGCTCTACGGCAAAGGTGAGAACGTCCGGGACTGGATCCACGCGAACGACCACTCTTCTGCCGTCCTGGCGATCATCGCCAGGGGCCGGATCGGCGAGACCTACCTGATCGGTGCCGACGGCGAGCAGAGCAACAAGGACGTCGTCGAGCTGATCCTCAAGCACATGGGCCAGGCACCGGACGCCTACGACCACGTCGTGGACCGCCCCGGCCACGACCTGCGCTACGCCATTGATTCCACCAAGCTCCGCGACGAACTCGGCTGGGAGCCCCGGTTCTCCAACTTCGACGCCGGCATCGAGGACACGATTCGCTGGTACCGGAACAACGAGGACTGGTGGCGCCCGCAGAAGGCCGCGACGGAAGCCAAGTACACGGAACAGGGCCAGTAGACGATGCCGATCGCGTTCTCGAAAAAGCTCACCGCGCACGAAACCCCGATTCCCGGCGTCGTCCTCTACGACCTTCCGGTCCACGGCGACAACCGGGGCTGGTTCAAGGAGAACTGGCAGCGGGAAAAGATGGTGGCCCTCGGCCTGCCGGACTTCCGCCCGGTGCAGAACAACATCTCCTTCAATGAAAAGGCCGGCACCACCCGCGGCATCCATGCCGAGCCGTGGGACAAGTTCATTTCGGTCGCCACCGGCCGGATCTTCGGTGCGTGGGTTGACCTGCGCGAAGGGCCGACGTTCGGTGCCGTCTTCACGGCCGAACTCGATGCCAGCCAGGCCATCTTCATCCCCCGCGGTGTCGGAAATGCCTTCCAGACCCTCGAGGACAACACCGCCTACACGTACCTGGTCAACGACCACTGGTCCGCCGACGCCCAGGGCCAGTACACGTTCCTGAACCTCGCCGACGAGACCGCCGCGATCGCCTGGCCCATCCCCCTGGGCCAGGCCGAACTCTCCGACAAGGACAAGGCCCACCCGCGGCTCGCGGACGTTACCCCGATGCCGCCTAAGAAGACTCTCGTCGTCGGCGCCGACGGCCAGCTCGGCAAGGCGCTGCGGGAACTGTACGACGGCGACACTTCCGTCGAGTTCGCGGGCCGGGCGGAGTTCGATCTCAGCAGTGAGGAAGCATTCACCGCCCGGAACTGGAAAAACTACTCCACGATCATCAACGCTGCCGCCTACACCGCCGTCGACGCCGCCGAAACCCCGGAGGGCCGCAGGACCGCCTGGGCCGTCAACGTCACCGCCGTCACCCGCCTGGCCCGGGCCGCCGTCGACCACGACCTGATCCTCGTGCACGTATCGTCGGACTACGTCTTCGACGGCACCCGTGAGGTCCACACCGAGGACGAACCGGTGTCGCCGCTGGGGGTCTACGGCCAGACCAAAGCCGCCGGCGACGCCATCGTCAGCGTCGTGCCCCGCCACTACATCGTGCGCACCAGCTGGGTCATCGGCGAGGGCAACAACTTTGTCCGGACTATGGCCTCGCTGGCCGACCGCGGCATCGAGCCGTCCGTCGTCAACGACCAGACCGGCCGGCTCAGCTTCACCGCTGATATTGCCGCCGGAATCCGCCACCTGCTCCAAAGCGGCGCTCCGTACGGCACCTACAACCTCAGCAACGACGGCGATCCCCAGTCCTGGGCCGACATTGCAAGGGACGTCTATGAACTTGTCACTGGCTCACGGGACGGCGTTACAGGTGTGAGCACCAGCGACTACTTTAGGGGGAAGTCCGCCGCACCGCGTCCCACTAACAGCACGCTGGTCCTTGATAAACTGCGTGCGGCCGGTTTCGTGCCTGCGGCCGCCGCGGAGAGACTCCGGGACCACCTAGACAATCGGACAAGGTCATGACTCAGCCATCTGACATCAGCTCGGCAAGAAAGCACGAAACCCTGGTTATCATGCCTGCCTGGAACGAGGCCGAGGTCATCGGCACCACCGTGCGGGAGGTGTTCGAGTATGGGCCTGAGTGCGATGTCCTGGTCATCGACGACGGGTCCCGCGACAATACCGCAGCACTGGCAGGAGAAGCTGGCGCCCGCGTGCTTCGGCTCCCCTTCAACATGGGTGTCGGCGGTGCCATGCGGACCGGTTTCAAGTATGCCAAATCACATGGCTACACCCAGGTCATCCAAGTCGACGCAGACGGCCAGCACGATCCCCGGGACATCAAGTCCGTCCTCGATGGGCTGCGCGACGCCGACATCGCCATCGGCGCCCGCTTTGCGGACAAAGGGACGTATGAAGTGCGTGGCCCCAGAAAGTGGGCGATGGGCGTGTTGGCTTGGAGCCTGTCCCGCATTGCCGGTACTCGCCTGACGGACGTCACCTCCGGCTTTCGCGCCGCAAATGAAAAAGCCATCCGGCAGTATGTGGACCACTACCCAGCTGAATATCTCGGTGACACCATCGACTCCCTCGTCGTGGCGGTCAGATCAGGATGCAAAGTCCGACAGGTACCGGTCTCCATGCGCGAACGCCAGGGCGGACAGCCCAGCCACGACCCGATCAAGGCGGCCCTGTATCTGGGCCGCTCAGGCCTTGCCCTGCTCTTCGCGTTGACCCGCAAGCGGTCAACCCCTTCGACCAACTAGGATTTCAAATGGCACTCATAATGGGCCTCATCGTCGTCGTGGCGATCCTCATCTACGTGTTTGAGATGCTGCGTAGGCAGAAGCTGCGGGAAAAATATGCGGTTCTGTGGATCATCGTTGGCATCGGAACGCTCATACTGTCGATCTTTCCCCAACTTCTCGACCAAGCCAGCAGCCTTGTGGGAATCCAGATCCCGGCGAATCTCCTGTTCATCATGACCCTGATTTTGCTTGTGGGAGTCTGCCTCCACTTGTCCCACGAGCAGTCCCAGGCAGAAGATGAGGTGCGCATCCTCGCGGAAGAAGTTGCCATCCTGCGCTCCGACCTCCAGGATCTTCGGGCTCTCCGGCCGCCGGAATCCCGGGATGCCGCCCAGCACCCGGTGGCGAACGGGAGACCCGTCGCTGACAAGTAGGCCAAATAAACGACGGTGGGTGGCACNAATAGCGTGCCACCCACCGTCGTCTTGGGCGGTCAGGGAACTGTCTCTAGCTCACGATGTGCTTCACCAGACGCGGCAGGGAGTCTACGCGGCCCTTGGCCACAGATTTCAAAACCATCGACGCCGCATTGAGTCGCGACGTGGTGTGGAATCGGGCGGCCCGGGCAGCCCGGTTCCAGCCAAGGCCGGCGAAACGCTCAGCCTGCTGCGCGAAGAAACGACGCTCCTCGTCAAAGCGGCGACCGTCGAGGGCCCGGACGGACGAATCGGAGGCGGAATGGCGGCGGTAAAGGAAAGCCAGAACCGGGTCGACAACCATGGAGCCGTGCTCCGCGGCGATGTCCAGCAGAAGAGCCAGGTCCTGGACGACGTCGAGTCCTTCGGTGAAGCCGATGCGGGTGATGGTTTCGGAGCGCCATGCCAGCGAGGGGAAATAGGCCCAGTCCGCCCGCACCAGACTGGTGGCCATCGCTTCGCCTTTGAGCTCGATTCGTTTGCTCGTCTTGGGCGCATAGACCTTCTTAACTGCATCCACGAGAGGAGTACAGGCAATGCCTTTCTCATCAATAACTTGCACACCCGGCTGTACAACGTCCGCTCCGGGGTACTCCGCGAAGGCGCTGACAACGACTTCAAGGTAATTGGGAAGCATAACGTCGTCGGCACCCATGATCACGACGTATGGTGCCTCGACAAGGCCGAGTGCTTTGCGGTAGTTTCCGTTGGCGCCGAGGTTCTCTTCGTTGCGCTGGTAGGTTACCCGGGGATCCTCGATGGAAGCGAACCAACGCGCAGGTTCGGGATCGGGGTAGCCATCGTCGATGACCACGAGCCGCCAGTCCTGATACTGCTGGCTCATGACGCTCTGGGCCGCCAGTTTCATCTGGTCTACATCGCCATAGTAAGGCAACATCACATCAACGGTCATGGACCTTTGGTTCCTTCCGGTGGGTTCAGCCATTGGTGTCTAGATTGGCCGCTTCACAGATATGCGCGCGGATTCATCTATCGCTCCGCGAGGCCCTCTGATTATATGGGCAGACGTGGCCAATCCGGGCCGCAGCGGCAACTTGCTAGACTGGTGGGTGTTTGGTCAGAGCCCGCCCGACGCCTCCCCAAGGCAAAAAGAAAGCGACTTCCCTCCGCATGGATGACCCTTCCACCGTCGTGCCCCGCATCTCTGTTTGCATGGCTGCCTACAATGGCGCCCTTCATATCGAAGAGCAGATTGATTCCATCCTTGCGGAGTTGGGCGTTCACGATGAGCTCGTCGTCGTCAACGATGCGTCGACCGATACCACCGCCAAGATCGTCAGGGCGGTCGAAGACCCCCGCATTCGTCTGATCGAAGCGTCGACCAACGCCGGTTACGTCCGCACCTTCGAACGCGCCCTGGCTGAAGCCCGCGGCGAATACGTCTTCCTCTCGGATCAGGACGATATCTGGATCCCCGGCCGCGTTGAACTTATGATTGGTGCGCTTGAGGGACACCAGATGGTCGTCAGTAACTGCGAGCATATTGAAGGCCCCGTCGGGCGGTTCCACGAGATCCGCCTTCGCGCCAAAGATTCCCGGCACAGGGTACGGAACATCATCGGAATTCTCGTGGGCTACCGGCTGCATTGGGGGTGTGCGATGGCCTTCCGCAGGGAACTTCTTGGGCAAATCCTGCCGTTTCCGCCGCATATGACCGAATCTCACGATCAGTGGATCGCCCTTGTGGGAAACATGAACCGATCCATTACTTACCTGGAAGCAAACACCATCCTGCACCGCCTTCATGGCAAGAATCTCACGCCCGCTGGCATGCGGGGTCTGCCCAAAATCCTGAAAGCCCGGATCAGCTTCGCGAAGAACATCGCTGTCGCCTGGCACCGCGCACGGAACGCGGCCGCACTGTGAGCGCCGATCCAGGCGGGAAGCCGTATGAACAATCCCCTACGGCCACGGAAGTGCACCCCACCCCTATGACTGACGTCCTTATGACCCCCAGCCAATTCGGGAACGTGGCAGCCGTAGTTTCAGTCTTCAACCCGGCAGCGGCCGCCGTCGAGAATGTTCGTTGGCTTCTGCGGTACGTATCTCAAGTTGTCGTGGTCAACGACGGGTCAACCGCCGAAGTTTCTACCTTATTGGGCGAGATGGAAGCGCTGGGTGCGGTGGTTATCTCCCTTGGGGCGAACTCGGGAATCGCGGCAGCCCTCAACACTGGCATTCAGGCCGCGCGCACACGCTGGGCTCCCGAGTGGGTGGTCACGATGGACCAGGATTCACGATTCAACGGGGATTACATCCGGCAGGCGCTGGGTGCCGAAAAGAGTTCCAGGGATCCTGAAACCGTTGCGATGGTCTGCGCGCAGTTGCACAACGGCGTGCCTCTGCCGGTCCTGAACGCAGGTCCGGAAGCCGAGGTATTTGACCCCATGCAGTCGGGGACCCTGATCCGCTCCGCGGTATTCGATCGTGTTGGATACCTCGACGAGTCCCTCTTCATCGACTGCGTCGATTCGGAGTTTAATGCGAGGGTCCGCAACGCCGGCCTCCGGGCAATTGCTGGCCCGGGCTGCAACCTGGAACATTCCCTCGGCGACGCCCGCCCGTTGCGGGTACTGGGCTGGCACGCACGGCTGGGGCAGAAGAAACTATTTGTTCACTACCATGCGCCATTCCGGGTGTACTACATCACCAGAAATTCACTGGTCATGGCTCGCAGGTACTTCCGGCAGCAGCCGCAATGGGTCATCCGTCGCATGGGCATGGAACTCCAGAGCCACATCGTCCGCCTCGTTTACGGCCCGAACCGTCGCAAACACGTTCTTGCCACCGTCAGTGGCATCCGCGATGCCATGCGCGGCCGGCTGGGAAAGATTGACGAACAGCTGGCCGCCCGGTTGCGCTGAGCATCGCCGCTTCCGGCCAGTACCCGCCACTACCTGAAAGTTCTGTTGATGTTCGAGAATTCACGCAAGATCTATGTCGTCTATCCCCGCGGGCTGCGCACCGGCGGGCCCGAAGCCCTCCACCAGCTAGTGGACATGCTCCGTGAACTCGGCCAGGACGCCTACCTCGTCCCGCATCCCGCAACGTCGGCAACCCCACGTGCGGAGCAGTTCGAGATCTACAACGCACCCGAGGCGCCAGCGCCCGTGGACGCCGAGGGCAACGTCGTGGTCGTTCCTGAGGTTTACGTGGCGGATTTGCATGCCTACAAGCACGCCACTCCGGTCTGCTGGTGGCTCAGCATCGACTATTCACCCACCTTCGTTGCCGGACGCACCGCCCTGAGGTCCACGGCCGGGCCGTGGTCCTCGCTCAAGGAGACACTGGTTCCGCGGTTGAGCGCAGTGAAGAACCGCGTTGATCCGCGCAGCCTCAAGCGGAGCCGCATTGTTCACGCGGTGCAGTCCTCATACGCCTGGGCTTTCCTCTTCTCCCACCTCAACGTCGTGCCCTCCCTTCTTTCGGACTACACCCCGAGCGCCGAGTTCCTCTCCAAAGACGAGAACGGCTCCAGGAACCACCGTCTCGTGACGTTCAACCCAGTCAAGGGTGGGGACATCATCCGCGAGGTCATGAAAGTCTGCGACCCGTCCATTGAATGGCGCCCCATTCAGGGCATGACGCGGACCGAAGTGACGGAAACGCTCGGGGAGTGCGGGATCTACCTCGATCTGGGCTTCCACCCGGGGAAGGACCGGATGCCGCGTGAGGCAGCCCTGTCGGGCGCGCTCACCGTGGTAGGCCGGAGAGGCTCGGGCGCTTTTTACGCGGATGTGCCAATTCCGTGGGAACACAAGATTACGCCCGGGCCCGCGGAGGTGTCCTCCTCCGCAGACCTCCTCCCGCGTCTGATGGCGGACCTCCCTCGGGAGATCGCCAAACAGGATTCGTACCGGGCAGCGATCCTGAGCGAGAAGGAGCGCTTCAAACGCGAAGTGTCGGACATCTTTGTCGAACAGCGGTTCGGCAAAGATGCCTACGATTACCTGAATGAGTAAGGTGACTCACCCTAGGCGCCCGGGACGGGGCGTCCTTCGTTGAGCAGCTCCCGTGCCATGGCAAAACGGATCGGCGCATTCGCCGGCCTGCCACTCCTGTCTTCGCTCGCGCCTTTCCTGCTTCTGCCTTACATCGCCCGCGTCGGCGGCGAGGGCACATGGAATTCCCTTGCCGTCGGACAGGCCGTCGGTTCCCTGGCTGCGATTCTCGTAGCCTTGGGCTGGACGTTGTCGGGGCCGGCACGCGTCGCAGGGACCAGCGACCCCGGGCTCCGCCGTCGTCTCTATGCCATCAGTTTGCTCACACGACTCATGGCATTTGCCGTCTGCCTCCCGGTCCTGGCAGGCATCGCTGCGCTCTACGGCGGCGCCGGGCACTTTTGGGAGACTTTCCTGATGGCCGGGGCACAAGCGGCCGCGGGTTTGTCGCCAGCGTGGTATTGCATTGCCACGGGCGAGGCCGGCAAGATCGCCCGCTACGATGTCCTGCCCAGGATCATTGCCACCATCGTCTGCGTCCCCGTTCTTTTGGCCACGGGACTGATCATCCTGTATCCGGCCGCAATCCTGGCCGGCGGACTGCTCGGGACGTTCTTCTTCACCCGCCGGTACAGCAAGCGCCAAGATTATGCCGACCTTCATGCCCTTCCCGTCATCAAGGAAATCTGGGCTCTACGAGCCGCGTCCGGAACCACAATGGCCGCTGCCGCATACTCAGCCACCCCGATTCTCGTCGTAGCGGCCTCCGCTTTGCCATCAGGCCTTGCGGTATTCGTGTCCGCTGAGAAGCTCTTCCGCATCGGTCTCATGGCCGTTGGCGCCTTGGGCAGCAGCCTTCAGGGGTGGGTGGCGGAAATCGACGGCGATCACCTCATACGTCGGAAGTTTTCCCTGCTTAGCCACACGGTGCTGGGACTCGCGGGTCTTGCCGGATTCGCCCTCCTGGGACCCTGGGTCACGAAATTGCTCTTCGGCCAGCCGCTGGCCGCCGACGTTGCAACCTGCTTCTGGTTTGGCGTGGCATTCCTCTTCGTCTCCATCAACACCTCCACGGGGTCGCACTGGTTGGTGCCGGCAGGACGCATCAGGGCCGTGTTCTGGAGCACCGTGGCCGGCGCGGCGGTCGGCCTGCCAGCGATGCTTGTCCTCAGCACGTTCATGCAGGGAGCAGGCGGCGCGCTTGGCTTGGCCATCGGGGAGTTTGTTGTTTGCGCCGTTCAAGGTGTCGCACTGCTGTATTCGGCCTCCAGGATCCGGCGGAGCCCAGCCTCACCGGTCAGTGATGAATCCGCAATATCTGAAGCCGACCTCTAGCCGCAGGCCGTGATCCGTAACAGCCGGGCGGTTCCTTGGGAATCGATCAGCTCGGCTGCGCCACTGCCGACCAGATCGTCCAGACCGGTAAAGACGTCCCGGCGTTCATCCCCGAAGTTGACCTCATGGTGGCCAAAATCAAGAACGTAGCCAACGTTTAGCTCCCTGACGGCCTCGCACACAGCGGGATCGGTCGTCGCATCCCTCAGCCGGTCGTAGAGCAGCTGGGTGCCGGGCGGGATTGCACCGAGGATGTGGAGCTGGAGGGCCTTCCGATCGGCCAGGGCGTAGGCCAGCGAGCTGCCGTTCCACGGGTTCCCAACGATGACAGCCCCGGGCGGCACGTGACTATCCAGTCGCCCCAGCAGCGCCAGCTCATCGGAACTGACGAGGGGCGACGACGCTTCCACACGGTACATTCGGGCGGCAGCGGTTTGCGCGGCGTCGACATTGCCTTGCTGGGTGGTGACCAGAAGCAACGCTAGGAGTCCGGCTCCCCCGGCCTGAAGGACAAGACGGCGCCGGCCGGACGGCCACTGCCGAGCAGTCCGCAAGGCGCGCCTCTTTCCCCACTTCCAGAGTTCCACGGCACCTACAACGGCCACCGGCAGGATCGCCACAGGGAGCAGCGCGGCAAGCCGTGGCGGATCGTTATACCAGATGCCGGTGACGAAGTCCCGGATCCGTCCGGACCGGAACGACGCCGCCACAACGAAAAGCAGCCCCGCCACACCGTAGACTCCCAGCAGCCACCACATGCCCGGTTTGCGGACGAGGTGCACCAGCCCCGCCAGAGCCAGGATCATAACCGCCCACGAGACCGGACGGTCAATGGCCGAACTCGTGATCACTTCGAAAACGGCACGGTAGGGGCTCTCGACTGCAGGCCAGAACGCGGCCTCCTTGGGCGGTCGGACCGTCATCCAAAGCACGACGGCGGCGAACGCGGAGCCCGAGAGGACCAGGGCATGGATACCCACGGAACCGAGGCAGACGCCGCGGCGGCGGACGGTCTCACGTAAGGACAGCCACCACCGGCACAATGCTGCCGGGGCCAGAAACACGAGAAGAGCCATGATGGAACTCGGGTGGGCCAGCGCGAGGCCGGGAAGCGTCAGCACGAGTGAGATCAGGGAAAGTGCGCGACCCTCCCCCTGCGCGGTACCGAGGCCCATGGCCTGCAGACCTAACGCCAACGCAGCTGGCAGGATGCTGATACCGAGGAAATTCGGATACAGCACGCCAAAATCGACCATCAGGAGCGGGAATGCGCCGAACGCCGCCGAAAGCACCGCTGCAACCCACGTGGCGGCCAGTGTCGGTCCCACGACGACACGTGCGAGAAAGATGCACGACAGCGGCCAAACGAGCGCACCGATGCAGACGTTCACCAAGTTGACGGCAACTGGGATTGGAACGTCCGTCAGTTGAACCGCGAGGGACACCAGATCGTGCCAGGCCGTTGGGTAGAACCCCCCGCCAGTCATGGCGCCAACGGTCAGCGCCGAGCCGGAGCCGGTCTCCAGAATGTAGCGGATGGCGTTGAGATGGAAGACATTGTCAAACGTCTGCGAGAACGCCTCCGGCTCGCCGAAGGCTCCGATCAGCCGTGAACCGACAGTCACAGCCGCCAGAACGACGGCCGCGGTCACCAGGAGTGTGCCCCTCCACCCGACCGGCCGCAGACGCACCTCTGCGGCACGCCGCCGGAAACCCAGCGGCCGAATTCCGCGCCATCCGCGGCAGGTCAAGAAGACGCCCACCACACAGACAAACGTGCCCAGCACTACGGGCCCCAGTGACCACGGGATTCCGACGAAATCAGCCAGAACGGCCGTCCCGGCTATGACAGTGACGGAAAAACCGGGCGCCAGGGCCACCAAAGCGAATCGCCGAAGACCTGCCGAAACTCCGATCAACAGGCCGGGGCCAAACAAAATAACGACTGCCATGATGAATTCCGGAACCACAGACCACCAGGACATTCGAACCTTCCGGGAGCGGCCAGCAGCTCCACCTTCATCCGATCAAGGCATCGGTATGCCATTCGCCTTGCGAGTTCCGGCCTTGCATATTCTACGCGACAGCCGGCCGTTCCCATGCGGCAGCCAGGCCGGGTGCCCGTCCGGACCACCCAAACCCGAGGCGGAGCGCGTGTGGAGTCAGGCGAGCGGCATTCAGCCAAGTAGGCTATAACCGTGCGAAATTCCCGTAGCTCCCGTTCCCGACCTTCACGAGCTTCGCGTCTCCGGGCTCTATCCGCGGTGAGCGTACTGGCCACCTTCCTGTCCGCGTGTGCAGCGCAAACTCCAGCCGGAACTGTTGAAGGCGCCTTGATCGGCATCGGTACGGTGTCGCAGCAGGGCGCGGTCGCCGCCTGGGCGAAGAACTGGAAGAAGGATCACGCGGGCGTGTCAATCGCTTATTCCCCTGACGGTGCGGAGGTCGGCAAGACCGCCCTGACCAACGGGCTCTCCTACTTCGCGGCCGGCGACGCGGCGTTGGAGTCCGGCACGGCATCCAACGGGCAGTCGGTCTGCGGCCGCGACGGACTGATTTCCGTGCCTGTCGCCGTTGTCCCCGTCGGCGTTGCATTCAATCTCGACGAGATCCAAAACCTGCAGCTTGATGCGCCTCTCCTCTCAGGCATCCTGCGGGGAAAGATCACTAAGTGGGACGATCCGCAGATTGAGGCGGCCAACCCGGGCGTCTCTCTTCCTTCCATTGACGTGGTCCCCGTCCTTGAGAAGTCACCGTCGGACGTGACCCACGCTGTGAATAAATATCTGGCCGCCGAGGCCCCCGGTTTGTGGCCCGACTCCAGCGGCAGTGAATGGCCCAGCGGCACGGTCAGAGCCATCGGGGAAAAAGTCAGCGATGTAGCCCAGAAGGTCGAGGAAACTACAGGAGCAATAGCGGTCCTTGATACAGCGATCATCGGTTCACGATTTTCCGTGGCCCGCCTTAAGTTCGGCGACGTCTACCAAGATTTCGGAAATGAATCCACGTTGGCGGCGATTGCCGCGGGCGAAACCGTGGAATCCGTCCCACGCGTCGTGGAGCAACGGCTCGACGGCAGTAAGGGGTATGCCCTGGCCGTACTCGAGAACCAGTACTTCTGCACCCGGTACCGCAATGAGGCCACGGCCAGCCTTGTCCGTTCTTGGGGCGAGTCTGTTCTGAGCAGGCAAGGTCAGAGGGATGCCATCGTCTACTCCAGCTCATTGCCGCCTAGCGAACAGACGACCGCCGCGGCCCTGAAGCAGGTCCGGGCCATCACGACGGACAAAGGGTAGAGGTAATGGCGACGGTTCAAATACACAACCAGGACAAGACTCCCGCACCCAAGGGAGAAACTCCTGTGCCCGCGAAAAAAGCCACGGCCTCTTCGCCGTGGACGTTGTTCGGCAAGTTATTCCTGCTGATATTTTCAGCAGTTTCACTCTGGTCGCTCGCAACTCCGCTTATGGCGTTTCCCGACGAGCCCGCACACACAATCAAGGCCGCCGCTGTGGTCCGCGGCCAGATCACCATTGAAGAAGGGACGTCCTTCGGACACGGCGTTCACGTGCGGGTGCCCGCCTACATCGCCAATCTTCACGCCCAGGACTGCTTCAAGTTCCGGCAGGACACCGCAGCAAACTGCGCCCCCGCGATCCCCTCAGACGCCAACGATGAAGCCATTGGCGTCACTTCAGCGGGATCCTATAATCCGATGTATTACTGGATTGTCGGGCTGCCCAGTTTGTTGCTCACCGGACAGCCCGCGTTGTTCGCCATGCGAATCCTTAGCGCTCTGCTTTCCGCCGCTTTCTACGCGGCCGGCTTCACGGCCCTTGCACAACTGCGGCAACCCCGGGTCCCCGTGCTCATGGCCAGCCTCGCGGTGACTCCCATGGTTCTCTTCCTCGCCGCGGGCATCAACCCGAATTCTCTGGAGGTTGCGGCCACCATGGCGGCGTTCTGCGGCTTCGTCGTAACGCTCGATAACGCCCACCGGGTGAGGCACGTTTTGCCCGCAGTCGTCACTGTCATTGCGTCGACCGTGGTCCTCGCCAATACCCGGCAAGTGTCGCTGGTCTGGCTGCTGTGCGCCCTGATTTCGGGAGTTCTCCTGTTCCGGGGCGCCGAGATCAAGGCCGCCTTCCGAAACCGGCTTGTTCTCACCGGAGCGGCCCTCACCGTGCCAGGGGTCTTACTGGGGATCTACTGGATCTACTTGATGCTTCACGCCCCAGCCAACTCCGGTGTGGCCCCGGAGGGTATAGCCAACCCCCAACCGGGCGTTTCGATCTCTCGCGCGTTCCTGACCATGGTCGAGAAAGCCCCCGAGTTCCTCCAGCAGTACGTCGGCGTCATGGGCTGGCTGGACACGCCCGTTCCGACGGCCGTGGTCATGTTGTGGAGCATGGTCTTCGGCGTTGCAGTCCTTCTGCCGATGCTGATCCGACCCTTCAAAACCACGCTTGGCGCCTGGGCCGCCTTGGCGATGCTTATCTTCGTTCCAGCGATCCTTCAGGCGTCCATCTGGAAGTCCATGGGATTTGTTTGGCAGGGAAGGTACAACCTGCCTCTTGTCGTCGTCTTGCTAATCGCGGTTGGAATGACCGCCCGCAGGCTGCATTTCCCCCAATCGGCCGGCGCGCAAAGTGTTGCCCGTGTTTTCCTCTGGTCCGCCGTATTTTGCCATCTTCTTGCCTTCGCCTTTGTCCTCCGACGCTATGTTGTGGGAACGTTCGGCGGCGGGAACTGGCATGCCATGATCAACGGCGTGCAATGGCAGCCACCTCTGAGCTGGTTCCTGCTCACACTGATGTACCTTGCCGTCATGGTGACCGCGGCCTCCGGGCTTTTCCGGTTCCTGTTTCCGGGGGCCGTACTGGTCCAGCTGCCCCGGGCACGGAGCCGCCGCCGCGACTCATAGCCCTTGGCAGCGCCATCCAAGTGACGTGTCCACTCAAGAAGAATCCAATGTGGATACGTCTCTTCACTTCGGCGAGTGAGTGCGGGGCGCAGGACGCAGGCAGGATTGCTCACGGCTATTGGGCGCTCGCAGGTGGGGTCGCACTAGTCGCCGCTTCGGGCGGGACGATCTGCGAGCAGGGCGGGAAGGGCGTGGATCGCCGCACCCCCTAATGGGGAAATGCGAAGCCGTGATCGGCCCGCAGGGGCCCTAAGAACCAGACACAACCAGTGCTCCCCGGGCCGGCCGGCGCCGTTGGGCACCAGCCGATTCATCCGCTTCAGGGAACGGCACGAAAGGTCGGGCGCAGATGAACTGGCTAGGGCGCTGGTTCAGTATCAGGGGAAGGTTCGCCGTCCCGGGCAGGTTCGTGCCGGAAGATCCAGTGACGATAGAGGAGGAAGTTCCACCCCGTCGTTAATACGGTGGCCACAACCTTGCCGATTCCGTATGCCCAGTCCAGATTGTCGAAACCGGTGACGATGAGATCCGTGACCACTACATTCACGATGACCAAAGCTATATACTTTGCAGCACTTACCGTCCGGCTGTTCATGGCCCGGAAAGTAAACGATCGCTGAAGGGCAAAATTGAAGACGAGGCTGGTGAGAAAAGCGATGGGCGTAGCGATCACCAGGTCAACATTGAGGCCTTCATGCAGGGCCACCAGAAGCCCCAGATCAAGCGCAAAGGACAACACCCCGACGATCAGGAACTTCAGAAACGGGCTGCGATGCAGGAACTCCATGATCCGTTGGCGCGCCGGCGTTTGGGAGGTCATCTTTTCGGGGCGGAGTGCCATAGCGTTTGCGGGTCTCTCTTCGCTTCTAGTCATGGAAGTCATGGGCAAGCGGGGAAACTCTGTCCGTCCCGTCGCAGTCAGTTTACCGTTCCGGGCGTCGCCGCGGGCAAGCTTGAGGCCATTCGACGGCAGTCACCTAGTAACCTGAAGCTACCATGATACCTGTGCCTTCCCTTATGACTCCCCCCCGCCGTGAACGCAATCCCCGCCTCGGCCAGCTGCCGGTCTTTGTTGCCGCGTTCGTAATAATTGGTCTGCTGACGACGATCTGGTGCCTGGCATCTCCAATCATGTCCCTGCCCGACGAACCGGCGCATACCATCAAAGCGGCCGCCGTTGCTCGGGGCCAGTTCAGCGGGGAATCAACAGGAGTCCAGGGTGCCCAGCTCCAGGTACAGGTGCCCCGTTATATCGCCGAAATTCGAGCGCAGCAGTGCAGCGCCTTTAAGCCCGACGTGACCCCCGCCTGCGCCCCCAAGGTTAGCTTGGACCGCAGCTTGGGTACCGGTGAAACCAGCGCCGGCAATTACAACCCCGTGTATTACGTCCTCGTAGGCCTGCCCTCCCGCGTCATGGGAGGCGAGGCGGCCATCTACACGATGCGCATCATCAGCGGTCTCCTCAACGCCGCTGTCCTGGCCTCGGTCTTTGCAGCCGCCTCGGCGCTGCGCCGTCCCCGACTTCCCCTCATAGCCGTCGCAGTGACCGTCACCCCCGGCGTTCTGTTCCTCAGCGGGGGCATAAACCCCAACGCCCTGGAGATCACCACAGCGGCCGCTGTATTTATGCATCTCTGCGTTGTCCTGGAGAATGCGGAACGGCTGAGGAGCGTCCGCTGGAATATCGTGGCTCTGGCAATCGCGGCCTCGCTTCTTGCCAACACCCGTCCGCTTTCCCTACTCTGGCTATTTCTTGCCGTCGGTGCGGCGACGGCAGCTTTCGGGATCCGTCGGTTTGTCCTGATCATGAAGGACAAATTTGTGTGGCTTGCCGCCGGCGCCACCGCGCTTTCCTGCGCGTTTGCCCTTTTTTGGCTCATGACCGCAAAGAGTTTCGACAGCCTGTTGGCCAGCCCAACTGAGATCGCGCCAGACCAGGCTTTCGCCACGATGCTGGACCGGACCTTCAATTATGTAATCGAATACGTCGGCGTTCTTGGCTGGCTCGACACCCCTGCCCCCGCCGCGGTGCAGATGACGTGGGTGATGGCCTTCGGGCTTTTGCTCCTGGTCGGAATGACCTCCCGCCCCGTCAGGGGCCGTTGGGGCCTTGCCATCCTGGTTCCTCTGGTCATCGTTCTTCCAGCGGCGCTGCAGGCGTCCACGATTCAGAGCCTCGGGTGGATATGGCAAGGCCGCTATCTAATGGCACTTGTGGTTGTTCTCTTACTGGCCGCGGGAGTGGCGGCCCGCTTCATGCCGTTCAGGATCACGCCCTGGAAAAAGTCTGCCGTGCGCTGGTCACTGGTTCTGATGGGACTGGCCCACGTTTACCTGATGCTCTTCGGATTCCGGCGCTACACGGTCGGCATCATCGTACGCACTAACTGGACTGAGATGTTTGATCCGATCTGGCAGCCGCCACTCACTTGGCAGGGCCTTACCGTGGCCTACATGGCCGTCCTGGCGGCCGGCTGCTATTTGCTCTACCGTTTGCTGGTCGGTGGCCCAGCGGTACTCCGGCGAGGCCACTCCCGAGGAGGCGCTGTTCGTACTGCGGCCGGCCGATCCGACGCCCCGGTGCTCGTTGAATCACAACCCACCACAGGTTCCCGCTGATTGCATCGGCTCCTTGCCGGAGCAGCACCACCGTCTTGGCTGTAGATTCCCCGGACGTTGTGGACGCGGAGGATGGGGGCCCGGTTTCTGAAGCGTAGATGGCGAACCCGTGGCCGGCTAAGGACGCGGCGCCGCGCAGCCAGAAGGGGCGCCGGCTTCTTCGTCTCTTCGTTGAGGATTTGTGCACTAGGTAACGTAGGACACGAGGGCCTCCCAGCGTCGAGACGAGTGTGGTAATCCAAATCGGTACCGGATGCCCTCGCCGCCCTTTACATAACGCCATGCTGTTCACAACCTTCAGGGGAACTGCACCTCAAGTCATATCAGGGCTGCGCCGTGAACCCGGACTCACGGGTCCGGAGTGTTCCCCGCAGTCGACTCGCCAGGGAGCGGACGCGGTCCACGATCATCCGGTTATCGACTCATCGGTTGCCCTGCTGAGGGATTGTAGAGGCTCAACCCGTCCCTGTGCCCGTGCGCAGGGAAACGCCTGGATCGCGTGTGCAGCACCTTTCGTCAAAGTGAAGACTAAACAAATGTCGTGCCTGTGGCAGTACGTTGTGCGGCGCTAGGGAAATTACACGGACGCTGATCGGCGTCGAAGTTCTCCGACGACGTCGTGAACATTGCCGTCCATGACCACTTCACCGTGTTCAAGCAGGACACCGCGCTCACAGACCGTCGCAACGAGGTCCAGGTCGTGGCTGACCACAAAGAGAGTCTTGCCCTTCTCCGCCAGCTCCTTGATTTTCGCGATGCACTTGCGCTGGAAGGGCTCGTCACCCACCGCCAGGATCTCATCGATCAGAAAGACCTCAGGATCAGTGTGCACGGCGATCGAAAAAGCCAATCGCAGATACATGCCCGATGAGTAGAACTTCACTTCGGTGTCAATGAATTCACCGATCTCGGAGAATTCCACGATGGAATCAAACATTTCATCAATTTGTTTTTCCGACATCCCGAGGATGGCCCCGTTGAGATAGACGTTGTCGCGCCCACTCAGATCGTGGTGGAAGCCCGCACCAACCTCGATGAGCCCGGCGACTCGACCCCTCGTCCGCACCGTGCCGCCGTCGGGCTGCAGAACCCCGGAGATCAGCTTCAGCAGAGTCGACTTCCCGGAACCATTTAGGCCCAGCAGTGCCACCGTTTCGCCTTGCTTGACTTCAAGCGACACATGATTCAGCGCCAGGAACTTCTTGGAGAGATCGCCCTTACGGCCGCGCACAAGCCAGACCAAGGCCTCCTTAAGGGAACGGGTATGCCGCAGCACGAACTGCTTGCGGACGCCAATACAGCTAATGGCTACATGGCCGTGCAAAGACATCTCAGAGCTCCTGTGCGAAGTGGACGGAAAGCCGGCGGAACATCAACTGGCCGATGAAGAGGATGGCGACAGAGATGAGCAGCGAGACAGGAAGCCAGAAAGTCAGCAAGTCCGGTGGCATCGTATCGCTCACCAGCTGATTCGCCTTCAGCGTCGGTTCCCAAAAGGTCCAATGGAAAACTTCGACGGCGACTGTCATCGGGTTCAGCATGTAGACCCAGAACCACTGCCCCATAACACGTTCGACCATGGTCCAGACGTAGAGCACCGGGGAGGCCCAGGTGACAACCATAACGATCATGTCCACGATGTTCTCGGAGTCGCGGAAGTAGACGTTGACCGCGCCGAACATCAGGCCAAGGCCGGTAGCCAGCACTGCCACCATCACGAAGATTAGAACTGCGGCGGCAATTTGCAGGACAGACGGAGTCCACCCCACGAACAGGCAGGCAGCGATCAGCACCAGCAATTGCGGCAGGAAGTGGGCGGCCGAAACCCATACCGTTGCCACCGGAAATAGCTCGCGCGGCAAGTAGATTTTTCGGATGAGGTCGCGGTTGTCAACGATGGACCGGGTGGCGTTGGACAAGGATTCCGTGAAAAAGTTGACCAGCACGATCCCGGAAAAGAGGTAAATCGCGTAGTTAGGGGTGCCGTGCTCAAGATTCAGGAAGATGCCCAGCGCGATGAAGTAGATCAGAAACTGCATCAGCGGTTTCACGTAGGACCACATCAGTCCCAGCACTGACCCGCGGTAGCGGATTTTGATTTCCTTGCGTACGAGCAGTTTCAGCAGGAAGCGGTCACCGTAGACGTCGAGCAGTCCGCGGCCGCTTCCGGGTTTTACAAGCGTGTCTACCGGGTTGGCCATTTAGCTGCCGTCCTTTGAGTCGGCGTCGAAGGTCCTTTTCCAGGCCGCGATGGACGTGATGTCGGGAAGGGCTGCGCGGTACTGCTCGGCCAAGTTGTCCCACTCGCGGTAAAGCCGAAGGTGCAGACGTGTTGCTTCGGCCAGCATTGACTTGAGCTTCTTGGGGTCACGCCTGTACCAGGATGCACCCGTGCCCTCAGCATTGGACACCACGACGCTGTCGTAGTGGGCAAGCCTGAACCAGCGGTTGTCGCGGTGGGCCAGGAATCCCTGAGGACGTTCCGCGCTCTCCGGCGCAGGATTCTTGACCAACTGGCGCGACACGGTCTTGATGCCCCAGGAAACCAGGTCCTTTTTGCGCGGCATGCCGATGAGGGCACCTCCCATGGGGCCGCGACCCAACTTGGGTGCCGGGAAGTCGTCCACGTTTTCCTTGAGCTGGGCGTCCGTGTACTCGGATTTCAGCGCATTGATTTCCGGAAGCTTCGAGGCCAGGACCTGGTGTAGCTCGGAGGGCCCCTTGAAGATATCTTTCAGCGCCTCAAGGCGTCCGTGTTCGGTGAAGTACTGCATGGACACAAGATGCTTCACATCGGCCTGGGCCGACTCCCGCAGGACGCGGCCGCCCTTGGGATACGGGCTGTGGATCAAGGTCGTGACCAGCCGGTTGCGTTCGTGGAAATAGGCTTGCCAGCCGACCATGTCGTCCTTGTCCATCCACGAGACGTGCCAGACGGCAGCTCCGGGAAGGGACACTGTGGAGTACCCGGCTTCCCTGGCGCGGAGACCGTATTCGGCGTCGTCCCATTTGATGAACAGCGGCAGCGAGAGCCCGATTTCCTTGATCACGCGCGTTGGGATCAGGCACATCCACCAGCCGTTGTAGTCGACGTCAACCCGGCGGTGCAGCCAGGCGGTCTGCCGGAGGTTGGCGACGCCGAAGTCGTGGCGAAGCTCCATGTCGGCATGAGGCTGTGCCGGCACGATTCGGAACGGATCGACCACTTCACCGAAGGTGTGCAGGACACTTCGGTTGTACAGGTCGAACATGTGTCCGCCGACGATCGTCGGCTTGCGGCACCGGTCGGCGAACGTGAGCAGCCGAACAATACTCTCGGGTTCAACGACGATATCGTCGTCGAGCAGCAGGACGTAATCGCTGCCGTTTTCCACTGCCTCGTACATTCCGCGGGCAAACCCGCCGGAACCGCCCAAGTTTGCCTGATTGATAACCCGCAACTTGCCCCCGAGCAACGCTTCAACCTCGGCGAAACCCTCTTGGTCTTGGACCTTTTGCGTGCCCTGGTCCACGATCAGGATTTCCTTGACGTTGGTGAGGGCGTCCAGGTTATCCGCGAGGATCCGAGCGTTGTTCAGGCAGAAGTCGGGCTTGTTCATCGTCGTGATTTCCAGGGTCACCTGGCCGCTATCACGCGCGGCTTCGTTGGTCTCCCATTGCCCGCTCTGAAGTACCAGTTCCGTGGAGCTGGCCGCAAGATCGAACCAGTACCAGCCGCCGTCGCCAAACGGCTTGAGGGACAGCTCGAATTCCGACGTCGTTTCCCCATCAACGTGTCTTCCGTCGACCCGCTGCACGGAACCCCGGGCGTTGGACTTGTAGACGGTCACTGAACCGGTGCCGGTGGTCCGGACGACGAGCCTGACGTCCCGGACCGAGGTCCAGCGTCGCCAGTAGCTGGCGGGGAACGCGTTGAAGTAGGTGCCAAAGGAGATCTGCTCGCCGGACCGCACACGCATGGACGTCCGCGAGAGCAAGTCCTCGAAGTGCGCCTGGCGGCTTCCCGAGCTGAACATTTGCAGTTTGTCTTCGGGCAGCTTCGGGGAGCGCGCCAGTTCGTCGTTCTCCCGCAGCCGGATGCCGCTGGCGGGACCCGCGTCGACGTACAGCGGGATGGTGTCCGTCTGGTCGGCGGACGGGAGGATCACCCTCTGAAGAGCGCTCCATGAGGATGACTCTTCAGAGGTCATCACGCGTCCACTCCCCCGCTCTCAATCTTGGCGCCGCCCTCAAAATGCGGGCGGATCTTGTTGTCAAACATGGTCAGTGCGGAGCCGATCGCCATGTGCATGTCCAGGTACTTGTACGTGCCGAGGCGTCCGCCGAACAGGACGTCCTTCTCGGCCGCCGCCAGATCGCGGTACTTGAGCAGGCGGTCCCGGTCTGCGGAGGTGTTGATCGGGTAGTAGGGCTCATCGCCCTTCTCCGCGGCACGGGAGAACTCGCGCATGATGACGGTTTTTTCCGTCTGGTAGTCGCGCTCCGGGTGGAAATGGCGCGGCTCGATGATGCGGGTGTAGGGCACATCGGCGTCGTTGTAGTTGACCACCGACGTTCCCTGGAAATCTCCGACGTCGAGCACTTCTTCCTCGAAGTCGATGGTGCGCCAGGAGAGGTCGCCCTCGGCGAAGTCGAAGTAGCGGTCCACGGGGCCCGTGTAGATGACCGGGATGTTGCCGACAACCTTGTTCTTGCTGTACTCGTGCGACTCGTCGAAGAAGTCCGTGTTAAGCCGGACCTCTATGTTCGGGTGCTCCGCCATCTTCTCGATCCACGCGGTGTAGCCGTTGGTCGGGAGGCCCTCGTACTTGTCGTTGAAGTAGCGGTTGTCGTAGTTGTAGCGCACCGGGAGGCGGGAAATGATGCCTGCGGGCAGGTCCTTGGGATCCGTCTGCCACTGCTTGCCGGTGTAGTGCTTGATGAAGGCCTCGTACAGCGGACGGCCGATGAGCTGGATGCCCTTGTCGTTCAGGTTCTGCGGATCGGTCCCGGCAAGTTCCCCGGCCTGTTCCTTGATCAGTTCCTGGGCCTGGCCCGGGGTCAGGTTGGCGCGGAAGAACTGGTTGATGGTCGCCAGGTTGATCGGCAGGGAGTAGACCTCGCCCTTGTGGACGCCGTACACCTTGTGAACGTAGTTGGTGAACGTCGTAAAACGGTTCACGTACTCCCAGACCCGCTCATTCGAGGTGTGGAAGAGATGGGCGCCGTAACGGTGCACCTCGATCCCGGTCTGCTCTTCCTTTTCGCTGTAAGCATTGCCGCCGATGTGGTGGCGGCGGTCGATGACGACGACCTTCAAGCCCAGCTCTGTGGCGGCCTGTTCTGCGATTGTCAGGCCAAAGAAGCCTGACCCTACGATGACGAGGTCAGCGGTCACAAAATCTCCTGGTTCGAATGTGGGCAGCCCAACGTTGTGCATTGTCTGCTGCTCTAGCCTACCCGAGGCGGGGTGTGAACCGGCGAATCGAGGCTGGCGCCAGGGCCCCCGTTCGGCCGTGTCATCGGATATTTATCCGATGGCGGCACCGCTTTCCACATAGCCCGAATCCCCCGCGCCCCGCCGTCGCGAACGTCCCTAACGTGGGATTCAAACGACGCCGCGGGAAAGGATTCTTCCCTGATGATGCTGCACTGCACCCTGGTTCCGGCCCCGGGGTCCGCGCTCACCTCCGGTCCCCTTGAGCTGGCCATCGAAGTGCCCGCCGGGTGCCCCGGCATTGAACTCCAGGCGGCAATCTCCGCGCGTTACGGGACCGGGGAGCTGACAGTGGGCCGGGTCCCGGCGGCTGCGCTAAGAGTCGGCGAGCGCCCCCTCGTTCACGGTGCCGTTCTGGTGGATGGCGCCGTGCCGGCGGTCGGCGTTGCGCCGTCCTCCGTCCTGGACGTAGCACCACTCGTACTTGCCGTGCATAGCGGGCCGGGTGCCGGCTTGATCTTTCCGTTCCAGCGCGGGCGGTCCCGGATCGGACGCAGCGGCACGGAGATTGTCATCCCGGATGCCGAGCTGTCCCGGGAACATGCGCAGCTTGACGTCACTGATTCCGCCGTCACTCTCCGCGATCTCGGGAGTGCCAACGGGATCCGTGTCGACGGAAAGAAAGTAGGGGCGGCGGCCGTCTCCACAGACTCCGTGATCCACTGCGGCGGCTCGTCGATGTCCCTCTTTTTCGGCGGTGCCCCAGACATCCCGGCTGCCGCCGGGTCCGACGTCTCGGCACCGTTGGCGGTCGGCAATCCCACTGCGCACAACAACAAGGCGGCCCTCCTGCTGGCTGCGGTTCTGCCCCTCGCCATCGGTGTCGGCCTGGCCATCCTGACGGGCATGTGGATCTTCCTGGCCTTCACCGCCGTGTCCGCGGTCTCCGTTCTGGTGCCCGTCGTTTCGGGCCGAAGACAGCGCCGGGAACTGAGGGCGGCAGTCGCTGCGGCAGCGCGTGAAGACAAGAACCGACGACGACGGGCCGCGCCATCCGCCGGCGAACTTTCCCTTGCAGGTTCTTTCGCGGAACCGAGCGCGCCGAAGGTATCTGCCACCACAACGGGCCCCGTCTGGTTGCGGCTGGGACAGGCACAACAAAGGGCGAATATCAGGTTGGAGCCGCCAGATTCCGGTTTTCGTCCGCCGCTGCTTGGACTCATGCCTGTAACCCTTGACCCCGCAACAACAGTGACGACTCTTCGTGGCCCTCAACCGGCTGTGGCGGGAATGGTCAGATCCATCGTGCTGCAGCTCGCCGGCTACCCCGCGGCCCGGCGGACCCGGATCCTCATCCACGGACCAACCCCGCAGCTGCTTGCCGCGCGCTTCCTGCCGGCCGTTATTCTCTCCGCCCAGGAGGGTTCCACGCTGGAGACCCTTGCAGCAGGCCCAGGGCCGGGCCATGAACGCGGCGTGCTGCTCATCGTCACGGCTCGTGGAACCGCCGGACTATGCGCCGCAGCGCTCGGTCGCGGCTGGCAGGTGCTCGACTGCGCCGGCAATCCGGCGGTGGCTCCGACAGTCGGTACTGCCCTCGTGCTCAATGAGCGCACCGCCCGGCTTTCATCGGCCGTCTCCTCGCTGGAGTTCGTTCCCGATCTTGTTCCAGCCGGCGTCTTCGACCGCAACTGCCGCCGGCTGGGGGCACGAGCTCCTGAGTCAACTCCCCCGGAGGGTCTCCCCGACGCCTGCTCCCTTGGCGCACTGCTGCCGGTCTCGGCGGCGGAAATATCCGCGCGCTGGGCCGTGTCCGCCATCGCGCATGGTCTACCCGTCGTGCTCGGCACCGGGCGTTCCGGCCCACTGGGGCTGGATCTCCAGACGGACGGTCCCCACTTCCTGGTGGCGGGCACCACCGGCTCCGGCAAATCGGAGTTGCTGCGGACCCTGGCGGCGGGCTTGGCGGCGGCCCATCCACCCGTCCGCGTCAATCTGCTGTTCATTGATTTCAAGGGCGGCTCAGGCCTGCGCCCGCTGGCCGGCCTCATCCACTGCGTAGGGCTCCTCACGGATCTCGACCCTGATGAGGTGGCGCGCGCCCTGGTGTCCCTGAGAGCTGAAGTACGCCGCCGGGAAGAGCTCCTCGCCGCTTACGGGGCCGCCGATCTCCCGGCGTACGAGGCACTGGATCCGACCGGGCCGCCGCTGCCCCATCTGGTGATCTTCATCGACGAATTCAGGATGCTGGTCGATGAGGCGCCCGGAGCGCTTGCCGAGCTCATGCGGATTGCTGCCATCGGCCGCTCCCTGGGGATACACCTCATCATGGCAACCCAGCGGCCCCAGGGTGCCGTTTCCGCGGACATCCGTGCGAACGTGACCAGCTGCATCGCCTTGAGGGTCCAGTCCGAGCTGGAATCCATCGACATCATCAATTCCCGGCTGGCGGCAGCGATCCCGATCACGAGTCCGGGCCGTGCCTACCTGGTCCGGGGGAACGAAGCGCCGGAGGAGTTCCAGACCGCCACGATCACGCCGCCGATGGAAGAGATGACTGGCAGCCCAACGGTGATGGAGGCGATGGAGTTCGTCAACCGCGCGCCGGCTGGTCCGTCCACCCGCAGGGAGGACGGCCCCACCGCGCCACTGTCGCGGGTGGCGGTGACTCAACTGACGGAAGCAGTGGCCGTGGCGTGGGTGGCAACCGGCAGTGGGAAACCCTGCCGCCCCGTCGCGGACCCACTCCCCGGGAACGTGCCGTTTCCCGCGGACGGCAGCCGCACCCGGATCAGGCTGGGGCTGCTGGACCTTCCCGGGGAGCAACGCGTCGCCGAGTTCGGCTGGCATCCGGGCACAGACGGCCACCTGGGACTGATCCCGGGGCTCAATGGAGGTGCCGATGCCGTCCTGGGGCTCATCGTGGATCAGCTCCTCACCTGCGATGACGAATCGCACGTGTACCTCCTTGACGCTGCCGGATCACTCGGCGCAGCAGTCAGCGCCCCCAGGGTCGGGGCTGTTGTGGGGCTGCAAGAACTTCGCCGGGCCGTGCGGGTGCTGGAACGCATTGCGGAAGAAATGGCCCGACGGCTGAGCGCCGATCACCCGGTTGCCCGGTCTTCCCTCGTTCTCGCACTGTGCGGCTGGGGGTCCTGGGTGTCGGCGTTCAGATCCGGCCCGCTGGCCTGGGCCGAAGATCTGGTCCTGGACATCGTTCGCGACGGCGCACGGGCCGGGATCACGGTCCTTGTGGCGGGTGAACGCGAGCTCGTGACGTCACGGTTCTTCGCGGCCATTCCGAACCGGATCTTCCTGCCCGCCGGCTCGACGGAGGAGGGGCGGCTCGCCTGGCCCCGGCTGCCTGCAATCAAGGCGGATGCCGGCCGGGTTGTCGCTTTTGGGCCGATCTCCATCGCGCCTTCGCCGTCCGGTCATGTGGGACAGCTCTTCGAGCCTGTCCTACCGGCCGTCCGGGCTGCGGGCACCCGGGTTACGCGGACCCGGCCGTTCCGCATCGAGCGCCTTCCCCAGCGGGTGACGGTCGCCGACGTCCGCTCCTGTGCCGGCCCGGGCGATGCGGGCAGCGGCACCCCGATATTCCGCGCCGGCATCCAGGAAGCTTTGAAACCTCCTCCTCCGCCCGACCATCTGTTGCTCGGAGTCGGAGGCGACGAACTCCTCCCGGCCGGCCTCCATTTGCCTCCCGGCGCCGTCCTTGCCGTCCTCGGTGGCCATGCTTCAGGGAAGAGCTCGCTGCTGTCGGCCCTGCCTGTCCTCAATCCGGCGGCGTGCTGTCTCCGGCCCCCGGTGGCGTCAGATCCGGATCGCTACTGGTCAGGTATCCATGACGCCGCCCTCGCCGGGGCACTGGATCCCAAGGCGATTCTCCTGGTGGACGACCTCGATCTGCAGTCGCCCGAAACGAACAGCCGGCTGCTCCTGCTCAACAGCCTCGGCTGGCGCGTGGTCCTGACTGCCGGCTTCAACCCGACTGTTCGGCAGCGGGTAGCGCTGACGCAGATTGCGGTTGGCCAGGGGCGGGGTGTCCTGGTCGCCCCGAGGACGCTGATGGACGGAGACCTGTTCGGGGTCAGGTTCGAACTCGAGCAGAACCCTCCCCCGGGCCGCGCAGTGCTGATTTCAGACGGGCGGGCACGGGCGGTGCAGCTGGCGCTTGAGCCCGCCGCAGACGGCAGCTGCAGTCCATGACGCTCCGGATTGGTACGGCCTAAAGGGCGGGCGGTGCGCCGCCGGCGCGTGACGCGAACGCGATGACACGCTTGTCGAAGAGCAAAATGATGGCGAGAACTGCGGGCACCAGCATGGCCAGGCCCGCCACGGGGTATCCGCCCGACATCGTGGGAAAGCCGATAGTGAGTGTGAAGAGCTGCGCCACCAGCGCGCCGGCGCGCGGCCACCGGTATCCGCGGAACAGGAAGGTCGACACCGCGAAAAGCCACGTGGAGAAGGCCAGGAGGAGCCCCAGCGTGAATACCGCGCCCCAGAAGGAGAGCACCGGGGCCCCGGTCAGCAGCTGGCTTCCGTACCAGATGGCTGCCACCAGCAGCGCCGTCGCTTCCAGTGCCACGATGACCGCAATCACCAGGATTCCTGCCGGCCGGGCAGGAACGCCGGCGCTGGCCCCGCCCGCTGGGGTACCCGCATTAGCGCTGTCGCGGTCGGGCTCGGAGGGGTTTTCAGAGGCTCTTGACACACTGGCACAATACCGGACATAGTCGTCTAGATGTGAGGGCGCCGCCAGCCAATGTGATGCATCGCTCACGATCCCACGGTATTTTGCAGCCAAGTACCCCTTGTTTACGCAGCGTTAACATGACACGCTTAATCCAGATGACCGAGGGGGCCCCAGAGGGCCCCTTTCTTATGAAGCCTCTAGTGAATAATTTCACAAGGCATTTAACGAGTTCCCAGGAATGGAGTGACTGATCAGCATGGATTGGCGTAACCGCGCAGCGTGCCTTGACAAGGACCCGGAGCTTTTCTTCCCCGTAGGAAACACCGGTCCTGCCCTCCTGCAGATCGAGGAAGCCAAGAGTGTTTGCCGTCGATGCCCCGTCGTCGACACCTGCCTTCAGTGGGCCCTTGAGTCCGGACAGGACGCCGGCGTGTGGGGCGGCATGAGCGAAGACGAGCGCCGCGCCCTGAAGCGCCGTGCAGCCCGCGCCCGCCGCGCCTCCTGACACAAGGTTCCTGACACAAGGTTCCTGACCCAAGGTTCCTGGCGCCGGTGAAACCGGCGACCCGTATTCACCGGCAGGACAGCAATGGCCGCAGACCTCCGTCTGCGGCCATTGACCGTTAACCGCCGACTACCCTTTGGCCAGGCTCAAAACAATCTGGACAGCCGTTCCGCCGCCCTCCCTGGCCTTCCACTGAATGCTGCCGCCCAACTCGCTCGTCACCAGGGTGCGCACGATCTGCAGGCCGAGACCCTCCACATAGGGGGTAGCGGGGATGCCGACGCCGTCATCCGCCACCGTCACCGTGAGCAGCTCCTCGCCGTCCTCGCTTTCGGAGCGGTCCGCGATCAGCCAGACGGTTCCGGTCCGGCCCTCCAGGCCATGTTCGACGGCGTTCGTCACCAACTCGTTGATCACCAGGGCCAGCGGGGTGGCGAAGTCGCTCGGCAGCTCACCGAAAAGACCGGAGCGCGCGGTCTTAACCTGCTGCGACGGGGACGCAACCTCGGCCGAGAGCCGGAACTGGCGGCCGATGAGCTCATCGAAGTCGACGCTCTGGGTCAGGCCCTGCGACAGCGTCTCATGCACGAGGGCGATCGTGGCCACCCGCCGCATGGCCTGCTCGAGTCCCTGTTTGGCCTCATCGCTGACCATGCGCCGCGACTGCATCCGAAGCAGCGCAGCAACGGTCTGCAGGTTGTTCTTCACCCGGTGGTGGATCTCCCGGATCGTGGCGTCCTTCGTGACGAGTTCCATCTCCCGGCGCCGCAACTCGCTGACATCGCGGCAGAGAACCAGGGCACCAAAGCGTTGCTGTTCATCACGCAGGGGAATGGCACGCAGGGACAGGCTGACCCCGCGGGACTCGATTTCACTGCGCCACGGCATGCGTCCCGTGACAACGAGCGGCAGGGTCTCGTCCACCAGGCGGCGGTCCTTCAGCAGGCCCGCGGTGACTTCGGCCAGGCTCCGGCCCTCGAGCGACTCGNCGCCGAGCCGCCGGAAGGCCGAGACGCCGTTGGGACTCGCGTACTGGACAATTCCCTCGGCGTCGAGCCTGATCAGGCCGTCACCGACGCGGGGCGCGCCGCGGCGCGAACCGGTGGGCGAGGCGAAGTCCGGCCACAGCCCCAGCGTCCCCATCCGCAGCAGGTCGTAGGCGCACTGCCGGTAGGTCAGCTCCAGCCGCGACGGCATCCGGGAGCTGGAGAGGTCCATGTGGGTCGTGACGATGGCCAGCGTCCGGCCGTTCCGGACCATCGGCACGGCCTCCACCCGGAGGGCCATGTCGCTGCTCCAGTTGGTCTCATTGGAGCGCTCGATCGTCCGGCTCTCCCACGCCTTGTCTACGAGCGGCAACAGGTCCGACCTGATCCCCTCCCCCACGAAGTCGGCGTGGAACACCGTATGCGTGGTGGAGGGGCGGACGTGGGCAAGAGCCACGTAGCCGAACTCAGGGTGCGGAAACCACAGCGCCAGGTCGGCGAACGCCAGGTCCGCGACCATCTGCCAGTCGCCGACGAGGAGGTGCAGCCACTCGGCATCCCCCGGCCCGAAATCAGCATGCTCCCTGATAGGGTCCGTAAAGATTGCCACAGCACCTCCATTTGCGACGCCGGGAGCGGCAGCTGCCTAGCGTCGAACGATTGACCTCAAGAGCCTCAATGCTACCGACAGCGAGGCCATGTCATCGGCCTCGAGTGCGTTCACCTCTTCAAACATGCTCTTCGCCCGGTCCAGCTGCTCAACATTCTGGCTTTCCCAGGCCGCAAGCCGTTCCTCCGCCGGCATCTCCGGAGGCGTTGTCTCCAGCACCGCCGTCGTCATATCCGAAACGGTCGAGTAGAGGTCGTCTCGGAGGGCCGCCCTGGCCAGGGCCTGCCAGCGGTCCTTCCTGGGCAGCTTGGTGATGCGTTCGAGCAGGGAGTCGGCGTGGAAGCGGTTGAACACCGCGTAGTACACATGGGCGATGTTCTCGACGGGTTCGGGGCTGGCATGGACAATCTTGGCGATGTCGAGCAGCACGAAGCTTTCGAACAGTTCGGCCCAACGGTGCGCCAGATCCTCGGGCAGGTCCCAGCCGCGCGCCTTCTCAAGCCATTCGGCCACCCGGGCACGGTCGTCGCCGCGCAGGTAGTCCAGCAGGCGTGCCCGCATCGGATCCATCAGCGGCTTGAACTCGGCAACGGTCTCGGCAATGGGCCGGGAGGCGTTGCTCTGGCTCAGGACCCACCGGACGGCCCGGTCAAGAAGCCGGCGGATATCCAGGTGGACCGTGCTCCAGTGCTCGGTCGGGAAGGACGCGGGCAGCTCGTTGAGTTCCCCGACCATGATGTCCAGTTCGTAGACGTCACGGAGCGCCACGAACGCTTTGGCGACAGCGGCCTCGGAGGCCGAGGTTTCCTCCATGGCGCGGAACGCGAAGGTGATGCCGCCCATGTTGATCATGTCGTTCGCCACCACCGTCGCGATGATTTCGCGGCGCAGCGGATGGGTGTCGAGGTCCGCATCGAACCTGTCCCGCAGCTGCTGCGGGAAGTAGTTCCGCAGGGTCGCCCGGAACCACGGGTCCTCGGACAAGTCGCTGTCCCGGAGCGCCGACGCGAGTTCGATTTTGGCGTAGGCCGCCAGCACGGAGAGCTCGGGCGAGGTCAGGCCCTGGCCCTGCTCCAGCCTCTCCCGCAGCGTCGCCGTTGTCGGCAGCGCTTCCAGGTCGCGTTTGAGGTCGGCGGACTTCTCCAGCCAGTCCATGAGGCGTTCGTAGCTGGGGCTCCATTCGGAGACCCGCATCCGGTCGTTGAGCAGCAGGATGTTCTGGTCGATGTTGTCCTCCAGCACCAGCCGGCCGACTTCGTCGGTCATCGAGGCCAGGAACTCCGACCGCTCGGCAGGGTCGAGTTTCCCCGCGGCCACCATCCGGTCCACGAAGATCTTGATGTTGACCTCGTGGTCGGAGCAGTCCACGCCGGCGGAGTTGTCGATCGCGTCGGTGTTCAGGATGACGCCCTGGAGGGCCGCTTCGATGCGGCCACGCTGTGTCATGCCCAGGTTGCCGCCCTCGCCGACCACCTTCACGCGCAGGTCCCGGCCGTCGACACGGATGGAGTCGTTGGCCTTGTCCCCGACCTCGGAATGGGTTTCCGTACTGGCCTTGACGTAGGTGCCGATGCCGCCGTTGTAGAGCAGGTCGGCCGGGGCCAGCAGGATCGCGCGCAACAGTTCGGGCGGGCTGAGCTTCGTGGTCCCGTCGGGAAGTCCCAGCGCGGACCTGACCTGGTCCGAGACCGGGATGGACTTCGACTGGCGGGCAAAGACGCCCCCGCCTTCGCTGATCAGTGCTTTGTTGTAGTCGTCCCAGGAGGAACGGGGCAGCTCGAAGAGCCGCTGGCGCTCGGCGAAGGAGACAGCCTCGTCCGGGGTGGGGTCGAGGAAGATGTGCCGGTGGTCAAAGGCCGCGAGCAACCGGATGTGCTTCGACAGCAACATCCCGTTGCCGAACACGTCGCCTGACATGTCGCCGACACCGACAACGGTGAAGGGCTCGGACTGGGTGTCCAGGTCAAGCTCGCTGAAGTGCCGCTTGACGGATTCCCACGCACCCCGGGCCGTGATCCCCATGGCTTTGTGGTCGTAGCCGACGGAGCCGCCGGAGGCGAAAGCGTCGCCGAGCCAGAATCCGTATTCCGCGGCAAGGCCGTTGGCGATGTCGGAAAACGACGCCGTTCCCTTGTCGGCGGCGACCACGAGGTAGGAGTCGTCGTCGTCATGCCGTACGACGGCGGCCGGCGGCACCAGCTGCTCGCCCTCCGGCGTCGTCACGAGGTTGTCGGTCACGTCCAGGAGACCGCGGATGAACGTCTTGTAGCTTTCGATGCCCTCCGCCATCCACGCAGTGCGGTCCGAGGCCGGGTCCGGGAGCTGCTTGGCGTAGAAACCGCCCTTGGCGCCGGTGGGCACGATCACGGCGTTCTTGACCGTCTGGGCCTTGACCAGGCCCAGGATCTCGGTGCGGAAATCCTCGCGGCGGTCCGACCAGCGGAGCCCGCCGCGTGCCACCTTTCCGAAACGCAGGTGCACACCCTCGACCCGGGGCGAATAGACCCAGATCTCGAACATCGGAGTCGGGAACGGCAGGCCCTCAATGGCCGACGGGTCCAGCTTGAAACTAAGGTGCGCCTTGTTCTGGTAGTAGTTGGTCCGCAGGGTCGCCTGGATCAGGTTCTTGAAGGTCCGCAGCACCCGGTCGGCGTCGAGGGTTGCGACCTGTTCGATCGCTGCATCCAGTCCGGCCAGGACCTCGTCCTGCCTGATGCGGCGCGCGTCCTCGCCCAGTGCCGGATCGAAGCGGGCTTCGAACAGGGCACTGAGCCCTCGGTTGACATCGGGGTTGGCCAGGAGGGTGTCTGCCAGGAAACCGTAGGAGTTGGTGTTGCCCATTTGCCGCATGTATTTGGCGTAGGCGCGCAGCACGACGACTTGGCGCCAGTGCATCCCCTCGCGCAGTACCAGCCGGTCGAAGCTGTCGGATTCCACCGCGCCGGAGACCGCGGCGCCGAAGGAGTCGGCGAGCAGCTGCCCCGTTTTAAGGGGGTCCACCCCGGCGGGGTACTTCAGGCCCAGGTCGTAGAGGAAGAAGTCGCGGTGGTCCGCTGTTTCGATCTCGAACGGGCGCTCATCCAGGACCTCCAGACCCAAATTGTGGAAATACGGCAGGATCTGGCTCAAGCTCTTGGGCTCGAGCATGTAGAGCTTGACCCGGGCGTCCTCTTCAAGCGTCGCGCCGGCGCCATCGGGGAGGTAGACATGGACGCCGGGCTGTTCCTTGATGGCTTCCCCGGCGCGCTCGGCCACGGCGCCGTACTTTTCGAAGCGGGCGATGTCCTCCAGGGCATCTTCGACCTCGTAATCAACGCGGTAGCTCGCCGGGAAGGCCTCGGCCCACACCGAGGCAAGCTCCTTGGCGCCGTCGTCCCTGAGGCCGCCGGCTCCGTCGGCGCGGGCGCGCAGGACTTCGGCGATGCCTTCACTCCACGAGCGGGCCGCCCGGACCAGCCGCTTTTCGAGGTCGTCGCTGTTGACGTTGCTGACATCGGCGTTCTTCGGGAGCCTGATCCGGAAGAAGAGCCGCGCCAGTGCGGATTCGGTCATCCGCGCCTCGTAGTCGATGGACACGGCGTCGAAGGTTTCACGGAGTTCCTGCTCGATGCGCAGGCGCACGTTGGTGGTGTACCGGTCACGCGGAAGGTACACGAGGGCGGACATAAAGCGGCCGTAAATGTCCGGGCGGAGGAACAACCGGGTCCGGCGTCGTTCCTGAAGCCGCTGGATGCCCGTGGCAATGGCGGCCAGATCGGGGATTTCGATCTGGAAGAGCTCGTCGCGGGGGTAGGTTTCGAGGATGCCCAGGAGGTCCTTGCCCGAGTGCGAGTCCGGCGGGAAGCCGGCATCGTTGAGCACCGCTGCTACCTTTTCGCGGACCACCGGGATGTCGCGCACGGATCCGGCGTAGGCCGTGGTGGCGAAGAGCCCGATGAAGCGGCGTTCGCCGTTGACGTTGCCGGCCGCGTCGAAGCTCTTGACGCCGATGTAGTCCAGGTAGGCGGAGCGGTGGACGGTGGAGCGCGAGTTGGCCTTGGTGATGACGAGGGCGCGCTTTTCACGTGCCTTCTTCCGGCCGGTCTCGGTGAGGTGCTGGATCTGGTGCGGGGTGTCGGCGCCGCCGCGCAGCAGCCCGAGGCCGCTTTCCTCGCGGGGTTCCAGGACGTCCTCGCCGGATTCGTTCTTGAGGTCGTATTCGCGGTACCCGAGGAACGTGAAGTTCCCGTCATCCAGCCAGCGCAGCAGCTCCTGGGCTTGGCGGAGTTCGGCGATCTGCGCGGCATCGGCAAGCTTGTCCAGGCCCTCGGCGATCTGGAGAGCCCTGTTCCGCATCTTGGGCCAGTCCTCGACGGCGGCCCGCACATCGGCGAGCACCCGTCCGATTCCCTCGGTCAGCGCCGCGCGCTTCGCGTCGTCGACACGGTCGATTTCGACCGCGATCCACGATTCCATGTGGGAGGCGTTGTCACCCTGGGCGATCAGGTGCGACAGGTTGGGCATGGCCGCGGTGTCGCCGCTGGAGATGCCCAGGTGCGAGGGGACCCGCGAGACCTTGACGAGCTCACCGCTCTCACGGTTGCGGGTCACGACGAACAGCGGGTGCATCACAAGGTGGATGGGGGCATTCTGCCGGACCAGTTCCGCGTTGACCGAGTCAACGAGGAAGGGCATGTCGTCGGTGACGATGTAGACGACGCTGCGGTCGGCTTCGTCGGAGATGGTGATGCTGGCGCTGCCCGGGAACCGGTTCGCCGCCGTGTGGCGGTGCATCGCTGCCCGTGCGGCGAGTAACTCCTCGGGATACGCCCGGGCGTCTTCTTCGGCGAGGTGCTCGTAGTAGTCCCTCAGGTAGCCTTCTCCGGCACCGATCGAAACGGGTTGATCCTCCACGCTGGACCCAGACGACATCGACAAACGCCTCCATCAAAAAAAGTTCATGGCCGCTTCGTTGCGGCCCTCACAGCGAGCCTAACCCTTTACCCGGGGCCTCGCTGTGGAACAAAATACAGAGGATCGACTATTTCGTTGGACGGGTGCACATACCAGTGCGGCGATGCCCTTCCGAAGAGGGGAATCAGGTGCAGCCTCCAGCAGGAGTGACCCGGAGAGCAGTGCCGCATCACTCGACACCGGATCAGCCGGGAGGAACGCACAGAGCGGTACTGTGGGGCCGTACCGCTCCCATGCGTCGCGCAGTTGCCGCTCCGGGGACCGTCCCACGGCGGACTGACGGACCTTGTTCAGCACCACCCGCGGGGTCACCTGCGGAACAGCCGCGTCAAGTTCAGCCAGGCCACGGACCAGCCTCGGAACACCGATCGAGTCAGCCGCCCCCACAGCGAACACCGTGTCCGCCAGTTCAAGGCTCCGCAGCGTCGCGGCGTTCCGGCGCGGAGCCATCGTGTCGAAACTCAGTTCTTCGTCGGACTCCAGACAGAACCCTGTATCAATGACGATGACCTCGACCACCTGCCGGGCCCTGGCCAGCACCAGGGACAGTGCTGCAGCACGGAGTTCCGTCCAGCGGTCCGCCCGGGTGATTCCGGTCAGCACACGGAAAGTGCCGGCCCTTGTCACCACCGGGGCCGCGATTCTGAGCAGCGCCTCCGGGTCAAGGAGGCCCTGGTCCGCCAGGCGGCAGGCCTGCGCGAGCCCGGCGGCCTCGTCCAGCAGGCCAAGCATGGCTGCGACACTGGCACCGTAGCTGTCGGCGTCAACCAGCAGCACGGACTTTCCCTCGGCGGCGAGTTCGGCCGCCATGTTGGCGGCGAGCATGGTCCGGCCCGGCGAACCGGTGGGCCCCCAGACCGCGATGATCTGCCCCGCACCGGCCCGATCGGGCCTCTCCGCGGGCGTGCCGCCGGAGGTACCGGGAACCTGGCCGGGGTCCGCAAATCCTGAGTTGCCCTCCGGCCGGAGCCTCGGGTCCGCGCCGGCCAGTTGCGCGACAGCCCCCGTGATGCGGCCGGCAAGGGAGGCTGCGTCGACCCCGGTGAGTTCGGCGGCCACACCGATCCCCCGCAGCCGGGCCTTCTCCTCCGGGCTGTCGGTCAGGGCGACAACGGCGACGCCGACGGCCGACAGCCGGTCGACCAGCGACGCCGTCAGCTCCTCGCTGCCCTGGGCCACGACCGCGGCACGGGCCAGGCCGCCCTGGCATGCCGCCAGCAGTTCCGCCAGTTCGTTGCACCGCCGGACAACCGACACCGGCCCGTGAAGGCGCTCCAGCCGGCCAACCAGGTCCTCGCGCGAGTCCCCGACGGTGACTACCGGAATGCTCACTGGCCTGCACCCCCCGGGTTCCAGACCACGGAAATCTTCGCCTTGTTGGCCTGCGCGCCCAACAGGTTCGGCATCTGCGCGTCCGTCACCAGCACCATCACGACCGTGGACCGGGCAGACCCCAGCGCGGTGCTGCCCGGAGTGATCTGGGCGATTTCTGCGCCCGGCAACAGCAGGGTCGGCTGACTGAATCCGTTCCGGGTATCGGGCAATGCCACCCAGACATCCACCCGGGAGCCGGCCACTGCCTGTGCCGGCAAGGCCTCATCAACAGTGACGGCGACCGGTTTCCGGTCCAGGTCATCGGGGTCGCCGAAACTCCCGCGCGGCACCAGCTGGTCCCTGCCGATTCTCTGGACGGCAACGAGCCCGTCAGGCACGCCGGTCGCGGGAGTCAGGTAGTACTGCTCGACGTCGCCCAGACGGACCTTGACGCGGTTCAGTTTGTCCACGGTCAGCTTTTCACCCACGGCGATCGATTCCCGCGCGGTGTAGGCCTCAGCGGTTTGGTCGGCCGCTCCGACCAGGGAGATGACGCCCACGACGGAGGCCAGGACGAGCAGGATGCCAACGAGGAGCCTGGGGTCTTTCCAGGATGGTTTCTTCAGCCGCGCCCCGCCAGATACCGTGCCCACACTCATGCGTCCGCTCCCCCCGTAGTCGCCGCCTGGCACTGGCCGGGCATCATCATTGTTACGCCTTCCTGCCCTGACGGGAAGATGCAGGACCAAAGAAGCGCAAACTGTGGATAACGCCCTCAGATGGAGTCATCGGTGGCAAAATGGAAGCATGCCCCGATTCCTGACCCTTGCCGACGTTGCAGAGCAGCTCCAGATCAACGCCCCGGCTGCCTACGCGCTCGTGCGCAGCGGTGAGCTTAAGGCGATCCAGGTGGGCGGACGCGGCCAGTGGCGTGTTGAGGAGAAGATGCTCGAGCAGTACATCGAGGAGCGGTACGCGGAAGCAAGCCGGATGATCGCAGAAGCAAAGTCCAAGACCCGCTGAGTGGGGCCTGCCATCCGCGGCATGGCACTTCGGCCACTAACCCTGCAACTCGTAACCCGGGGTCCGGGCCGACCTGATCCCGGCCAGCGCACCAAAGGGTATGGTCGCCACCTGCCGGACGTTGGCCGTCCGCCGGTCCTCGCCGTCTCCGGTGACCGCCAGGTCAAGGTGGTCTCGCCCCACCCTGTCAATCACCCCGCGGAGTACCGTTTCCCCCGCTGAGCCACCGGTCAGCAGGACAGCCAGGGCGGCGCGGTCCCGTGCCAGCCCGCGCAGGGCGCTGGCCAGGCCAAGTCTTTGCCGGACCCTGGACGGCTCGGGTACGGCCACCCGCGAAAGCCCGCGGTAGCGCACCGCCGCGGCATAGGGAACCAGCACCTGGTGCAGTGGTTCGTCCAGCACCAGCGCCTGGCTTCCCGCGTGGCTCAAGGTTCCCTCGACCGTGGATCCCGACGCCAGTTGGACCACAATCAGCAGCCCCAGCGAGCCCCGCAGCCGGTCCGCGAGCTCCACCGCTGCCGCCTCCGCCCGCGTCCGCTCTGCGACGTCCGCGTCGAGATCCAGCCGCGCGCCGGCAGCCATCTGAGTCTCCAGATCGTCAAAGAGGGCATCCCAGCGCATGGCGAAAGCGTAGGCGCGGACGGCTCAAGGGTCAACCGCACTCTCGAGAAATAACTGTAGACAAACATGGCAAAACGGGTTCAAGCTTGATCTAAATACATCAAACGTTATCTAACAGCATCAAACGTGCGATATTCCGATGAATAGGGGCAACCGACATGGGGGCAGCAGAATCTCCGCGACCAGGGCAACGGCGTGTGCTCACCGCCGACGCGGCCATGGCCGCCGCCGTCCTGCTGCTGGGGCTCTTCCTCGCCGGAACGGGAGGCAGCCTCGTCCAGCGCTGGCGGTCCTCCCCGGCACGTCACCAGTCCCTCGGGTTCGACGACCAGCTCGGTATCGCAGCGAACACGGCCGGCCTGATTGTGATCGCCTGGTGGGCCATGTCCCTGGCCATTGCTGCCGCGGCGGCCTTCCTGGAACGCAGCGGGAACGTCCGCACAGCCTCGGCAGCCGGCAAGTTTGCCCCGGCCTTTATGCGCCGGCTCGCCCTGGCGGCAGTCGGAGTCGAACTCCTCACCGCACCACTGGCCGCAGCCTCCACCGCTCCGCCCGACCCCGGCGCCACCGCCGCTGCATCCGCCACGCCCGCAGCATCCGCCGCATGGACTCCGACGGCGGTCCCGGCCGCCACGGGAACTCCGGCGGCACCCGTCGCGAATCCCCAATGGCGGCCGCTGAGCCCGGTCGTAGAACCCGGCCCCCTGGCGGGACGCCAGTTGCGGCAACGGCAACCCGCGGACCAGACCAGCGAGGTGACAGTCCGCCCCGGAGATTCGCTGTGGAGCCTGTCG